>CAYXZF010000037.1:0-21534 GCA_964469845.1 uncultured Phocaeicola sp.
CGCCTCGCCCGAAGCGCCCTACAAGCACAACGCCGCGCTGGCCGAGGGACGTACGAAGGCGCTCAAGGAATATGTGCGCCGGCTTTACCGCTTCGACGAGAGCCTCCAGGTATAAAATAAACCTTAAAAATCAATCACTTACAAGTTATACACCCACTTTTACACCCCATATTTAATTCTGAGCTGATTTTATTCTTTATTATATTTTATGATATTTTCAATTCTTAAAATATTTAACAGTTTGATGTTCTTTGATAGAATAAGATATATTAGCAAATAAAATTAGTCTCTTTCCAAAAGATTCTCTATCTTTGCAACATCATTCATGGGCTTGACTGGAATTGACAGCGAGTTGGAATGGTATGTAAGCATGCAGTGCGTTGGTGATTGGCACTTTAATCCCAGTTATCAAGCTATTATCTGGCAACAATACTTATGCTCTCGCAGCGTAATCGAAGAACAGTAAATTACCTTTATTTCTGCCACAGTGGCGGAAACGGGATGTCACTCAAAAGCTCTTGTTCCGAAGCGTTTGGCAAAGTGGCACAGCAAAATCGGGAATAGGTAGAATCCTTCCTTGCGATTCTTCCGAAATTTTAGAGGATAAGGTGCAAGTTGGTGGCTTTGGTCTTGCTTGTACTCGAAAAATGAAGGCAAAGATAAGCATGTAGAAAGCATATGATTTCCTCGTTTGGACGGGAGTTCGATTCTCCCCAGGTCTACAAAAAAGGCAGATAGTATATCAACTATTTGCCTTTTTTATTGTAATCGATGTTAAAGTCTATCATTAATTACAGAATGATGCAGAAATTTATATAATTTTGCAAACGAATGTAGGAAGCACAGAAGTATTTCCATATAATACGTTCCATCCGATAAGCGAAAGAGTGGTATCTTTTAAACAACAACGGATGTGTACGCCTGTATCAATGGTACGGGATGCACATTATTGTTGTTGGGCACTCATACCACTCGCCTCGCTTATAATGGGTAGACCGTACCTTTTTTATTATTGCGGTATAATATGTCATTACTACATTCAACATTAATCTTTAAGGAGGTAATTAATGAAACCATACTACATATATATAATAGGTATAATTTTATGTTTAACATCTTGCAAGAACCATTCTGAGGAATGGGAGAAACTGCAAGATGGAGTTATCTTTTCGGAAAGTATTGCAAGGAACATCGCTGTGGATGATGGGGAAATAGACAAGGAACGTTTGAAGCAGACTGCCGAGATAGCCAACATCTATGACTACATCATGGGACTTCCGTTGAAGTTCAATACCAAAATCGGCAGGGACGGTGTAGGGCTTAGTCAAGGACAGAAACAACGCATCCTGATAGCCCGTGCTGTATATAAGAATCCTCGTTATATCTTTCTGGACGAAGTGACCAACGCATTGGATGCCGAGAACGAGCGGGTCATCGTAGAAAATCTGAATGATTTCTATCAAGGACGCACCGTAGTAGTGGTGGTTCACCGACTGAGTACGGTGAAGAATGCCGACCAAATCATCGTATTGGGACATGGAAAAATCTTGGAAACAGGAAATCATGCAAGTCTCATCGAAAAGAAAGGCGCATACTTCCACTTAGTGAAGAATCAATTGGAACTTGGGAACTAACCAACAACAGCCATGAATGATATAGTCAAAATAGAATTGAGAAGCGAAAAAGTACGCAAGATTATTGGAGATATGCCTTCGGGATTTATCCGTCATGGCATCACCATCATCACATGTATACTTATATTATTATTTGTTATTTGCTACTATGTACCATACGAAGGAGCCAAGAACATTTTTGAGTACTTGAAATATAATTTACTAGTTAATAATTCAGACCACCCTGATTAAAGGAGCAGATGCTGAAAAGCTAAAGAGTAAGCAAATCTTAATTTTAACATTATGAACTTAAAGTATTTACTAATGAGCGGCTGTGTTACATGGTTCTTCACAGCATGTCAAAACGAATTTACACTTGATGATATTACATTAAAAGAATCAAGTGTCGTGACAAGTAGAAGTTTATCTGTGGATAATGATTCAATTATCCATCCATTGAATCCTGAAGATTTTCCACAAAAACCTGAGACATATAGTTTAGAATATGATTCTGAGCTATCTGATGAACTATATAGCTTAAACGAAGTTAAGCTACGCATTAGATCTGCAAATGCAGGAAATAAAAATACTCTTCAAAACTATGGTAAAGGAAAAGAGATTAAACTTGCTGAATATAATGAAGGTAATGTTGATCAATTATTTTATATCAAAGTATTGCCAGCATCTACAGGAATCCCGTACCTTATTTACACTTGTTGCGATGAGAGCGAACATGCCCCTATTGGAATTGGTTCATATTCAAGTGATCCAGACCGATATGTTTTATATACAAAAAGCGAAAGCACAACAAGTTTATACGGCTTTTCGTGGGATTTTGCAAAGTCAAATGATGGCAATGCATTCATAATGGAAAATCAAGATATATTAGGAAGCAATGGTGATAATTATTGGGACATCTTTTATTATTCTTTATCAGCTGGTGATGGAAGTTTATATTTTTCCCAAACCGATAAAAGCATAAGCCAACAATTTACTTTCGTTCCCGAAGGAATTTGGGAAATCGATTCCATTACTACCACAACAACTGGTGCAAGCATTATTAGTACTGATGACATAGAGATTGAAGAAAGGATTGCAACCAATGATAGCAATAAAGATATGACTTGGACTGTAACCATTGACAAATCATATAATGATAGCATTTACTTCAAAGAATATAAAAAAGTAACTACGACCAAAAAAGCAAAGCCGAGCCTATCAGTTAAATTATTTAAAATTTTGTCAGTAGGTACAGGATTTGAATTTGGAACGGAATATGTTACAGAAACTGAGTATACTGAATCATCATCTAAAACTACAAGGATTCAAGACCAAATTGAATTTATAGCGGAAGCAGGACTTATTACAAAGATGTCGTATACAGGTTACCGACATAGAATGAGAATTCCATATACTTTACATCTCAGAAATGAAGACAATGTATCAATAAAAATTAAGGGAATGTATGAAGGTGTCGGTTATACCAACAATAAAGTTATATTAGAGACTTATCCACTTGGAACAGTTTTAAGTACCAGAAATATAGAAATTACTCCTTTAAGCCGTAAAGAAATTATTTTAGATGGTACAAATTTCTAACCGAAGAAAATAACTATACGGGGGTATCATGATAAAAAAACTATCATAGTATGTGTCATTCTGAGCTAAGCAGAATTCTGTGAAGATTAAAGCGGATGTAAACAGATTTCGTATCGTTCAGAATGACACATTAATTGGAAATGCCATCCACATACACTTCAAATCAAAAAATATAACAATATGAAACCAAAATCATTCATCATACTGAATCCTTTTATATATCTGATTTTTTTATGTACATTGTGTTCTTGTAATAAAAACGAAGAAGATATATATCAATATGACAATATCATTTTTTCATTGGAAGAGAATGATGGTATAAACTATATAAAAGAAAGCCTAACAGAAATATCAGTCAGCAATAATGGAGATACAGATATTATAGCACCACGTTATAATATTTATCAGAATTTTCAAGAGTCATATCACTTCACATCAGAAAATAGTTTCCAGCCATCTAATAATATACAGATTCCTATAGCAATAGAAATATGGGAAGATGGTACTATTGAGAAATCCACAGATAATTATACATATAATAACGAGGAAACCATAATATCTAATCTACACGAATTATCACCTGAATTTATTATTCCACCTCACAAACATTTAGAGGTAAAAGGAGAAATAACAATAAAAAAAATCACTTTAACATATCTATTGTTGGTAACCAACGTTGCAACTAATATAAAATATGAGATAAAAGGGAAATTCATTTTTTGCAAGCCTACTACAATTAATTATAAATCCAAAATTTCCGATTTATAAATGGGGGGAGGCTGTCTAACAAGTTTAGGCAGTCTCTTTTGATAGTTTAAACGGTCTAAAAAAATAAGGCTTTCGCGCTGAAATTCAGTATGAAAGCCTTTGCCATGTCATAGATTTTCAGTATATTTGTATTGCGAATAAACAACTGCAAATCATAACATAGCATGGCAAAGTTAGCGATAAAATCCGACAATAGAAAACAAAATCTGCTTCTTCCACCGTCTCTGGATGAGCTCGTGCCTGAAAATCACATGGTAAGGGTGGTTGATGCAGTCATAGACCGTCTTGACATCAGCGATATCCTCTCGACCTATCGGGGTGGCGGCAACAGTGCCTTTAACCCTAAGATGATGCTCAAGGTATTGGTATTCGCCTATCTGAGCAATGTATACTCCTCGCGACGCATTGAGGACCTTCTCAGAAGGGATATCTATTTTATGTGGCTTGCAGGCATGAAGCGTCCCGACTTCCGCACTATTAATTATTATCGTGGCAAACGGTTGAAGGTTGGTTTTGATGCGGTGTTTACCCAAGTGGTCAAGCTACTCCATGAAGAAGGCTTTGTGTCGCTGAAAGTACAGTATGTCGACGGGACTAAGATAGAATCGGTTGCCAACAAGTACACGTTTGTATGGCGCGGTTCGGTAGAGAAATACGATGCCCGACTCAAGGCTAAAACCGAGGCTCTGCTCAGTCAGATAGAACAGAGTCACGCTATTGAAAATCAGGAGAATCCCGTGTCTGAGGAACTTACGGCCGAAGAAGTTGCAAAAAGAGTTGAACGCATCAAGGAAAAGGTTGATGCAGATAACCTGAGTAAGGAAGATTGCAAGGCCCTCAAACAGATAGAGACGGACGCTGTGCCGAGGATGAACCGATATAAGGAGCAGCTCGAAGCCATGGGTTCCCGCAACTCATACTCCAAGACCGACCCCGACGCCACTTTCATGCGCATGAAAGAGGACGCTATGCTCAACGGTCAGCTTAAACCCGGTTATAATGTGCAGATATCCACTGAGGAGCAGTTTATAACCAACTTTGGAATTTATCAGCGACCTACCGATACTCTCACGATGATCGGCTATCTGGAATCGTTCAAAAACAGATACGGTATGCAAAGTGAGGAAATCGTTGCCGACAGCGGTTACGGCTCGGAGGAGAACTATGAGTACATGTTCCGAAACGGCATAACCCCGTATGTCAAATACAACATGTTCCATGTCGAGCAGCGGCGCGGCTACCGAAACAATCCTTTCAGAGTGTCAAACCTTTTCTACAATCCCGATGATGACTTCTATGTCTGCCCGATGGGACAGAAAATGAAATTTATCCGTCATGAAAAACGCTATACTGCAAGCGGTTACCAACAGACAGTCAGTGTATACAGGGCGAGCCGATGTCAGGGTTGCCCCCTAAGGGGACAATGTCACAAATCAAAGCGAGACCGGCAGATAGAAGTAAACCACACACTTGATGACTATAAAGCCAGGGCAAGAGAACTTCTTACAAGCGAGCATGGACTGAAACATAGGAGCAAACGCCCGATTGAGCCGGAGGCAGTGTTCGGCCAGATAAAGGAATGTGGCAGATTCAGACGATTTAGGCTTAAGGGGCTTACCGGAGCGAAAATCGACTTCGGACTGAAAGCACTTGCCAATAATCTGAGGAAACTTGCCCAAGCATGGGCAAAATCCTCTTTTTTGAACAAATTTTTGCCTTCAGCAACTGCGAAACAGTTTTATACGAACACTCTTTTAAACTTTTACCCAAAGCTTATATCAGTAGTGGCAAATGCAGCCTAAATCTGCTGATTTTGTGTATTAAAATAGAGACTGCCTAACTTTGGTTGTTAGACAGCCTCGCCGTTCTCTATTCCCGAAATGGGAAAAATGGAATCATGCGCACTCACAGAAAAACAAGAACGTGAAATGGCGGATCTCTACATCCTCGTCTTTGACAACAGCAAGAAACTTGAAGCATCTTTCTATTTTAAACGAGATAATAATAACCAAATGCTGTTTGAAAAAAGTTCGCCGTCTGAAAAGAAAGCAACCATAAAACATAATCATGATGATAAGAGAACATCCGGTACGGTTACTCTCAACATTACCAGCGGTAAAAAATACATTTACGGTTTTGCCAATGTAGATAATAACACTTTGAACAAATCTTATAAAGATACTCTGGAACAAGTAAAGAGTATAGAAAAGTTAAAAGAAGTAACTATAAGTTTTGAAAATACACAACCTGAGTATTATCAATTTTCGGAAAAGGCATCCATTCCGATGAGTGGCTATTTCATTCCCAAAGGCAAAAATAACTCTGATGAAGCATTTTGCAACATAAATCGCGATGGAAATTGTACCGATGGAACCATCCAATTGCAACGATTGTTCGCAAAAATCACGTTTTTGGTAAAACAAGGAAAGGACTTAGAATCGTTTGAACTGACGAATTGGGAAAGTAATTATCTGCCCTTACAGTCAAGTCTTCTGCCCAAGGAAAACTATGATGCTGATAATTATGCTAAAACACAAACGGAGACACCCGAATCATATAATGAGAAGGAAGAATATTATAGATTCGATTTCTATATGTTAGAAAATCGAAAGGCCGCATGCGACATTCCAGAGACGAACTTTACATATGCTATGCGTGAAACACCCGCCGATAATGATAATAAAGAAAATGGTAAATTCAAGTATGTGGAAGACAACGCTACCTACATCAAACTGAAGGGTAAGCTGAAGATGATAAAAGATAAAGTTACAGACTTGAATAATCCTGCAACGGAACACAACGGCGTAGATCGCTATGCCGATATGGAATACATGATTCATTTGGGAGGAGAAGAAAAAAAATGGTAATCCTGACATTGACGACTTTAATGTATACCGCAATACACATTACACTTACACCATTACCGTCAATGGAGTGGATAACATCGTAACCAAAGTAACACAAGATAATGATAACATCCCCGGCATAGACGGCGATGTCATCGATATGATAGGAAGCAACTACATGTTCAATCTGGACTGCCATAATCATGTCTTTAATATCAAAATTGAAAATGTAGAGGATAAGCCCTTTCTTTTCCGAGTAACTACTCCGCATGGAAATTATGACAACATAGATAATAAAACTTTCGGTAATTTTACATACAACCAAAGCCTCTTAAACTGGATTCAGTTCAGAGCTACAAAAAATGGGAAATTGGCTTTTTATAATCCAGAACTTAAATGGGATGGGGGTCAGATGCCTAATACATCTATTGAAATAAATAAAGATTATTGTTCCAACGAAAAACGATTAAACGGTGACTATGGAACAACTCCATTAATGAATCTCTATGAACTGGCGCAGTATGTAAAAAGGATGAAAACAGGACAGAAGCAAGAATTCACTGTATTTGTAAAGGAATACTATTATGAGCAGAATCCAACCGACAATACAAATACAGATACAGATTGGGGATTGACAAATTGGAACGAATTTGTGAATAAAGACAACCGTTCCGTCATTCTCGACTTAAACACAAAAAGTACAAGCGATAAGCAGAGCCATTATTCGCAAGGGAACGTGTATATCACTCAAAAGTCCATCCAGACTTTCTACAAATCCGGATTCGCCTTAGGAGTGGAACACGAGAATGAAACCGGTTATCCGATTTGGGAAACGAACAATGCCATAAACGGATGGCAGCATAATAAACAAACAGATAATGTAAATAGAATGAAATATGTTGAAAAGGAAAATGGATATAACTATAAAAAAGGAAAATACCTGACAACCGATAACGGATACTACAACCAATATATGGCTCTTGGCATAAGCAAAAATACTGAATGGAAGTCATATATGGAAGTAGAAAGCCCAATCTATGCGAAACCTACAGATAGTGATTATAAGGCACGTTGGGAAAATGAATCAGGTCTGTCAACCCTTCGTCAAATCAAGTACACAAATGAAGCCATCGCAGATTGCCTCGCTCGCAACCGCGATGAAAACGGTGACGGGTATTTACAACCGGAAGAAATGAAATGGTATCTCCCGGCTTCCGAACAAATGTATGACATATACTTAGGTGCAGCCTCCTTAACAACCCCATTAATGAATCGTTTGTTAGTGGCAGATCCCTCTAATGTAGATAAAAATAAAGAAGTTAGTTATTTTCATTATCTTACCAGCGACATCCGAACTTTTTGGGCAGAAGAGGGATGCTCCACCGGTCCGACGGAAGGTAATAGAAATTACAGAATTCGCTGCGTCCGTACATTGGGAACCGCATATCCTACTAAAACAAATGATAACGGAAAATCTGCTTATTATTTTTCTGATAATGAAACAACAAAGAAAACTCCTAAATTACAAAAATACGATTCGGATAGTCACACATTTACTTTTCCGAACTTAGACGACAAAAACTTCCGAAGCAAAATAGTTAATGCGGAGTTAACTCCCGTGGATAAGGCGCAATACAAAGGAAATCATCTCAATTTTGGTGATATGAACAAACTCTACAAGAGTTTCCAAATGGCTAAGGACTTTGTACCAGCAAATCTTCTCAAGAAAGATAATATCCCATTCACGTTGGGAGGTAACGGCGCGGTTCCCTCAAATATGCAAGGTTGGACACCATGTGCTGAGTATTCTGAAAAAGAAGATGGAAGTGACAAAGGAACATGGCGTATGCCCAACCAACGTGAATTAGCCGTTATGTATGCAGAAAATGCAACTATGTAGTAAATAACGGAGTGGGTGGTTATTCATGTACGGCATGGTATTATAATTCACAACGTATTTTTGGATTTTCTGTGGGAGGTAGTACCTCTCAATTATACTTAGCTGATCCCAAACAGATAACTATCACAGTAATCCGTTGCGTACGTGATGTAGATGTAAATAATAAAGAATAACACATATTTATTTTATCACAACCTATTCCCGGCAGCAAGCTGTGAAGTTACCCTGCCGGGAGCTTTTTATCAGAGTGTCAGTGAGAAAAATTATTTCACCGCATATTTTTATTTCGCCGCCATGAATGAAGTGAAACACCCAAGAGTTTTTCTAAAACTCCTTGAAGTAAAAAGAAAAGTTTTTTAGCAGGCACTAAATGATAATCATCTTCGTGGAAGTGACACTCCACAGACTTTCACACACATTGCATTCACTCTTTTCACCGCCTTTCAATGCACTGATTATCAGAGCGTCCATGTGAAGGGAGCTTAAAAAACTCCTTTCACCGTTTCACATCGGCACGAACGCTTCATCCGATTCCGAGTTTCGCAAAACATCGCGATGGGTGACTTCCGGCAGCGCACCCGGACGAGAGTGAAAGGGTGAAAGGAGTTTTTTCACTCTCCCTTCACATCGATGCGTTGATTGTCAGCGGGTTGCAAGCAGGTGACGGGAGTGAACCCGTTCTGAAAGATATTACGTAAGGAGCGTAACCGTTCGCACGTCATAACTTACCGAGAAACCGCTCCCTGTCCACCACATAGCGGACGTGCGTTCCTTCGCCAATCACGCCTTGACCGTCTTCCGCCTTGACCGAGAAAGTGAGCTTGCGGCCCTCCACCTCGGTAAGCACAGCCGTGGCACGCACCTCTTCGCCAACGGGCGACGGCTTGACGTGCGATGTGTGCATCATCGCTCCCACCGTGGTGGAGCCTTCGGGCAGATTATCAACCACCGCCATCATGGCGGCATTTTCCATCAACGCCACCATAGCGGGGGTGGCGAATACTTCCATGTCACCGCTTCCCATCTCAAGAGCGGTATAACGCTTCGATACCATCAAAGTCGAAACGTGACTCAATCCTTTCTTCATCACTTTTTCTTGTTTGTTCCAACAAAGGTAAGGCTTTTTTTGATTATAAAGGAAAGATTCCCTATATTTGCAACCAAACGAACCATCACGATGCAGAAAATTTTATTCATATTGTCGCTTATATCGGTCACAATGACCGGACAAGCCCAAGATAAAGACATCCGTAAAACCATAGAAAACGGCATCCAAACCAGCATCCGCCAAACAGAGAACCATGAATGGAAGGAGGCTTTCGCCACCTGCCGCGACCTCGACGCCGCCATCGCGCGCCATGAAGCGGAAACCAAGAAGCAAGCTCCCGACCTGCACTACCAAGTGAGCAAGGAACGACTGCGTATGTACCTGAGGTTGAAAAACGACGAACGCTGCAAAGAGCAGCTGGAAAGGATGGAAAGCTATGCCGCACAGGCCCGATCGGCCATAGCGGACGAAGACTTGCTGATGGCTCAAGCCGACTATCACCAAAAATTCGGACGAACGGACAAGAGCCTGCTGTGCTACCGGCAACTGGTGAACAAGCGAACCGCCGGAAAGAATGAACAAGACATAGCCGCCTGCTACAAGGACATGCTGAAACACGCCCAAACGACCGGGAACCAAGCCCTTGAACGAGCGATGGACAAACTCTACACCGCTTGGCAGGACTCGGTCAAGTCGGTCAAAGCGGCGCAAGAGTTGCAATCCCTGCAAAATGAATATGCCGACTCCCAAACCACTCTCCGGCAGAAAGAACAGAAAATCAGCAGCCAGCAAGGCATCATCGTCACCTTGTGCGTGCTGGCGGCGGCATTGGCCGGCGGCTTGTTGTTTTTCATCGGCGTAATGGTGAAGCACACGCGCCAAATCAAGAAATTGAAGCAAAGCCTCGCTTTCGCCAACGACAACAACGAACAGAAAAGCCGTTTCATCCACCGAATCGGCGAGCAAATCACTCCTTCGCTCGATGCCATCGCCGCGGGCAACGAGGCAGAGCGACACATGGAGGGCCTCAAAGCGCTGCTGTCGCACACCGCCCGTTACATGGAACTGGAAAACAGCCGCGAGGAATACTACGAAACGAAGGATTTGAACATCAGCACCTTGTGCGAAAGCATCATGGACAAAGCGAAAGAGACTTTCCGACCCGAAGTAACGGTCGCCCTGAACGTGCCGCGCGTAAATGTCCGCACCCACGCCGAAGCGTTGGAGTATGTTTTGCTCTATCTGTTGCGCAACGCCGCCCGGCACACCGAAAGCGGAAAAATCTCGCTGGAGTTCAAGAAGCGCAGCGCTCACTCCGGACAGTTCATCGTGACAGACACGGGAACCGGCATCCCCCTTGAAAAACGCGCCAACCTGTTCAAGCCTTTCAACGAAGTGCACGACCTGACCCAAGGCGACGGACTCGGCCTGCCCACCTGCGCCCTCATCGCTTACAAACTGAACGGCACGCTCCGGCTGGACGAGGAATACAAGAAAGGGACGCGATTTATTCTGGAGCTACACTCGTAAGCGGCTTCTCCGCGCTCGGTCATCCTTTCAGCCCTTGCAAGTCCAAGCCCGTAGGACGTTGGAACACCTTGAGTCCGAAAGCGGGAAGAACGGCCAAGAGATGCTCGAACACCTCGGCCTGAAGACGTTCGTAGGGTATCCACGCGATGCCATCGGAAAAGAAGTACAACTCGATGGGCAGCCCATCGGCGGTGGGCTGAAGCTGACGAACCATCATCGTCAGCCGCTGATGCACCTTGGGATGATGATGCAGGTAATAATCCACATAGTGACGGAACACATACAAATTCACTTCCTTGTCCCCCGTACGCTCGAAGCCCTGCATCCATTCTTCCCGGAGATAAGCCGCCATTTCTTCCTCCGTACAGAAACGGACGGTGTGCATGTCGATATTGAGCGAACGTTTCACCCGACGACCGCCACTCTCCCACATGCCGCGCCAGTTCTGGAAAGAGTCATTCACCAACGCATAGGGCGGAATGGTGGAGATGGTCTTGTCCCAGTTCTGCACCTTCACGGTGGTCAGGGTTACTTCAAGCACCTCGCCGTCGGCTCCATACTTGGGCATCGTTATCCAGTCGCCGGGACGGAGCATATCGTTCGCCGTGAGCTGGACACCCGCCACAAGTCCCATAATGGTATCTTTAAACACCAAAGTAAGGATAGCCGCCGAAGCTCCCAGCCCCATCAGTATGTCCATCGGATTTTTATCGATAAACGTGCTGACTATGACAATCACCCCGATGCAGACAACCACAAGTTTCAACATCTGGTAAAACCCCTTCATGGAACGCTTGCGAAGCTGCTCGTGCTCGTTGGTGATGGTATAAAGCGAAGTCAGGAAAGAGCAGACAAGCCGCACGGTCACAACGGTGATATACACCGTGCAAAGCCTGAGAAAGAAATCGAGCAACACCGGCTCGGCAGGAAGGGCAAACGGCAACAGCACCGAAAGCACCACCGGAGGAACCAGATGGCAGGCATCGCCAAGCACCTTGTCGTTAAACAAATAGTCATCCCAAGTTACCTGAGTCTTGGCGGTGAGCTTACGGATGGCACGCACCACCACTCTGCGGCAAAAGAGGTCGGCCAACCATGCCACCAGCAGAATGAACGCAATAACGGCCAAGCGTTGAGTCACCCCCCAATCGTCGGGCTGCGCAGTCAATGACCGCAGCCATGCGCCTAATGTTCCGTTTATCATATCCATGATTTTGTTGTTTGTTTCAATGATTCACGGGCAAAGATAGCGTTTTTCTTCTTTCCGAGAATCCATTACCGCACTAAATATTAAGGTCGCCGACACCTTTTTTCTGCCGAATTATTGCACAAAAGCAAAAAATACCTTACTTTTGTTTTCCATGAGAAGAATACATACAAACTTAAATTGCTAAGAATATGACAGACGTTAAGACTTGCCTCAACGAGGCGCAGGAAAAAATGGATATGGCAACCATGTATCTGGAAGAATCATTGGCTCACATCCGCGCCGGCAAAGCCGACATCCGCTTGCTGGACGGCATCCGCGTGGATTCATACGGAAGTATGGTTCCCATTAACAATGTAGCCGCCGTGACAACCCCCGACGCACGCAGCATCGCCATCAAACCGTGGGACAAGAGCATGTTCCGCATCATCGAAAAGGCCATTATCGATTCCGACCTCGGCATCATGCCGGAAAACAACGGTGAAATCATCCGCATCGGCATTCCTCCACTCACCGAAGAACGCCGTAAACAACTGGCCAAACAGTGTAAGAACGAAGCCGAAAACGCCAAAGTGAGTGTACGCAACGCCCGTCGCGAAGGAGTGGATAAACTCAAAAAGGCCGTAAAGGACGGTATGCCCGAAGACGAACAGAAGAACGGCGAAGAAAAACTCCAGAAGTTGCACGACAAGTACATCAAGAACATTGACGAACTGTTTGCCGCCAAGGAAAAAGAAATCATGACTGTTTAACAAGAAAGGAAAGACGTGCGCGGATTAGTCATCAAAAACACAGGAAGCTGGTATCTGGTAAAAACGGACGACGGACAAGCGGTGGAGTGCAAAATCAAAGGAAACTTCCGCTTGAAAGGCATCCGAAGCACCAACCCCATCGCCGTTGGCGACTATGTTCACATCATCGTAAACAACGAAGGTACGGCCTTTATCAACGAAATAGAGGACCGAAAGAATTACATCATCCGCCGCGCCTCCAACTTATCGAAACAATCGCATATACTGGCCGCCAACCTCGACCAGTGTATGCTGATTATTACCATCAACTATCCTGAAACATCGACCATCTTCATCGACCGCTTTCTGGCCACCGCCGAAGCCTATCGCGTTCCGGTCAAACTGATTTTCAACAAAACCGACCGATACAACGAAGAGGAAACCCGATACATGGACGCACTCATCAACCTGTACACTTACATCGGCTATCCGTGCTTCAAGGTGTCGGCACTCCATCAGGAAGGCATCGAGGCCATCGGAAACGACCTGGCAGAAAAGGTCACTCTGCTGTCGGGCAACTCCGGTGTAGGCAAATCGACGCTCATCAACGCCCTCCTGCCTCATCTGGACGTAAAAACGGGAGAAATTTCCGACTATCACAACAAGGGTATGCACACCACCACTTTCTCCGAAATGTTTCCCCTGCCGAACGGAGGCTGGCTGATAGACACACCGGGCATCAAGGGATTCGGCACTTTCGACATGGAGGAAGAGGAAGTGGGACATTACTTCAAGGAGATATTCGAACATTCGGCCGGCTGCAAGTACGGAAACTGTACCCATCGACACGAACCGGGCTGCGCCGTCCGCCAAGCCGTAGAACAACATCTAATCAGCGAGTCGCGCTACACCTCCTACCTCAACATGCTGGAGGACAAGGACGAAGGAAAGTACCGCGCCGCATTCTAAACCTCGTAAAAAACATGAAAAAGTATTTGTTTTTGGCAGCCATGCTCCTGATAGGAGCCGCCAACGTGAATGCCGCATCACCGAAAAAGAATAAAACGACACCCGAAGCCAAAGGAGTGGCGACAATCAACCGCGCCACCGCCGAAGCTCATGTAGGCTTCTTGGCTTGCGACGAACTGGAAGGCCGAGAAGCCGGTTGGAAAGGCGGACGCATAGCGGGTAACTACATCATTTCCTGTCTGAAGCAGATGGGACTGCAACCGCTGTTTGAAAGCGGCTACGCACAACCCTTTGAAGTAGCGCACGCCGAACGCCAAAAGCGCGGACAGCGTTGGGAGGTTCATCCCGACTCCATCCGCAAATTGAAACAGGGTGTGCATCAGAAACTTGACCTTCGTAACATTCTGGCCAAAATAGACGGCAAGAATCCGAACGAAATCGTCATCATCGGCGCCCACTATGACCACTTGGGTTACGACCCGATGCTGGCGGGCGACCAAATCTATAACGGTGCCGACGACAATGCCTCAGGCGTGCAAGCCGTCCTGCAAGTGGCACGCGCTTTCCTCGCCACCGGCGAACAACCCGAACGTACCGTCATCTTCGCCTTTTGGGACGGAGAAGAAAAAGGATTGCTCGGCTCCAGATACTTTGCGCAAGTCTATCCGGAACTGAAAAAAGTGAAAGGCTATTTGAACTACGACATGATAGGCCGTAACAACAACGAAGCCCGACCGATGCACGTTGTTTACTTCTACACCGCCGCCCATCCGACCTTCGGCGACTGGCTGAAAAATGACATCGAGACCTATGGCCTGCAACTAGAACCGGACTATCGCGCTTGGGACAATCCGGTGGGAGGAAGCGACAACGGAACCTTTGCCAAAGCCGGCATCCCCATCATTTGGTATCATACCGACGGACATCCCGACTACCACATGCCGAGCGACCATGCCGAACGTTGTAACTGGAACAAGATGGTGGACATCACCAAAGCCTCTTTCCTTGCTTTCTGGAAGTTGGCCAACGAAACGGAATACTAAGTCCGCTTCCCAAATAAAAAAACTTGCCGACATTCAAATGCGTGAATGCCGGCAAGTTTTTTTATTGAGGAGATTCAAAGAATCTGTTATTTGCAGGAACAGCGAGGCTTCAACTGCTTAAAGAAGTCGTTGCCCTTGTCGTCCACCAGAATGAAAGCGGGGAAGTCTTCCACTTCAATCTTCCAGATAGCTTCCATGCCGAGTTCGGGATATTCCACACACTCGATGCTCTTGATATTGTTCTGAGCGAGAATGGCAGCCGGACCGCCGATAGAACCGAGATAGAAACCGCCGTGCTTCTGACAAGCGTCCGTCACTTGCTGGCTGCGATTCCCCTTGGCCAACATTATCATACTGCCACCGTGGCTTTGGAACAAGTCTACGTAAGAGTCCATACGACCGGCAGTGGTCGGTCCCATCGAACCGCAAGCCATACCTGCGGGAGTCTTGGCCGGGCCTGCATAGTAAATAGGATGATCCTTAATGTATTGCGGCAAGTCTTCGCCTCTGTCAATGCGTTCTTTCAGTTTGGCATGAGCAATGTCACGGCCTACAATAATGGTACCGTTCAATGACAGGCGGGTAGCCACGGGATACTTGGTCAGTTCCGTCAAGATGTCGGCCATCGGCTGGTTAAGGTTAATCTTCACGGCATCGCCTTCGCCGGCTTCGCGGAGTTCCGCCGGAATAAGTTCGCCCGGTTTGTCGTCCATCTTTTCAATCCAGATACCATCCTTATTGATTTTACACTTGATGTTGCGGTCGGCCGAGCAAGAAACACCGAGACCTATCGGACAAGAAGCACCGTGGCGAGGCAAACGGATGATGCGCACATCGTGAGCCATGTACTTGCCGCCAAACTGGGCACCGAGACCAATCTTATGAGCTTCTTCCAACACTTGCTTTTCAAGTTCCACATCGCGGAAAGCACGTCCGTATTCATTACCGGTGGTAGGCAATTCATCGTAGTAGTGAGTGGAAGCCAACTTCACGGTGAGCAAGTTCTTTTCGGCCGAAGTACCGCCGATAACGAATGCGATGTGATACGGAGGACAAGCCGCAGTACCGAGCGACTTCATTTTTTCGATCATGAACGGAACCAAAGTAGCCGGGTTCAACACGGCCTTTGTTTCCTGATACAGATAAGTCTTGTTGGCCGAGCCACCGCCCTTGGTCACACAAAGGAATTTATACTCCATACCTTCGGTAGCTTCGATGTCGATTTGAGCGGGAAGGTTGCACTTGGTGTTCACTTCATCGTACATGGTGAGCGGAGCATTCTGCGAGTAGCGGAGATTTTCTTCGGTATAAGTTTTGTACACACCGAGTGAAAGGGCTTCTTCATCGCAGTAACCCGTCCACACGTGCTGCCCCTTTTCGCCGTGAATAATAGCCGTACCGGTATCCTGACACAAAGGCAACTTGCCTTTGGCTGCCACTTCGGCATTACGAAGGAAAGTCAAGGCTACATACTTATCGTTATCGCTGGCTTCGGGATCGTTCAGAATCTTAGCCACCTGTTCGTTGTGAGAACGACGAAGCAGGAAAGAAACATCACGGAAAGCAGCGTTAGCCATCGCAGTCAAACCTTCCTTTTCGATTTTCAGGATGGGTTTGCCTTCAAACTCACTGACCGACACATAGTCCTTGGTCAGCAAATAATACTCTGTCTTATCAGGGCCCAAGTCGAACATGGGCTGATAGTGAAACTCTGGATTTGCCATAGTTGGTTGTATTTTAGTGATTAGAAATTACATTTACGACAAAGATAGAAACTATTCTTGAAATTCCCGTTGCTTTCGGAGGAAAAATTAGGCTACTCTTCATCGTATGTCTGATAAAGAAAATCATTGTACGGATACTTCTGCACATGCAGTTCGCGTACCTTATTATATACAATCGATTTCAGTTGTTCCAAGTTGGTCTTTTCGCGCGCCGAGATAAAGATACAGTTATCGTCCAACTTCGCCATCCACGTCTTCATCAGTTCATCAAGCGTAATGTTTTCCTTGGTTTTGGGGGTAAGGTCGTCTTCCGCCTTCTCCACATAGGTATAGGCATCAATCTTGTTGAAAACAATCATGCCCGGCTTTCCGCTGGCACCAAGGTCGGCGATGGTCTTGTCCACAACGGCAATCTGTTCTTCGAAGTCGGGATGCGAGATGTCCACGACGTGTATCAGGAAGTCCGCCTCGCGCACCTCGTCAAGGGTGGATTTGAAAGATTCCACCAAGTCGGTCGGCAGCTTACGAATAAAGCCGACCGTATCGGACAACAGGAAAGGAAGATTGTCTATTATCACCTTGCGAACCGTAGTATCAAGCGTGGCAAACAGTTTGTTTTCAGCAAACACTTCACTCTTGGCTAACAGGTTCATCAGCGTGGACTTGCCAACATTGGTATATCCCACCAGCGCCACACGAATCATACGACCGCGGTTCTTGCGTTGCGTAGCCTTCTGCTTGTCTATTTCCGCCAGACGTTCCTTGAGGAGCGACATTCGATTCAAGATGATACGGCGGTCCATCTCAAGCTGGGTTTCACCCGGACCGCGAAGACCCACCGAACCTTTACCGCCTCCGGCACCGGATCCGCCACCCTGACGTTCCAAGTGAGTCCAGAGTCGCTGCAAGCGGGGAAGCATGTACTTGTATTGCGCCAGCTCCACCTGCGTCTTGGCATTGGCGGTCTGCGCACGCATGGCAAAGATGTCGAGAATGAGTGAAGTACGGTCAAGAATCTTCACTTTCAGCTCCGCTTCGATATTGCGCAACTGCTTGGCAGACAGTTCATCGTCAAAGATAACCATCCCCACTTCACGTTCTTCCTCTTCTTCGGCACGGATATAATCACGGATTTCTTCCAGTTTCCCTTTACCCACATACGTCACCGAGTGAGCGCACGGCAGTTTTTGAGTAAAACGCTTCACGACCGTCGCTCCGGCAGTCTGTGCCAAGAACTCCAGTTCGTCCAGATATTCAGTTGTCTTCCGCTCGTCTTGCGTCTGGGTTATCAAGCCCACCAGCACGGCGGTTTCTACTTTCGCTTCAGATATTACAAATTCCTTCATTGATTTACATTCTTGAATGTTCGGGTGCAAATATAGAAAAAAAGAACGGTATTCCACTGAAATACCGTTCTTTTTAGCATACGGAAGAGTATGCGGACACTCGAAGTTACTTCACTTCAATCACCAGATAGCGGGAAACGCTCCAGAATTTACTCGGATTGGTAATTACCAGAATCAGTTGTCCCTTTTCATCCTTCGCCAGTTCGTAGGTACCGGTGGGATGCGTGGTCAGCAACTTGGCATCCTTGGCATAAAGTTTGATTTCCTTGTCGCGACGGATGTCAATCTGCGTGAAGTAGTTTTTATTGAAGTCCGAATCTTTCAGCACCTGTGTCTTTTGAAGGAACTTCTTGGAAATGATTTTCTGCTCCTTCAGTTCGGAGTTGGTACCGAATACAAACCAAGCCGTATTCAGCGCCTTGTCTTGCCCTGCCACGATGGCGGCTTTCGCTTCGTTTTCGGCTGTCAGGCTGCTCACGTCTTGATTCAATCCCGCTACGGCATCATCCAATTCGGCAATGCGGATATTTTTTGCCGCCAACTCGGCCTGCAAGGTTTCAATCTGCTGCGTGCGGACTTCCAATTCCTTGTTCAGATTGGCAATGGCTTTCTTCAATTGGGAAGAATTGTACTTGCTGTTCTTCAACTGCTCTTCCAATTTGGCTATTTGTTCGCGATTGGCCTGCAACTTATCGGTAATGAAGCGGATATCCTCCTTCACTTTTTGTACGTTCGAGCCTCTTTCCAGCGAACCGCTCTGCAAGTCCACGCGATTCTCGGCTTCGTTTATCAATCGGAAACCTTCCTGCACTTCATTGAACGCTTCCATGATGCCGTCCAATTCGGCATCGCGTTCGGCCAAAGCCACGGACAAGGAGTCATTTTCACTCTTTAATCTTTCATTTTGCGCCTGATTGCCACAAGCAGACAACAGAGCCGCGCATACGGATAAGAATAATAACTTTTTCATACTCGTTCTATTTTAGATTTAGTCAGTCTTCTTTGCCACTCAACACGATGACAATTTCGCCTCGCGGTTCGTTCGCCGTAAAGTGAGCCGCTACCTCGGCCAAGGTTCCCCGCACGCTTTCCTCGTGAATCTTGGAGATTTCCCGACAAACAGACACCTGACGTTCCGCACCGAAGTATTCGATGAACTGAGTGAGCGTCTTCACCAAACGATAGGGCGACTCGTAAAAAATCATCGTGCGGGTTTCTTCCTGCAAGGACACAAGGCGGGTCATGCGTCCCTTCTTCTGCGGAAGGAAACCTTCAAAGCAGAAACGGTCGTTGGGCAAGCCCGACGAGACGAGGGCAGGCACAAAGGCCGTTGCCCCGGGCAGGCATTGCACCTCGATGCCGTTGCGCACACATTCGCGAACGACCAGAAAACCCGGGTCGGAGATGCCGGGAGTGCCGGCGTCAGAGATAAGCGCAATGGTTTCTCCCGCCTTCAGCCGGCCGACAATGCCTTCCACCGTCTTGTGCTCGTTGAACTTATGATGCGACACCATCGCATTCTTGATTTCGAAATGTTTCAGCAGAATACCCGACGTACGCGTATCTTCCGCCAAAATCAAGTCCGCTTCTTTCAAGACACGGATGGCACGAAAGGTCATATCCTCCAAATTTCCCACGGGAGTAGGTACCACAAACAATTTTCCCATATCACGGTTTTTTCTATTAATTCGGGACAAATGTAAGAAGAAAGTCGTACATTTGCAACGATTGACACTTAATAATTCGATTCGATATGCTTGAAAAGAAAATCACATTCGACAGTTTCATCCGCGGCATCATCGGCGGTTTGATAATCATCGGCATCCTCTACTTGGTGAACTACCTGAGCGGTGTGCTCCTTCCCTTCTTCGCCGCATGGCTCATCGCCTATATGATTTACCCGCTGGTCACCTTCTTCCAGTACAAGCTACGGATGAAGAATCGGGTGATGGCCATCTTTGCCGTGATGATTGTCCTGTTGGGCGCGCTGACCCTCGCCATGATATTGCTCGTTCCGCCCATCATCGACGAGTTCGGCAAACTGAAAGGACTGATTACGACCTACTTCATCGAAGGCAGCAAACAAGCCGCCATCCCGGGTACATTGGAAAACTTCATCAAGGAACACATTGACATGCTCCGGATACACAACGCCTTGAACGAAGATTACCTGACGCAAACGTTGAAAAGCATCCTGCCGAAAGCCTGGCGCATATTCACCCGGTCAATAGGTATCATTGTGAGCATATTCACCTTTTTTATCACGCTGCTCTACACGTTTTTCATTCTGCTGGACTACGAGACCATCGCCAAAGGCTGGATAAACTTGGTCCCGATGAAATATCGAGCCATGACCGTCCGCATCACCACCGACGTGAAGGTGGGCATGAACCGCTACTTCCGCGGGCAGGCGGTGGTGGCTCTCTCCGTAGGCATCCTGTTCAGCATCGGCTTCCTCATCATCGACTTTCCACTGGCCATCGGCTTCGGTCTGTTTATCGGCCTGCTCAATATGGTTCCTTACCTGCAACTGATAGCCTTGGTCCCCACCATCCTGCTCGCGCTGCTCAAGGCGGCGGACACAGGCGAAAACTTCTGGTGGATACTTTTCTGCGCCTTGCTCATCTTCTGCATCGTACAAGTAATTCAAGACGGATTCATCGTCCCCAAGGTGATGGGAAAGATAACCGGCCTCAATCCGGCCGTCATTCTGCTTTCACTCTCCGTATGGGGTGCGCTCATGGGAGTCGTCGGCATGATTATCGCTCTGCCCTGCACCACCATTATTCACTCCTATTATATAAGGTATATAAAGACAGGAGAAGCGCAAGCGGAAGAAAACACTTAGACGTTTTCAAAAAACGCCGCCGCATTTTCAAAAAATCCGCCGATGTTTTAAAATTTTCCGCCCATTCATTTGCACAATTCAAAGAAAAGGTTTACCTTTGCAGCCGCAATTCGGAAGAATAGCACAAAGATTTGATTCGCTAGCTCAGCAGGTAGAGCACAACACTTTTAATGTTGGGGTCTTGGGTTCGAGCCCCAAGCGAATCACTGAAAGAATGAAAGAAGCGGTAATCTAATTAGATAACCGCTTCTTTCTTTATATACACTATATTTGCTACGTTTGTGTAAACATTGGGGGTGTGAATGTTGCCCAACAACGCATAACCCTATAAAATCAAGGGAGACTCCGCAATCGGCGGGCTT
>CAYXZF010000038.1:0-21314 GCA_964469845.1 uncultured Phocaeicola sp.
TAGCTGACAAGAAGTTCTTCCTGTTTCGTATCGCAAAGTTTTTCGCTTATCCCCATTAAAAAGCTACTGAGCCGAAATTCTTTCTTTGAATTAGGAAATGTTGCCTTTTGATTGAAAAAACTTTCATTTTATTTTGGCGTTACGAAATAAACCGATAATTTTGCATTGTTAAAAAAAATAGGAATGAAATGAAACTGTTATTTATACATATTTTGCTATGCGGCATTATTATTCTACTGGCAAAGTCAGCGGGAAGTGAGTGTCGTGCGTAACAGTATGTATAGATAATGATATACGAGCCTTTCTCACTTCCTTGTGCGAAAGGCTTTTTTATATGTAGAATGAAAACAGGAAAAAGAAATATAAAGTTATGAGTGACAGATTATTTATTTTCGATACCACTCTTCGAGACGGGGAACAGGTGCCCGGATGCCAGTTGAATACGGTAGAAAAAATTCAGGTTGCCAAGCAGTTGGAAGCATTGGGCGTGGATGTGATAGAAGCCGGTTTTCCCATTTCCAGTCCGGGAGATTTCAATTCGGTCATTGAAATATCAAAGGCTGTGACTTGGCCCACTATTTGTGCCTTGACTCGTGCTGTGCAGAAAGACATTGATGTGGCCGCGGATGCTCTTCGCTTTGCCAAGCACAAACGTATTCATACCGGTATAGGTACTTCCGATTCGCATATCAAGTATAAGTTCAACTCCAACCGTGAGGAAATCATCGAGCGTGCGGTGGCTGCCGTGAAGTATGCGCGCCGGTTTGTGGATGATGTGGAATTTTATGCCGAAGACGCCGGACGTACGGAAAATGAATACTTGGCTAGAGTGGTGGAAGCGGTCATTAAAGCGGGTGCCACCGTTGTGAACATTCCCGATACTACCGGTTATTGCTTGCCGTCTGAATATGGTGCGAAAATTAAGTACTTGATGGAACATGTGGACAACATAGACAAGGCCATCCTTTCCACTCATTGTCATAATGACTTAGGTATGGCGACCGCCAACACCATTTCCGGTGTGCTGAACGGTGCCCGTCAGGTGGAAGTGACCATCAACGGTATCGGCGAACGTGCCGGTAATACTTCGTTGGAGGAAGTGGCGATGATTATCAAGTGTCATACAGACATTGACATTGAGACGAACATCAATACGCAGAAAATTTATCCCGCCAGCCGCATGGTGTCCGGTCTGATGAATATGCCGGTGCAGCCCAATAAGGCGATAGTAGGGCGCAACGCGTTCGCTCATTCGTCGGGCATTCATCAGGACGGTGTGCTGAAAAATGTACAGACTTACGAAATCATCGACCCTAAGGATGTGGGCATCGATGATAACGCCATTGTACTGACCGCTCGCAGCGGACGTGCCGCGCTGAAACATCGTTTGCATGTGTTGGGGGTAGAGATGGGACAAGACAAACTTGACAAAGTGTATGAAGATTTCTTGAAGTTGGCCGACAAGAAGAAAGACATAACCGATGACGATATTCTGGTTTTGGCCGGTGCCGACAGAGCCCACAATCACCACATCAAGCTTGATTACTTGCAGGTGACCAGTGGAGTCGGAGTCCGTTCGGTAGCCAGCTTGGGCTTGAACATTGCCGGCGAACATTTCGAGGCTGCCGCCAGCGGTAATGGTCCGGTGGATGCCGCCATCACGGCCTTGAAGAAAATCATCGACCGCCAGATGACGTTGAAGGAATTTACGATTCAGGCCATCAGCAAAGGTTCGGATGATATGGGTAAGGTTCACATGCAGGTGGAATACGATGGTCAGATGTATTACGGCTTCGGTGCCAATACGGACATCATCGCCGCTTCGGTAGAAGCCTATATTGATTGTATCAACAAGTTTAAAAGATAAGTAGATTATGGCTAACACATTATTTGATAAAATATGGGACGCCCACATTGTGCAGAAGGTGGAAGACGGGCCTACCCAACTTTACATAGACCGCCTCTATTGTCATGAGGTGACCAGTCCGCAGGCGTTTGCGGGTATGCGGGAAAGAGGATTGAAGTGTTTCCGTCCCGACCATATTTATTGTATGCCGGACCACAACACACCGACACATGATCAGGACAAGCCGATAGCCGACCCTGTCTCCAAGATGCAGGTGGATACGCTTGCCAAGAACGCCGAAGAGTTCGGCTTGACCCACTTCGGCATGATGCACCCCAAAAACGGCATCATTCATGTGGTGGGACCGGAAAGAGGCTTGACGCTGCCGGGAATGACCATTGTTTGTGGCGACTCGCACACTTCCACTCACGGCGCGATGGGCGCGGTCGCTTTCGGTATCGGTACTTCCGAAGTGGAAATGGTATTGGCTTCGCAATGTATTCTGCAATCCCGACCGAAAACCATGCGCATTACCATTGAAGGCGAATTGGGCAAGGGCGTGACCGCCAAGGACATGGCTCTCTACATGATGTCGAAGATGACCACCAGCGGCGCGACCGGTTATTTTGTGGAATATGCCGGTTCGGCGGTTCGGAGCTTGACGATGGAAGGCCGTCTCACTCTTTGCAATCTGTCCATTGAGATGGGTGCCCGCGGAGGTATGGTCGCTCCCGATGAAACGACTTTTGAATACATCAAGGGCCGTGAATACGCTCCGAAGGGAGAGGCTTGGGACAAGGCTTTGGCTTATTGGAAGACGCTGAAGAGCGATGAGGATGCGGTGTTCGATAAAGAGGTGCATTACGATGCTGCCGACATCCAGCCGATGATAACCTACGGTACCAATCCGGGCATGGGCATGGGCATTACCGAACAGATTCCTGCCGGCGATGGAACGGCTTCGTTTGACAAGTCGCTCAACTACATGGGCTTCCGGGCAGGCGAGCGCTTGCTGGGCAAAAAGATAGACTATGTTTTCTTAGGAGCCTGTACCAACGGCCGCATCGAGGACTTCCGTGCTTTCGCTTCCATCGTGAAGGGACGTAAGAAGGCAGAACATGTGGTGGCTTGGCTCGTTCCGGGTTCGTGGATGGTAGATGCGCAGATTCGCGAAGAAGGACTCGACAAGGTTTTGGAAGAAGCCGGGTTCGCCATCCGTCAGCCGGGCTGTTCGGCTTGTCTGGCCATGAACGATGACAAGATTCCCGCCGGCAAGTATTCCGTATCGACCAGCAACCGTAACTTTGAAGGCCGTCAAGGACCGGGTGCCCGCACCTTGCTTGCTTCACCGCTGACAGCGGCGGCCGCTGCCGTGACCGGCGTGATTACTGACCCCAGAGAACTGATGTAAGGAGAAATAGACATGAAACAGAAATTCAATATACTGACAAGCACTTGTGTGCCTTTGCCGCTCGAAAATGTAGATACCGACCAGATTATTCCTGCTCGTTTTCTGAAGGCGACAACCCGTGAAGAAAAGTTTTTCGGTGACAACTTGTTTCGCGACTGGCGATATAATCCCGACGGGTCGCTGAACAAAGACTTTGTATTGAACAATCCCGCTTTCGGGGGGGAAGTGTTGGTGGCAGGCAAGAACTTCGGTTCCGGCTCCAGCCGCGAACATGCCGCTTGGGCAATTGCCGGTTATGGTTTCCGCGTGGTGGTTTCCAGTTTTTTTGCGGACATTCACAAAAACAACGAACTGAATAACTTTGTACTTCCCGTGGTGGTGAGCGAAAGTTTTTTGAAAGAACTGTTCGACTCTATCTATACCGACCCCGGGATGCAGGTGGAAGTGGACTTGCCCCGACAAACCATCACCAATAAGGCCACCGGAAAAAGTGAACGTTTTGAAATCAACGGCTATAAGAAACATTGCCTGATGAATGGCCTTGACGACATCGACTTTCTGGTAGAAAACCGTGACAAGATTGAAGCATGGGAAAATGCGTCCAAATAGAAATCATGGATACGACGCTTCGCGATGGTGAACAGACCAGCGGAGTGTCGTTCGTGCCCCACGAGAAACTGATGATAGCCCGTCTGTTGCTCGAAGACCTGAAAGTGGACAGGGTGGAGGTGGCCTCCGCCCGTGTGTCTGACGGAGAGTTTGAAGCCGTAAGGATGATATGCGACTGGGCGTCACGGCGTAACCTGCTGCATAAAGTGGAGGTGTTGGGCTTTTGCGACGGTCATACCTCGCTCGATTGGATTCAGCGGACGGGATGCCGGGTTATCAACCTGCTGTGCAAAGGATCGCTGAAACATTGCACGCATCAGTTGAAGAAGACTCCCGAACAGCATATCGAGGACATCATCAACGTGGTGCGTTACGCCGATGAACTGGACATTGCCGTAAACATCTATCTCGAAGACTGGAGCAACGGTATGAAGGAGTCGCCCGATTATGTCTTCCAACTCATGGATGCGCTGAAAGGAACGAGTATCAAACGCTACATGCTTCCCGACACGCTTGGAATTTTGAATCCTTTGCAGGTCATTGAGTTCATGCGGAAGATGAAGAAGCGTTATCCCGATACCCACTTCGATTTTCATGCCCACAACGATTACGACTTGGCGGTGAGCAATGTGCTGGCTGCCGTGTTGAGCGGTGTGAAAGGACTTCATACCACCATCAACGGCTTGGGCGAACGGGCGGGCAATGCGCCGCTTGCCAGTGTGCAGGCCATCTTGAAAGATCATTTCAATGCGCAGACCCATATCGATGAAAACCGTTTGAACGATGTGAGTCGGGTGGTGGAATCGTATTCGGGCATCGTGATTCCTGCCAACAAACCTATTGTGGGCGAGAATGTCTTTACCCAAGTGGCGGGGGTGCATGCCGATGGAGATAACAAAAACAACCTTTATTGCAACGACTTGCTGCCCGAACGTTTCGGTCGTAAGCGGGAATATGCCCTTGGCAAGACCAGCGGCAAAGCGAATATCCGCAAGAATCTGGAGGATTTGGGTCTGGAACTGGATGAAGAATCCATGCGCAAGGTGACGGAACGCATCATCGAACTGGGCGACAAAAAGGAACTGGTGACACAAGAGGACTTGCCCTACATTGTGAGCGATGTGCTGAAGCATGGCGTGCAGAGCGACAAGGTGAAACTGAAAAGTTACATTGTGAACCTCGCTTACGGGCTGAAGCCGATGGCTACCGTCAAAGTGGAAATCAATGGCAAGGAATATGAAGAAAACTCCAGCGGGGATGGTCAGTACGATGCTTTCGTGCGTGCTCTCCGCAAGATATACAAGGTGACGTTAGGGCGTACTTTCCCCATGCTCACGAACTATGCCGTAACCATTCCTCCCGGCGGACGAACCGATGCCTTTGTGCAGACGGTCATCACGTGGAGTTATGAGGATAGGGTGTTCCGCACCCGCGGCTTTGATGCCGACCAGACGGAAGCCGCTATCAAGGCGACGTTGAAAATGTTGAATATAATAGAAAAAGATTATGAACTTTAAGATTGCAGTATTACCGGGTGACGGTATCGGTCCCGAAATCTCCGTGCAGGGCGTTGATGTGATGAGCGCCGTCTGCGAAAAGTTCGGTCACAAAGTAAATTATGAATATGCCATCTGTGGCGCGGATGCCATTGATAAGGTGGGCGACCCCTTTCCGGAAGAAACCTACGAAGTTTGTAAGCATGCCGATGCCGTGCTTTTCTCGGCGGTAGGCGACCCCAAATTTGACAACAATCCCACCGCCAAGGTGCGTCCCGAACAAGGTTTGCTTGCCATGCGGAAGAAGCTGGGGTTGTTTGCCAACATCCGTCCCGTACAGACATTCAAGTGCCTCGTACACAAATCGCCGCTCCGTGCCGAACTGGTGGAAAACGCCGACTTCATCTGCATCCGCGAGCTGACCGGAGGCATGTACTTCGGTGAAAAGTATCAGGACAATGACAAAGCGTATGACACGAATATGTACACTCGTCCCGAAATCGAACGCATTCTGAAGGTCGGTTTCGAATACGCCATGAAGCGTCGCAAGCATCTTACGGTGGTGGACAAGGCCAATGTGCTGGCTTCTTCCCGCTTGTGGAGACAGATAGCGCAGGAAATGGCTCCGCGATATCCGGAAGTAACCACCGACTATATGTATGTGGACAATGCCGCCATGCGCATGATTCAAGACCCTTGCTTCTTTGACGTGATGGTGACCGAAAACACCTTTGGCGACATCCTGACCGATGAAGGCTCTGTCATCAGCGGTTCGATGGGGTTGCTTCCTTCGGCTTCGACCGGCGAAAGCACTCCGGTGTTTGAACCGATTCACGGCAGTTGGCCGCAGGCGAAAGGATTGAACATCGCCAATCCGTTGGCGCAGATTCTTTCGGTGGCCATGTTGTTCGAATACTTCAATCTGAAAGAAGAAGGTGCGCTCATCCGTCAGGCGGTGGACGCTTCGCTCGATGCCCATGTCCGCACGCCTGAAATTCAAGTGGCGGGTGGCGAGAAGTATGGCACGAAGGAAGTCGGCGCTTGGATTGTGGATTACATCCGGAAAGCATAACTCCTCGCCTTGCTTGTGGAATAAGAGGCACGGATGATACGGCGAAGCGGAAAGGTTGATGTTTGTTTACATCCCATAAAAACCGTGAAAACCGTATCATCCGTGCCTAAATTTTATACCTTTGTCGCCTGAAATCAAAAATAACGATATATGAAACTCATCACTGTCCTCTTCACGCTTTTGTGCAGCACCCTTTCGCTTTCCGCCCAAACCTACGATGAATGGATTTCGCGGGGTATGGATGCCGTGGAGAAAGACAGCCTTTATCAAGCGGAAATCTGTTTTAAAGAAGCCTTGAAACTGGAACCGGCCAACCTGAAGAACGCGTTGATATTTTCCAACCTCGGCACCGTGCAACGCCGGATGAAGAAGAACAAGGAAGCGTTGGAGTCTTATTCGCTGGCAATCAACCTGACTCCTTATTCGGTGACGATGCTGCTCAATCGCGCCTCGCTTTATTGGGAACTGGACTATTTGGACAAGGCCTATGTGGATTATTGCAATGTCATCGACTTGGATGCCAAGAACAAGGAAGCCCTTCAGTTTAGGGCGTATATTTATATGCGCAACCGGCAGTATGCCGAGGCAAGAAACGACTATCGGACTTTGTTGGGAGAAGAACCGGGCAACCGAATGGCCCGGTTGGGTCTGGCGTTGGTCAATCAGAAGGACAAACGTTATCAGGAGTCGTTGGAGGAGTTCAACCGCTTGATTGTGGATTATCCCCAAGATGCTTCGTTGCTGAAAGCCCGTGCCGAATTGGAAGTGGAGATGAACGCTCTTGAAATGGCTTTGCTTGATTTGGAGAACGCCGTTCGGCTGACACCCGACGACGCCGATGTTTATGTGATGTGCGGCGACATTTACCTGATGCAGGGAAAAAAGCGCGAAGCCTATGTGGCGTTTGAAAAAGCCATAGAACTGGGCGTTCCCCGACCGGAATTGCAAGACAGGTTGAAAGCCAGTAAATGATGTCTTTGTGCGCCGATAATGCGGGAAAAACTTTTATTAAGAAATAAAACTGCCTTAAAAATTGCATAAGATAAAAAGATTTCTCAAATTTGTACGAATTTTAGATTTACCAATAACCACAACAAAACAAAAAGAGATGAGCTATAAACTAACAGAACAGGAAGCGCAGCAGGAAAATCCCAAGAAGTTGCCTTATAATTTGCGGGAGAAAAAAAACAAAAACGCAGCTTACAGAACCATGATTCGTGCTGAACTGGCTGACGAGTTGTATCAGAAAATTATTGAAATCGTTATCGTAAAGAAAAAATATAAAGATCCGAATTTCTCATCGAAGGATTTGGCTAAATTACTCAAGACCAACACGCGCTATTTGTCGGCGGTAGTCAATTCGCGTTTCGGCATGAATTATTCATGTTTGTTGAACGAGCACCGCATCAAGGATGCCTTGCGACTGTTGGCCGACAAGAAGAATGCCGAAAAGAACGTGGAAGAAATCAGTGCGATGGTGGGCTTTGCCAACCGCCAGTCGTTCTATGCCGCATTCTATCGTATTGTAGGAGAAACTCCGAACGCTTATCGGAAGAATGCTTTGGCGGCAAAGCAGAAGAAGTAACCGAAAGGAAAAAGAATGTATTGAAGTGAAGGTGCGCAGGGCGCATCCGCTTGTTTTTTCGGACGCGGTTTTTGCGGATTGCACGGTTATTGGTATAGGTAAACATCCACTTTATCCGTGAAATCCGTAAAGTCCGCGTCCGATTTTTTTGTTGTTAGACTATATTGTATTACGTGAACAAATGGAAATGAAGGAGACGTTTGACTATACGGTGGAGCAGTTTGCCGACTTGCAGTTGCTCCGTTATCGGGTACCCGGTTTTGAATCGCTGTCTTTGCGACAGAAAGAATTGGTCTATTATCTTACGGAAGCGGCGCTGAACGGGCGCGACATTCTGTACGACCAGAACGGAAAGTATAACCTGACCATCCGCCGGATGTTGGAGGCGGTTTATACGCAGTGGCAGGGTGACCGCACTTGCGCGGACTTTCGGGCGTTGGAGGTGTATCTCAAACGGGTGTGGTTTTCCAACGGCATCCATCACCACTATGCTACCGACAAATTCTTGCCCGGTTTCACTCCTGAGTTTTTCAAGTCCGCTCTACAAAATATAAATTTCCCGGCGCTCGCGACGGAAGATGCGCCGACGTTTGAAGAACTTTGCGCCGAAGTTTTTCCTGTGATGTTCAATCCCTCGGTGATGCCGAAACGGGTCAATCAGGCAGACGGCGCCGACTTGGTGCTGACTTCGGCGGCTCATTATTACGAAGGGGTGACTCAGCAGGAAGCCGAGGACTTCTATAATGCGCAGAAGCGTCCCGATGACGCCACTCCTGTGATGTTCGGCATGAACAGCCGTTTGGTGAAAGAACAGGGAAAGGTGCGGGAGAAAGTCTGGAAGTCCGGCGGACTTTACGGACAGGCCATCGACCGGATTGTATATTGGTTGCGGCGGGCGCAAGACGTGGCAGAAAACGAGGCTCAGCGGGCGGTCATCGCAAAGCTGATTCAGTTCTATCACGACGGCGACCTGAAGACTTTCGACGAGTATTCCATCCTTTGGGTGAAAGACCTCGATTCGCGGATTGATTTTGTCAACGGATTTATCGAAAGTTACGGCGACCCTTTGGGCATGAAGGCCAGTTGGGAGTCTATCGTCAATTTGAAGGATTTGGAAGCTACGCGCCGCACCGAAACCATCAGTGAAAACGCTTCTTGGTTTGAAGAACATTCGCCCGTGGATGTCCGCTTCAAGAAGAAAGAGGTAAAGGGGGTGTCGGCCAAAGTCATCACGGCGGCAATACTGGCGGGCGACCTTTATCCGGCTACGGCCATCGGCATCAACCTGCCCAATTCCAATTGGATTCGCAGCGTGCATGGCTCCAAGTCGGTGACCATCGGCAACCTGACCGATGCTTACAACAAGGCGGCTCATGGCAACGGCTTTACCGATGAGTTTGCTTACAGCGAAGCGGAGAAATCATTGATAGAACGCTATGCCGACCTGACAGGCGACCTCCATACCGACCTTCATGAATGTTTGGGACATGGCTCCGGACAACTCCTTCCGGGGGTAGACCCGGATGCGCTGAAAGCCTACGGCTCTACCATCGAGGAAGCTCGTGCCGACTTGTTCGGCCTCTACTACCTGCCCGACGCGAAGATGCGTGAACTGGGACTGACGCCCGATTCCGAAGCCTATAAAGCCGAATATTACACTTACATGATGAACGGCTTGATGACGCAACTGGTACGCATCGAGCCGGGGAACAATGTAGAGGAAGCCCACATGCGCAACCGCCAGCTCATAGCCCGTTGGGCTTACGAACAAGGGGCGACCGACAAGGTGGTCGAACTGGTACGGAAAGCGGGAAAAACTTACGTAAAAATCAACGACTACGAAGCGTTGCGCCGCTTGTTCGGACGTTTGCTCGGCGAGATACAGCGCATCAAGAGCGAAGGCGACTTTGAAGCGGCGCGCCGGTTGGTGGAAACCTATGCCGTCAAGGTAGACCGTGCGCTTCATGCCGAGGTATTGGAACGTTACGCCAAGCTGCATCTGGCTCCTTACAAAGGTTTTGTCAATCCCGTCTATACCCCCGAATGGGATGCGGACGGTTGTCTGACGGATGTGAAAGTAAGTTATTCGGAAGGCTATGCCGAACAAATGCTTCGTTATAGCCGTGATTATGGCACATTGCCGTGCCTGAATGAATAGGTCATATAAATATGGAAACAAAAGAACAGATAAAAGAAATCAAAAAGCAGTTCCGTCTGTACATGAACGGGGTTGTGTCGCAAAGCATGCGCGAAAAAGGATTGGACTACAAAGTAAACTTCGGCATCGAGTTGCCTCGTCTCCGAGAGATAGCCGCCAAGTTTGAGAAGAACCACGAGGTGGCGCAGGCTTTGTGGAAAGAAAACATTCGCGAGTGCAAGATTCTGGCAGGGTTGTTGCAACCCTTCGAAACCTTTTATCCGGAAATTGCCGACATCTGGGTGGAGGACATGCACTATCCCGAAATAGCCGAACTGACTTGCATGAACCTTTTCCAATACCTCCCCTATGCGTCGGAAAGGGCTTTCCGTTGGATGGCGGACGAAGGCGAGTATTTCCAGTTTTGCGGTTATATGCTGATGGCCCGTTTGCTGATGCGACGCTGTGAACTGAGCGAACGAGCCGAAGATGAACTCATCGACCAAGGACTGACCGCTCTTCAAGGAGAGTCGGGACCGGTGCGGCGGGCAGCCTCCGCGGCCCTCCGTAAGTATGCGGCCGTCCGTCCCGCCAATGCTCGCAAATTGCTCAAGCAATTGAAGCCTTTGGAAACTTTGGGCAGGGCGGAAATACGCGTTTTGTCCGAAGAAGTGAAATTACAGGAAGAATCTTCGCTTTAAACTTTCAAGTTTTCATAAAAAGGTTTACCTTTGAGGGCTGAACAGAAAAACTGTATGGAAGAGAATGTAAAAGAGACAGTCAAACAAATGCTGACGGAGTATCTCCAGAGCAACGGGCATCGGAAGACACCCGAACGCTATGCTATACTCGATACCATCTATTCCATCAAAGGGCATTTCGACATTGACACGCTTTACAACTACATGGCGAACGAGGGCAACTTCCGTGTCAGTCGGGCGACGCTTTACAACACCATCATCCTGTTGGTCGATGCCCATTTGGTCATCAAGCACCAGTTCGGCAATTCTTCGCAGTACGAACGTGCTTACAAGAATGAAACCCACCATCACATGATTTGCACCGAATGCGGCAAGGTCACGGAGTTTCAAGACGAAGCTCTGAAGCAGGCCATCGGCAATACGAAGCTGAAAAAGTTTACGGCTTCGCATTACTCCTTGTATATATACGGCGTATGCAGCAAGTGTGCATGGACAAAAAGAAGAAAAACAAAAATAACATAAAATTCAAAGTAACATGAAAGTAGATGTCTTGTTAGGTTTGCAATGGGGTGACGAAGGAAAAGGCAAAGTAGTCGATGTCCTCACTCCTCGCTATGATGTAGTGGCTCGTTTTCAAGGTGGTCCGAATGCCGGTCACACATTGGAGTTTGAAGGTCAGAAGTATGTGCTTCGTTCCATTCCTTCGGGAATTTTTCAGGGCGACAAGGTAAATATCATCGGTAACGGCGTGGTACTCGACCCGCTGTTGTTCAAAGGAGAAGCCGAAGCGCTGGAAGCCAGCGGTCATCCGTTGAAGGAACGTCTTCACATTTCAAAGAAAGCGCACCTCATCCTGCCCACTCATCGGGTACTCGACGCGGCCTACGAAGCAGCCAAGGGAGATGCCAAGGTGGGTACCACCGGCAAGGGCATCGGTCCGACTTATACCGACAAGGTAAGCCGCAACGGTCTTCGTGTGGGTGACATCCTGCACGATTTCGATCGGAAGTATGCCGCAGCCAAAGCTCGTCACGAACAGATTCTCAAAAGTTTGAACTATGAATACGACATCACCAAGTTGGAAGCCGACTGGTTGGATGCCATTAACTATCTCAAGGAATTTCATCTGGTGGACAGCGAACACGAAATCAACGGTCTGTTAAAGTCCGGCAAGAGCGTGCTTTGCGAAGGTGCCCAAGGAACGATGCTCGATGTAGACTTCGGTTCTTATCCGTTTGTCACATCTTCCAATACCATCTGTGCGGGTGCTTGTACCGGTCTGGGCATCGGTCCTAACAAGATTGGCAACGTATATGGCATCATGAAAGCCTATTGTACCCGTGTAGGTGCCGGTCCGTTCCCCACGGAATTGTTCGATGAAACCGGCAAAACCATTCGTGATTTGGGTCATGAATACGGTGCGGTGACCGGTCGCGAACGCCGTTGCGGATGGATTGACCTTGTGGCGTTGAAGTATTCCATTATGGTGAACGGTGTAACCCGACTCATCATGATGAAGAGCGATGTGCTCGACGGTTTCGACACCATCAAGGCTTGTGTGGCTTACAAGGTGAACGGTGAAGAAATCGATTACTTCCCCTACGACATCACCGAAGGGGTAGAACCTATTTACGCCGAACTTCCGGGTTGGAAGACCGATATGACACGGATGACCAGCGAAGACGAGTTTCCCGAAGAATTCAACGCTTATGTCACTTTCTTGGAAGAACAGCTCGAAACGCCGATTCACATCATCTCGGTAGGTCCCGACCGTGCTCAGACGATAGAACGCTACACAGAGGAGTGATTCCGCCGTTGGTGATAATCTGATAAAACAAGAGGCTGCGCCGTAAACCTTAATTACGACACAGCCTCTTGTTCTTTTTTATGTTCTGAGTAATTGTTTCGGGAAAGGCGGTTATTTAACGTTGCCCACCTTTATCAGGTATTCTGCGATTTGAACCGCGTTCAGTGCGGCACCTTTCTTGATTTGGTCGCCTACAATCCAGAAAGTCAAGCCGTTTTCGTTGGCCAAGTCTTTGCGGATGCGGCCCACATAAACGGGGTCTTTGCCCGACAGGAAGAGCGGCATGGGATATTCCTTTTCGGCCGGATTGTCCATCAGTACCAAACCTTCGCCCTTGGCAAACGCTTCGCGGGCTTCTTCGGGAGAGATGGGGCGTTCGGTTTCCACCCAAATGCTTTCGGAGTGGGAGCGGAGTGCGGGAACGCGTACACACATGGCACTAACTTGAATGTCGGAGTGCATTATCTTGCGTGTTTCGTTATACATCTTCATTTCTTCCTTGGTGTATCCGTTGTCGGTGAAGACATCTATCTGAGGAATGAGGTTGAACGCCAATTGGTAAGCGAACTTATCGACGGTGACGGGTTCGCCGGCCAACACCTGACGATATTGTTCATACAGTTCGTCCATGGCGGCTGCGCCGGCACCGCTGGCTGCCTGATAGGTGGCCACGTGTACGCGCTTGATGTGCGACAGGTTTTCAATGGCTTTCAGGGCTACTACCATTTGGATGGTGGTACAGTTCGGGTTGGCGATTACGTTGCGCGGACGGTTCAGCGCATCTTCCGGATTCACTTCGGGCACAACCAAGGGCACATCATCGTCCATGCGGTAGGCGCTGGAGTTGTCTATCAGGACGGCTCCGTGCTTGGTGATGGTTTCGCAGAATTCCTTGGTGGTTCCGGCACCGGCGGAAGTGAAGGCGATGTCCACGTCTTTAAAGTCATCGTTGTGCTGCAGGAGTTTTACTTCAATCTCTTTTCCGCAAAAGGTATATTTTCGTCCGGCGCTGCGTGAAGAACCGAACAACAACAACTCGTCAATGGGGAAGTTTCTTTCGTCGAGCACTCGCAGGAATTCCTGTCCCACTGCTCCGCTCGCACCAACAATAGCTACTTTCATTTTTATTTCTTTTATGTTTAATTAGTAATCAATCGAAATCGAATCTGTCAAATCGTTAATCTGCCTGCAAAATTAGAACAATTTACGGGATTTGGCGGTAAAAAAGAATCTTTTTTCGTACTTTTGTCGATATTTTGATTGAAGATAACGAACGGACTATGGAAATCATGGATTTTGGCATACATCTCCCCATCACAGACCCTACCTGGATATTCTTTCTGGTACTGATGATTATTCTCTTCGCTCCCATTTTGTTGGGACGGTTGCGCATCCCTCATATCATCGGTATGATTTTGGCGGGGGTGGTCGTCGGCAAGTATGGCTTCAATATTCTGGAGCGCGACAGCAGTTTTGAACTGTTCGGCAAGGTGGGCATCTATTACATCATGTTTTTGGCAGGTTTGGAAATGGATTTGGAAAACCTGAAGAAGAACCTGAGCAAAGCTTTGGTGTTTGGCGTGCTGACCTTCAGCATTCCCTTTGCGGTGGGGGTGTATGTAGGCGTTCATCTGTTGCATTTCAGTATAGGGGCTTCGTTGCTTTTGGCAGGCATCTTCGCTTCGCACACGCTGGTGGCCTATCCCATTGTGGGGCGTTATGGCGTGTCGCGTCATGCTTCGGTGTCTGTTTCCATCGGAGGTACGATGTTCGCCCTCACGGTGGCGTTGTTTGTATTGGCAGGCATTTCGGGCATGTACCGAGGAGAACTGAATTCCGGCTCTTGGATTCTGTTCATCGCCAAGTGCTTGACTTATTGCGTCTTTGTGTGGATGGCGTTTCCTCGTCTTGCCCGTTGGTTCTTCCGTACTTACGAAGACAATGTGATGCAGTATATCTTTGTGTTGTCGTTGGTGTTTCTCAGTGCCGCTTTGGCCGAGCTGGCGGGGTTGGAAGGCATTTTCGGCGCTTTTCTGGCGGGTTTGTTGCTCAATCGTCTCATTCCGCACGTTTCTCCGCTGATGAACCGAACGGAGTTTGTGGGCAACGCGCTTTTTATTCCTTATTTTCTGATAGGGGTGGGGATGCTGATTAATTTGAAAGCCTTGTTCAATGGCGGCGAAACCATCAAGGTTGTCACCGTCATGGTGCTGGTAGCCACACTGACCAAATGGGTGGCGGCTTGGGTGACGCAGAAAATTTACGATATGACCGTCCTTGCCCGTCGGATGCTGTTCGGCCTGAGCAATGCGCATGCGGCGGGTGCTTTGGCGATGGTGATGGTCGGCATGAAGATTGAAACGGCTCCCGGTCAGTTCTTGATGAACGAGGACATGCTAAACGGAGTCGTCATTATGATTCTCTTTTCCAGCATCATCAGTTCGATGGTGACGGAACATGCGGCGCGTGCTTTGGCGCTTTCCGAGGAGAACGGTGAACAGAATCCGGCGCGCGACAAGGAAGAGGAACGTATGTTGGTAGCTATCGCCAATCCCGAAACGGTGGAACCGTTGGTCAATATGGCCTTGATGATGCGCGAACCGAAATCGAAGAAGGAGTTGCTGGGCGTGACGGTGGAAGTGGAATACGATGAAGCCAAGAAGCAGGCCAAGTTGGCGCAGCGGCGCAAGAATTTGGAACATGCGGTTCGGATAGCGGCCGCGGTAGACGTGCCGATGAAGACGCGTTGCCGTCTGAGTACGAATGTGGCGACGGGCATCCTGAATACCGCCGGCGAGATGAACGCTTCGGAAGTGGTGCTCGGTTTGCATCACAAGCACGGCTTGGTAGACTCTTTTTTGGGGAACTTTACGCAAAGCCTGCTGAAGGGTACGCACCGTCAGCTGATGATTGTGAAATGTGTGATGCCGGTCAATGTCATGCGGCGCATAGTGGTTGCCGTGCCTCCCAAGGCGGAGTATGAGGCCGGATTTTATAAGTGGGTAGAACGCGTGGCGCGTATCGGTGCTCAGTTGGGATGTCGGGTGCACTTTTGGGGACATCCGGATACGCTTCCTCGCATCAAGGGATACATCGCGAAGTTTCACGACAGCGTGCGGGCGGAGTATTCGGAACTGGATGACTGGGGCGACTTGTTGCTCCTTACCGGTCAGGTGGTTTACGATCATCTGTTGGTTATCGTCAGTGCCCGCAAGGGTTCCATTTCTTACCAGTCCTCGTTCGAGGAGTTGCCCGACCAGATAACCCGCTACTTCTCGGACAACAGCCTGCTGTTGGTTTATCCCGACCAATCGGGCGACCCGCAAGAGAAGGTGACTTTTTTCAGTTTGCGTAGTCGGACCGAAACACGTATATATAATAATGTATTCCGATGGGTGTACCGTTGGTTTAAGAAAGAAGAAGAATGATAGAAGTCAAGAACATCACGAAGAGTTTTGGTTCCCTGCAAGTGTTGAAGGGAATAGACCTGACCATTCATAAAGGGGAAGTGGTGAGCATCGTCGGCCCCAGCGGCGCCGGTAAGACCACCCTGCTTCAAATTATGGGCACACTGGACAAGGCCGATACCGGCACGGTGTTGATAGACGGCACGGATGTCGGTCGGATGAAGGAGAAGGAACTGTCTGCGTTCCGCAATCGGCGGATTGGTTTTGTTTTTCAGTTTCACCAGCTCCTGCCGGAGTTTACGGCGTTAGAGAACGTCATGATGCCCGCTTGGATAGGAGGGGCTTCATCGGGTGAGTCCGCCAAGCGGGCGAAAGAAACGTTGGAGTTTCTCGGATTGGCCGACCGTGCGTGTCACAAACCCTCCGAACTGTCGGGAGGGGAGAAGCAGCGCGTGGCGGTGGCCCGTGCGTTGATGAACCGCCCTGCCGTCATTTTTGCCGACGAACCTTCGGGCAGTCTGGACAGTCGTAACAAGGAAGAGCTGCACCGGCTCTTCTTCGACTTGCGCGATAGGTTGGGTCAGACTTTTGTCATCGTGACGCACGATGAGGGATTGGCTCGTCTGACCGATCGAACCATTCACATGGTGGACGGACGCATCTCGTAATTATTGTCCGGGAAAGGCGTTTTTCAGGATGGCTTGGGCGCGCTCCAAGTCATCCTCGGATACCAATATCTGTATGCCGAATCCTTGCAAAGCCGACAGTACTTGGTTGGTCAGTTCGCTTTGCAGCATGGAGTCGATGCCTTCGTTTTTCAGAATGTCTTGCAGCATGTGCGCTTCAATGTTGTTTGCAAATGTGGTAAGAATGACGGTTTTCATAATCTTTCCTCCTATAAATTGAGATGAATCAAAAGGATTTCTTCCTAAATAATGGGTAAAGATACCATTTTTCTGTATCTTTGGGAAAAAATTAAATCGAATGAAGATAGAATTAGGAAAATATAACTTACTGGAAGTCGTCAAGGAAGTGGACTTCGGAATGTATTTGAACGGTGGCGAAGAAGGTGAAATCCTGTTGCCTAAGCGTTATGTGCCCGAAGGCTGCAAGCCGGGCGATGTCTTGAATGTGTTTATCTACCTTGACAATGAGGAACGGCTCGTCGCCACCACGTTGCAACCCCGTGCGCAAGTGGGCGAGTTCGCTTGTCTGGAAGTGGCATGGACCAACGAGTTTGGCGCTTTCCTCGATTGGGGACTGATGAAAGACCTTTTCGTGCCTTTCCGCGAACAGAAGATGAAGATGCAGAAAGGACGTCATTACGTGGTGTACGTTCATGTGGACGAAGAGAGTTACCGAATCATGGCTTCGGCCAAGGTGGAGAAATTCTTGTCAAAGGAGCGACCCGATTATGCGCCGGGGCAGGAAGTGGAGGTGCTTGTATGGCAAAGAACCGACTTGGGCTATAAAGTGATTGTGGAAAACCGCTTCGGCGGCTTGGTGTATCAAGGGGAAGTGTTTCAATCCTTGGCACCGGGCATGAAGCTCACCGCTTATGTCCGTCAGGTGCGTAGCGATGGAAAGATAGACCTCACTCTTCAGAAAGACGGCGTCAAGAAAGTGAAAGATTTCTCAGAAACGTTGCTTCGCTTCATCAAGGACAACGGCGGACGCACTGCGTTGAACGACAAGAGTGCCGCCGAAGAGATTTACGAAGCCTTCGGTGTGAGCAAGAAAACATTCAAAAAAGCGGTAGGCGACCTTTACAAAAAACGTTTGATTGTGTTGGAAGAAGGTGCCATCCGCCTTTCCTGAAAATGTCCTTAGGTAAGCGACCGCCTTCCCTCATTTAAAGGGTGCGTGTCGCTCTCCGATTTTCTTTGTTTTCCGATCGGGAAGAGGAAGTGCTCCTTTTGCGGTATTCCTTTTTCCGGTCGTTCTTTTTCACTTCGCGGGAAGTGCTTTGCGGCTTTTGCGGCTTTTGAGGTCTTTGCGTTTTCTGCGGCTTCGATGGCTTCTCAGCCGATGGTCGGTTGTTTGACGGTCGTTCGGTAGAGGGTCTTGCAGGTTCTGCTCTGCCGGGACGTGCTTGGGGACGGCCGTTCGGACGTTGCGGAGCGGCGGGCATGTCCGGTCGGTGGTTGCCGGGATGTTGCGGTTTGTCGGGACGCAGTTGGACGTTTCCGTTGAAAAACTCGTGGCGGTAGTGGTCTTTGCGGTGATGCTTGTAGTAACTTTCGTTGCCGAAGTGGGTTCGGAAGTGTCCGCCTTTATATGTCTTGTAGTGATGCGGTCGGTCGAAGTAGAAAAAGCTTACGTTTCTGTACACCCGATAGATACGGAACAGCCAGTTGGTGGCGGTTGTGTAAACGGGGCGGTAAAAATAGTCCGCGTTCATGAAGTGGCGGTATTGCGCAGCCGAAAGAATCCAGCGCAGGTCATCGTTGCGGTAGTTCAGATATTCGTAATAACGCTCTACGGCGTGGGGATAACCTCGCACCACATCGTCCATGATGTAGCGGATGTTGTTTATGAAGTCGTAGTTCACTTCATAAATGTCATCGTATTGCATCGGTGACAGACGAAGTTCGTAAGCCATCCGGTCGGTCAGGAACCTTGCATTCTGTCTCATCTTGCTGATGCTCATAGCTCCCATAGTCGGCAGACTGATGCTTAGCATCAGCACTGTCATCCAGAGTGTCATTGTTTTTCTCATATCGTTTGTTTTTAGGATTGGGTCTTTTGGTAAGTCTTAGCCATTCTATTAAATTTTAATTTGGTACAAAAATACGAAGAACTTGCGTAAAAATGGCAGAATGAGGGCAAAATGTGATAAGTGGTTGGTACTTATCACATTTTTGTGTATCCCGCCATATTGTTAACTTCGGCGGAAGGAATCGTATATGGTGGGTATTCATTAACTCTGTAAAATTTATTTTTGCAACCAAAGGAAAGAGTTATTTTGAACGCTTCTTATTGCTATTCAACTGACTTAAATTACAAGAACATGGTCATATAAACAGGTATATAATCTACGCCGTTTTCTCGTTTGTAATCCTTTGTGTAAATCACATATTTGTTCATTATTCGTTCTGAGAACTTAGTACAAAACTCATCCAATGATTTGTGGGACTTATATCCGGATGATTTAACTTCAACAGGTGAAATTTTGTGTTTTTCTGTGATGATAAAATCAATCTCATAGTACTTCTTGCCATCTGCATATGGTATAGTATGATAGAACAAATCTTTACCACCGGCAACAAGCATTTGAGCAATCATATTTTCATACACATATCCAAGGTTTGTACTTAACTTGTCATTCAGCAATTTTTCGTAGATAACATTTTCTGTTATATCACTATCCTTGAATGCAAGAGTAACGAATAAACCTGTATCTGATGTATACATCTTAAAATACTCCATGTTTTTCGTTAGAGCTAAACCTACATTCGGGTCATCGGAATGAAACGCTACATTAGTTGTCATAGAGTCTTCCATATCCTTTATCACATTTATTACGCGTTCTGCTCTTTCTTCAGGTATGGCCTTGCTAACTTGGTAGCGCATGGCATTTTTGTTTAATTGTGCCGGGATAGCATCATACATGGCCTTTGCTCTTCCTGAGTCGTCAATCTTACCGAAATCCTCCTCGTACAAAGCGATTATATCACGCTTAGCCAAGTCTACCGCAGTAAAGTTGTTGGTTTTAATGTATGCGGCAACGGCTTGTGGCATACCACCAACAAGCATATATAAACGGAAATCACGCATAAGTTTCCTGTGCGTGGCATCGCCAAGTGACATTTTTTTCTCAAATGCACTACGCAACAACGGAATAGTTGCAGTATCGCCCAATGCCCACCTAAACTCTTCATAGTCCATAGGATACATATTGACTTTTGTTTCTTCACTTGGAATAATGATATTCTTGCTCTTTGATCTTACAGAAATTAAAGAACCTGTTTCTATATAGTCGTATCTATGGTCTTTAACCAAATGCTTGACGGCTTGTCTTGCCATTGGCTGTAACTGCACTTCATCGAATATGATAACCGATTCCCTCTCATGTAATTCTACCTGAAAGATAAATTGTAACCTAAGAAAAAGGTAATTCAAATCGGATATATCATTAAACAAGTTGCTTACATCTTTTGAGACTTTTGAGAAATCAATCAATATGTATGACTTATACTCATTGCGTGCAAACTCTTCGGCAATGGTTGATTTACCAACACGACGAGCTCCTTGTATAAGTAATGCAGTATCACCGTTACGCTCTTGTTTCCATTTGAGCATAGTGTCATACATCTTTCTTTTGAAACGAATTATATCCTCTGCCATAGTCTTTGATTTTGATGCAAAAATAAGGTGTTTGATGTTTTCCACCAAATGTTTTAAAGCCAAAATGTCAATATCCACCCAATTTAATCAATGTTATTTGTCAATATCCACCAAATCTTTAGTGACGGCATGGGTGGCTTTTAAGTGATTGTGTGACTTTGATTTAATTCATTGATTGCACCTGTAATTCCGTTTGTGGTAGTCTGAGAGTGCGTGCATTGCGAGTAATCTCTTTGTGCGAAGCTACTTTGACAAAGTTTATTGCCTTGTTGCAATCATTTTCGTGGAAGAACGCATTGAGTTCTGAAATAATATGTTTATCTTTGGTCATAGCTTTTAGTAAAAGTCCTTTAAAGGTGACACTTAAAAATACTCATTTTCTGTGATATACAGTACTAAAAGCTATATTTTTTACTTGCGAATATATGGGTAATGTCAGCCATGACGGCCATCAAATCAGATGTGCAGATTTCCTTAAAATAGCCAGCATCGTTATTATATCTTCAGAATGCCTTCACTCCCGTCATCTGCTTGCAATTGGCTGACAACCAATGCTGTAGTGTGAAAGGAAAGTGAATAATCTCCTTTCACCCCTTCACACTTTTACCGGATTCACTGCCGGAAGTCACCCCATCGCGACATCTTGCGAAAGCCGGAACCGGATGAAACAGTGCCAAGGTGTTTTTACGCGTGGCAGAGTAGTGCCACCTTGATGGCAGAGATGTGTCACCGAAGGGTAACAATGCGCATTGCAGCATCTTGATACGGATGCGCTTGTCGTGTCGGTGTGAAAGGGTGAAAGGAGCTTTTTGAAACTCCTTTCACATGGATGCTTTGATAATCAGTGTATTAACTGGCTGTGAAAGGAGTGAATGCAGCGCACGATAAATCTATGG
>CAYXZF010000039.1:0-21260 GCA_964469845.1 uncultured Phocaeicola sp.
AAGCCTTATTCGGGGCTTGATGACCCGTCATGCCCTATCGCTGAATAGTTACTTTCTGTTAGTTTAAAGTTAATAAAATATTTAATTTAATGATTAAAGAGGTGCATTTACACAACACGCCCCTTTTCTCTTTGCAAATCTGCTTTTTTTTAAGAAACATTTGCAACCAAACACGACAATGTTGTATACTTTTCAAGCCAATGGCGCAAAAACATACACTTTTGACAATCGACGAGACATTATTTAACAATCTTCATCATCTTTTTCAATCGTTAATAGTCCGTTAAGAATTAAAAGATAAGGCGTATTTTATAGCAAGGCAGACGGATGGATTTTGTTTCGTTTGTTCCCGATTTCCACAGGTCGTATAAGGGAAACATCCGCCGCCGAAATCATAGAACTCGACAAGCACAACATCAACAGATTCCGTCCAATCAGGATGTGCGCAGATGTCCTTAAAATTGCCTGCATCGTTATTGATTCTTCAGCAAGCCTTCACTCCCGTCACACACTTCCAACGCACTGGCAACCAACGCCATAATGTGAAGGGAGAGCGAATAATCTCCTTTCACCCTTTCACTCCACCCTGATTCACAGCCGGAAGACAGCCATCGCGACATCTTATAAAACTCTGCCAAGGCGCTGCAACACGCTGGCAGAGTTCTGCCATCTTGATGGCAGAACAGTGTCACCAAAGTGACACGACGCACATTTCAGCATCTTTATACGGATGCAAGCAGAACTTCCAAGCGATTCTTTTTCATTCGGCCGGATAAGGAAGACACTCCGGCGCTCGATGCACAACACACCCACGCTCGATAAGGATACGCTCATCTTGTCGTGCCGCCGTGAAACGGTGAAAGGAGCTTTTCGAAGCTCCCTTCACACAGAGATTTTGATAATCAGAGTATTAACGAATGGTGAAAGGAGTGAATGCAACGTGTGGAAATCTACGGGGACTTCAATTCGTGTCACCTCCTCGAAGATTATTACCACTAATATCTATATTTGCAAGCCATTTATTCCTTCAATCAATTCTCGATGATGTCGCCGGCCTCCCGCTTCGGGGAGGATTGAATGCGGACAAAGTGACTGCCGAAGCAGAGATTTTACAGCGATGCAAGTTTGAAATCAATGAGAGCAGGCACAATGGTTATATAGCATTTATACAAATCGTACTTAACAGTTATTTAACGCATGTTTTTACAAGGGTACACCGATGTATTTTCATACCTCCGATAGGTTTAGACCTCAACAGTTCTCCCTTGGAACGCACTTTTTATCAATGAGAGACGATTTTTCTTTCAAAAAAGCAAGAAGATTCAAAACAAACACCTATATTTGCTTACAAAATGAAAAACATTAAAAACAAAACAATATGGAGAAAATCGACAATTTAGACAAACAGATTCTGGAAATCATTTCTCAAAACGCCCGTATCCCGTTCAAGGATGTGGCAGCGCAGTGCGGCGTATCCCGCGCCGCCATTCACCAGCGTGTGCAACGACTGATTGACATGGGTGTCATCATCGGCTCAGGCTACAACGTGAACCCCAAAAGTTTGGGATACAGAACCTGCACGTATGTGGGTATCAAACTGGAAAAAGGCTCGATGTACAAGGCGGCCGTGGCCGAACTGAAAAAAATTCCCGAAATCGTGGAATGCCATTTCACCACCGGTCCCTACACCATGCTGACCAAGCTGTATTGCCGTGACAACGAACACCTGATGGACTTGCTCAATTCCAAGATTCAAGAAATACCGGGCGTAACGGCCACCGAAACGCTGATTTCATTGGAACAGAGCATCAAGAAAGAAATTCCTATCCGCGAATGATGGAAGAATCGGCAACGCTGCATTGGGGAGGACTCCTCATCGGCATCAGCACATTCCTCATCATCGGGCTGTTTCACCCCGTAGTCATCAAAGCCGAGTACTACTGGGGCACTCGTTGCTGGTGGGTCTTTCTGGTGCTGGGACTGTTGGGGGTGACGGCTTCATTGCTGGTAGCGGACATTCTGCTTTCTTCGCTGCTGGGCGTATTCTCTTTCTCCTCCTTTTGGACCATCAAGGAAGTGTTCGACCAGCGCAAGCGCGTGCAGAAAGGATGGTTTCCGATGAACCCGAAGCGGAGACATGAATATGAGTGAAAACAACGCCGCATCCCATCGAGCAGAAGAATAAAAAGATTGTGCATTCTGTGTTTCATACCGATAATACACTGAATGCACAATCTTTTTTCGGGTTTACACGCCGAAGCACGACACTTCACGACACCTCTCATGGCAAAAGTAAGAATTATTTTTGGAAATAACAAAACTAATTCACCGAAAAATCGTACCTTTGCAACCAAATATATAGGTATAGTATGCAAGACATTAGAAACATTGCCATCATTGCCCACGTAGACCACGGTAAAACTACCCTCGTGGACAAGATGATGTTGGCGGGACACTTGTTCCGCAACGACCAAACCAACGGCGAACTGGTGCTGGATAACAACGACTTGGAGCGAGAAAGAGGGATAACCATCCTTTCAAAGAACGTTTCCATCAATTACAACGGTACAAAAATCAATATCATCGATACTCCGGGGCACGCCGACTTCGGAGGCGAAGTGGAACGTGTGCTCAACATGGCAGACGGATGCATCCTCTTGGTGGACGCATTCGAAGGACCGATGCCGCAAACCCGCTTCGTTTTGCAGAAAGCCCTGCAAATCGGCTTGAAGCCCATCGTGGTGGTCAACAAAGTGGACAAGCCCAACTGCCGCCCCGAAGAAGTGTACGAAATGGTATTCGACCTGATGTTCAGTCTCAACGCCACCGAAGAACAGCTCGACTTCCCTGTCATCTACGGTTCGGCCAAAAACAACTGGATGGGCGAAGACTGGCAGACACCGACCGGAAGCATCGCTCCGCTGCTCGACGCCATCGTAAAGTACATACCCGCTCCCGAATATAAGGAAGGAACCCCGCAGATGCTTATCACCTCACTCGACTATTCCGCCTACACGGGCCGTATCGCCGTGGGTCGTGTACATCGGGGTACACTGAAGGAAGGCATGAACATCACACTGGCCAAGCGCGACGGCACACTGGTCAAATCGAAAATCAAAGAGCTGAACACCTTTGAAGGTTTGGGCCGCAAAAAAGTAGAATCCGTTTCATCGGGCGACATCTGCGCCATCATCGGTGTGGACGGCTTTGAAATCGGCGACACCATTTGCGATTTCGAAAACCCTGAACCGCTGCCGCCCATCGCCATCGACGAGCCGACCATGAGCATGCTGTTCACCATCAACGACTCACCGTTCTTCGGCAAAGAAGGCAAATTCGTGACTTCCCGCCACATACACGACCGCTTGACGAAAGAATTGGACAAGAATCTGGCACTCCGCGTACGCAAGACCGAAAACGAAGACGGCAAATGGATTGTATCGGGACGCGGCGTACTCCACCTCTCGGTACTGATTGAAACCATGCGCCGCGAAGGCTATGAATTGCAGGTAGGTCAGCCGCAGGTTATCTTCAAAGAGATAGACGGCGTGAAATGCGAACCGATAGAGGAACTGACCATCAGCGTCCCCGAAGAGTTCAGCAGCAAAATGATTGACATGGTGACCCGCCGTAAAGGCGAACTGACTTCGATGGAAACACAGGGCGACCGCGTGAACATCGAGTTCGATATGCCCTCGCGAGGTATCATCGGGCTGCGTACCAATGTGCTGACCGCCTCACAAGGTGAAGCCATCATGGCGCACCGTTTCAAAGAATATCAGCCGTACAAGGGTGACATCGAACGCCGCAGCAACGGTTCCATGATTGCCATGGAAAGCGGAACCGCCTTTGCCTATGCCATCGACAAACTGCAAGACCGCGGTAAATTCTTCATTTATCCGCAAGACGAAGTGTATGCCGGTCAGGTGGTGGGCGAACACGTACACGAAAAAGATTTGGTCATCAACGTTACCAAGTCGAAGAAGCTGACGAATATGCGCGCTTCCGGTTCGGACGACAAGGCACGTATCATTCCACCGGTAGTCTTCTCGCTCGAAGAAGCGTTGGAATACATCAAGGCCGATGAATACGTGGAAGTAACCCCGAAGAGTATGCGTATGCGCAAAGTCATCTTGGATGAACTGGAACGCAAGCGCGCCAACAAGGAATAACTTTTATCGCCATAAAAGAAACCGGAGAGTCCCACAGAGTGAACATAAAAACTCTGTGGGACTCTCCGATTATTCCGCGGTAAGCCGTCAGTCTACAAACTTCACCTTCGACAGGTCGCGAGGCTTAGCAGCCGGTGCTTCATCGGGATAGCCGAAACCGATGCAAACCAAGACCTTGTAGTTTTCGGAGAAACCTAACTTCTTTAAATACTCCGCCGCTTCGGGAGTGTCGGTGATAAAACGAGCGGAACTTCCCAGACAAACACTGCCGATACCCATCGACCAGGCCGACAACATCATGTTTTCCGCCATCAACCCACAATCTACCGGCGAGTAGGCAAACGTCGTATCGTTGGCGATGAAAGCCACGGTCGGCGCATTGCGGAACATATTCTTGAAGTTCGGGTCTTCCGCCATCTTGGGATTCACATTCTTGAACACTTCCGTCAAGCCATTGATAAATTCCGGATTGTCTACCACACGGACTTCCCATGCCTGACGGTTGATGGCATTCGGTGCATGAATGCCACACTCCAGAATCACCTGCATGGTGTCACGATTTACCGGTTGCGGTTGGTACTTACGTACACTCCGACGGGTCATGATGGTTTCGACCACAGCGTTCTTATCACTGTTGTCCTTAACGGCATCCCGTTCGGCGGGTGCCGAGCAACTGAATAACGAAACCGCGCAAACGGTTCCCAACAAGCCTTTCAAACTACGCTTCATTGTCCTAAAATTTTAATTTATATTCTACAAAAAAGGGGCGCCTCCTGACGCCCCTCTATTTATATAGGTGTACCGATTAGAGCTTCGGACCTGCAGCAACAAGAGCCTTACCGGCTTCGTTACCTGTGAACTTAGAGAAGTTCTTGATGAAGCGACCGGCCAAATCCTTAGCCTTTTCTTCCCACTGAGCAGCCTCAGCATAAGTATCGCGCGGGTCAAGAATCTTCGGATCAACGTTCGGCAATTCTGTCGGAACCACGAAATCGAAGAAAGGAATCACCTTTGTAGGAGCCTTGTCGATAGAACCGTCGAGGATAGCGTCGATGATACCGCGAGTGTCGCGGATAGAGATACGCTTGCCTGTACCGTTCCAACCTGTGTTCACCAAGTAAGCCTTTGCACCTACCTTGTTCATCTTCTTCACCAATTCTTCACCGTACTTCACCGGATGCAAGCTCAAGAAAGCGGCACCGAAGCAAGCAGAGAATGTCGGAGTCGGTTCAGTGATACCACGTTCTGTACCGGCCAACTTAGCAGTAAAGCCTGACAGGAAGTAATACTGAGTCTGTTCCGGAGAAAGGATAGATACCGGAGGCAATACGCCGAATGCGTCAGCAGACAAGAAGATTACCTGATGAGCGTGAGGACCCTTAGAAACCGGAGCTACGCGGTTAGGAATGTGTTCGATAGGATAAGAAACGCGAGTGTTTTCTGTCACGCTCTTGTCGGCGAAGTCAATCTTGCCATCAGCGGCAACAGTTACGTTTTCCAACAAAGCATCGCGACGGATAGCGTTGTAGATATCCGGTTCTGATTCCTTGTCGAGGTTGATAACCTTAGCGTAGCAACCACCTTCGTAGTTGAATACACCTTCGTCATCCCAACCGTGTTCGTCGTCACCAATCAACAGACGCTTCGGGTCGGTAGACAAAGTTGTCTTACCTGTACCGGACAAACCGAAGAAGATAGCAGAGTCTGTACCTTCCTTGTTCGTATTGGCAGAACAGTGCATAGAAGCGATGCCGCGGAGCGGATTCAAGTAGTTCATGATAGAGAACATACCCTTCTTCATTTCACCACCATACCAAGTGTTGATGATAACCTGTTCCTTAGAAGTCAAGTTGAACACAACGGCTGTTTCTGAGTTCAAGCCCAGTTCCTTATAGTTTTCAACCTTAGCCTTAGAAGCGTTGTAAACAACAAAGTCAGGTTCACCGAAGTCAGACAGTTCCTTCATTGTCGGACGGATGAACATGTTGGTTACAAAGTGTGCCTGCCAAGCCACTTCCATGATGAAACGAACTTTCAAACGAGTTGCTTCGTTAGCGCCACAGAATGCGTCCACTACATACAACTTCTTGTTTGACAATTCCTGAGAAGCCAACTTCTTCAGTTCAGCCCAAGTAGCTTCGCTTACAGGCTTATTGTCGTTCTTGTATTCGTCTGAAGTCCACCAAACAGTATCCTTGCTGGTTTCATCCATCACGAAGAATTTATCTTTAGGAGAACGGCCGGTGTAGATACCGGTCATTACGTTTACTGTACCAAGTTCTGTTTCCTGACCAACTTCAAAGCCTTCCAAACCAGCTTTAGTTTCTTCTTCGAACAAAACTTCGTAAGAAGGGTTGTGAAGCACTTCCTTCACGCCGGTAATACCGTACTTGCTTAAATCTAATTTTGCCATTTTTTTAATGATTAATTGGGTTATTATTTCATTGTTTTACTCTCTATGCCGGCCTTACGCAAGGGATAGCGTTCCGACGATTCCTTGTTTTAGGCGATACAAAAATACGACTTTATTTTAATATAAAAGAAGTTATTAAAGAATTATTTCCGTATTGTATAAGAATTTAAAGTTGTGTAACACAAATGTCATTTCTACATTACAAAAAGGAAACGTCCCGATTCAAGTCAATAGCCCAGCTCGTATGGTTGCTTCACGGCAGGCACTCCTTCTTTCATCCATTTCGGCATCGGTTCGCCTTTCAGGTAATGGTCGAAAAACTGCTTCATCCGAATTTGGAAATCCAGTCTATTGGGAGTCTTGGTCGGCCAGTGCGGTTCGCCGATATAGTTTAGCATCCACGCCGGCTTGCCCAGACGCTTCAACGCCACGAAGTATTCAATACCTTGACACCAAGGCACATGGCCGTCTTGGTCATTGTGCATAATCAGAATCGGAGTTTCCACCTTGTCCATGAGGAACAGCGGCGAGTTTTCATAGTAGCGGCGCGGGTCGCTCCACGGGGTAGCACCCAAACGGCTTTGGGTATGTTCGTACTGGAAAGAGCGGGCCAAACCGGAGCCCCAACGGATGCCGCCATAAGCACTGAACATGTTTACGACGGGAGCACCCGACTCGATAGCGGCAAACAGGCGGGTACGGGTAGCCAGATAAGCCACTTGATAACCACCCCAGCTATGTCCCTGCGCACCGATGCGCTTATCGTCTACATAACCGTGCGACAACACTTCGGCCACACCCGGCATCAGGCAACTGTAACAACTTTCGCCCGGATAACCATCACGATAACGAATATCCGGATTGAATACGATATAACCGTTGCTCAAATACATGCGGTAGTCGATGGTCGAACGGTGCGGCTCCGGCATTCGATACTTGTTCAAGGTTTCCGAATTGCGTTCGTAAAAGTTCACAATCATCGGATACTTTTTGTTCGGGTCAAAGTCGGCAGGCTTGTAAATGACGCCTTCCAAAGGAAGACCGTCCAACGACGTCCACGAAATCAATTCGGCCGTACCCCAAATGTACGGCTCCTGCTGACGGATGCCCTGAGTGAGCTGTACCGGCTTCTTGAACTTGCCATCCGTTGTCCAAATATCGGGGAACACTTCAAAATTTTCCCGGCTGAAGATATACCTGTCGGCTTTCTTGGCTTTCATCACGTTATCGTAATTATAAGCACCGCCGGCAAGCAACACCGGATTGGCCGGAGCGGTCAGACGGGCACGATACAACGCCGTAGTCTTGTCCGTCTCGTTAAAACCGGTCATCAACATCGGCTCGTCGAGGTCGACAAACAGTTGTTCTTTGTCCAAATTGACGCGACGGTAAGTTACTTTGCTCTCTCGTCCGTTCTTCGTCAGACGTAACGGAGCTTTCTTGCCATCCGGGTCGAAAGCCCAAATGTCGTAACGATCGTAAATCAGCACGGCGAAATCGTCCTTGGTCCATCCCGCATAACCATGCGGATAAGGATAATCCGGTTTATCATTTTCTTCGTCCCAAGCAGGGAAAGTTTGCGGTGTGGTGAGTCGCACCTTACGGTTGTCCGTCAAACGAATGGCATACCAGCAACTGTCCGTCAGGTTGTAAGTGCCGGCATATTTTCCGCCGGGCGAAAGGTGATAACCCGCATAATCGGCCTTGGCGATAAGAGTGCGTTCACCCGTTGCCAACGATACCTTATAATAATCGGAGCGCGTACGTCCTTCCCACATGGACGATAAAGAATAAGGTCGGGAGGTGGAGACCAACGCCCAATCCCCTACTCCCTTGACAGGAAGTTGCACATCGGGCAACAGAGTGTCGGCCAACTGCACCAGCTTGTCGGAATCCGGCCAATAAACGGCTGCATATCCCTTTTTCAGATCACGTTTCACATTGTAATGCTGCACGGTATACTGCACCGGTTCGTCCCAACTCCACACCTGAACATTGGGACGATTGTCCGCCAATACGGTAGAGTCCTTGCGAAGCGGAGCCGGAGCTGTGCCCAGAAAGAGGTGTGACGCGTCGTCCGAGAAGTCCAATTTCCGATTTGCGCTGAGCACCCAACCTTTCGGCAGTCCGTTCTTGCCATTCGCCACTACTTCGCGGGCATCGCTTCCCGCTTCCGCCAACCACAACGCCAGTGTATAGTCCTTTTCTTTCTTGTCATCGGTATAGAGAAAGGCCAACTTATCGCCGGTCTTATCGAAAGTCGGTTGAACAAAAAGCCCTTTTCCCTCTTTCACCAATACCGGTTGCGGAGTGTCGGCGGTCCAGAGATAGAGGCCCGGTTTCGTACCGTCCGACGTATCCTTGGTCACAAAATACAGCACCGCCTTTTTCTTGGCAAATCCGTAGGCCGAGGCCGAAGGAAGCACATATTTGCGAACACCGTCCAACGAGGCTACCACCAATGAAGAGTCTTTGCGAGTACGCTGATAGGCCACCCAGTCACCGCTTTCCGCCAACTTATAACCTTTCAAAGAATCAATCTTCCATTCGTTGCCTGTAGACAGGTTACGGATAATCAGTTCGTCCATCGGCATCTTGTTCTTCTTGGTTTTCTTGAGTTTCAACGAATCGGTCAGCGTCACTGCGGGAACCACTTTTACGACCGCATAATCCGAAGAGAATGAGAACTTCACTTCGGAAGCAGGCGTATAAGTTTGCAGCGGTTTACCGTCCGAAGAATAGAGTTGTACCTCCGAATCGCCTCGCCAAGGAGTAAACACTCCGGCCACCCACCGACCGTTGTCCGAGATGCTACGGACGGTGATTCGCTTCCACACCTCCAAGTCCTGCGGAGTCATGGGTTTCTGTGCTTTTATCGTCAGGAACGACATCACTACCAGCAATCCCATTCCTATAAGTCTTATACGTTTCATCAGAATCAGTGTATGATGTTCATTTATAATTAGGCACGGACTCCGCGGCTCGACACGACACTTGAGACTTTCCCTCCCAAGCCCGCGACATCCGTGCAATCCGTGCCTAAATTCAAGCGAAAACTATTTTACTTCCCAAGTGTCGTTGGTCAGCAACAGTTCTTCAAAATTATGGTATTTCTTCTTTTCCTTTACGTCTTCCACCTGTTCATAGAGGGAATCATCGTAAGTAGGCGCTTCCACATCGCGGATAACGCCAAGAGCTATCGGGAAGTCGGGGCCTTCCATCAAAGCCAGTTTCATCTGAAGCGTACTGTCTTCGCAGTGTGCATTGTGCACGAGAATATCCTTTTCGGTAATGCCGTTTTCGCCCAGTTTCACCACTTTCAGGCCGAAACTTTCCTGCATCAGACCATACTCTTTGTTCTCGCCGAAAATCAGCGGTTTGCCGTGTTCCACATAGATGGCGTTCTTTGCACGCCCCTCCTTGGTGTATACCGACTCGTGAGTACCGTTATTGAAGATGACACAATTCTGAAGGATTTCACACACCGACGCACCTTTATGGGCATGGGCAGCCTTCAAGATGTCTACTGTGCCGGCGGCATCGGTAGCCACGGCACGGGCAAAGAAATGTCCGCGGGCACCGAAACAGAGTTCCGCCGGGCGGAACGGGTCTTCCACGGTGCCATAAGGCGACGACTTGCTGACGAATCCGCGCGGAGAAGTCGGCGAATACTGTCCCTTGGTCAAACCGTAAATGCGGTTGTTCAGCAGAATCATGTTCAGGTTGATGTTACGCCGATTGCCATGAATGAAGTGATTGCCGCCTATGGCCAAGCCATCACCGTCGCCCGACACCTGCCATACCGACAGTTCCGGATTGGCCACCTTGCAACCGGTAGCGATAGCCACCGCACGACCGTGAATGGTGTTCATGCCGTAAGTATTCATATAGTGAGGCAGACGGCTGGAACATCCGATGCCCGAAATAACGGCAATGTTCCAAGGAGCCACGCCGATTTCTGCCATTGCTTTATGCAGTGAAGCCAAAAAGAAGTGGTCACCACATCCCGGACACCAACGAGGTTGTCCTTTCTTATAGTCTTTTGCTGTAAATTCGCACATAACTTTTCCTTTTTTATTTGTTCAAGATTTCGGTGAACGCAGCCACAAGTTCGTTTACGACAAACGGCTGACCCTTTACTTCGTTATACTGTTCCGGAACGAAACCATCTATTTTCATCCGCAAGTAACCTGCGAACTGACCCATATTCTGTTCCGCCACCACGACCTTCGGATATTTCTTCAGCACTTCGGCGGTATTGGCAGGCAACGGATTGATAAACTTGAAGTGAGCCAAAGCGACCTTCTTGCCGGCGGCACGCATTTCGTCCATCACTGCATGAAGATGTCCGTAAGTTCCGCCGAAACCTACAATCAGCAAATCGGCATCCTCTTTGTCGCCTTCCACTTCCACATCGGGCACCTGAATGTTGGCTACCTTCTGTTGGCGCAACTGTGTCATCAGATGATGGTTTTCCGGATTAGTGGAAATAGCACCGGTCCGGTTGTCTTTTTCCAGACCACCCAAGATGTGTGTGAATCCTTCGGTGCCGGGCACTGCCCAATAGCGCACTCCTTCTTCATTGCGCTGATAAGGAGTCCATGTTCCTTTCAATTCTGCCGGAACATACGGAGGACGGATGGCGGGATAGTCAGCCAATTTCGGGAGCTTCCACGCAGCCGAACCGTTCGCCACGAAAGCATCCGTGAGAAGCACTACCGGAGTCATGTGTTCAAGGGCAATCTTCGAAGCCATGTAAGCACATTCAAAGCAATCGGTCGGCGAAGTGGCGGCCAATACCGGCATCGGGCTTTCACCGTTACGTCCGAAGAGAACTTGAAGCAAGTCGGTCTGTTCCGACTTGGTGGGCAGACCGGTAGCCGGACCGCCGCGCTGCACATCGAGCACCACCAACGGAAGTTCCATAATCACCGCCAGGTTCATGGCTTCCGATTTCAGGCAGATGCCGGGACCGGAAGTGGAAGTCACTGCCAAAGCACCCGCATAAGAAGCACCTACGGCCGAAGCGCAACCGGCTATTTCGTCTTCGCACTGAACGGTCACCACACCCAATGATTTATGTTTGGAAAGTTCGTGAAGCACATCGGTAGCCGGTGTGATGGGATAAGAACCCAAATAGAGCTTCAGTCCCGCCTTTTCGGCTGCGGCTATAAAGCCATAGGCCGTCGCCTTGTTTCCGGTGATGTCCATGTATTTGCCCGGAACCACCTCTTTGCTTTCTATTCTGTATGTATGAGCCACGCTGGAATGCGTATTATGTCCGTAGTCATAACCCGCATGAATGACCTTGATGTTGGCTTCCGCAACGGCCGGCTTCTTGGCGAACTTTTCGCGAAGGAAATTTTCGGCAATGGACAGGTCGCGGTTAAACAGCCAACATACCAGTCCGAGAGCGAACATGTTACGACACTTCAGCATCGACTTGTTGTCCATGCCCGAATCGACCAAACAGTCTTTCACCATTTGCGAGATAGGGGCGGCTATCACATCGTTCTTGATGCCCATTTCTTCGATGGGATTGTCTGTTTTGAACTCAGCCTTATCCAAATCCGTTTTTTGAAAGCAATCCGTATCAATGATGATACAAGCTGTCGGCTTGGCAAACCGATATTGTGTCTTCAAGGCTGCGGCATTCATGGCGACCAACACATCGCATTGGTCGCCCGGAGTGAACACCTTTCCGGCGCCGATGTGCACCTGAAATCCCGATACGCCTGTCAGCGAACCTTGCGGTGCACGGATGTCCGCCGGATAGTCGGGGAACGTACTGATGTCATTTCCCACTGTTGCCGAAATCGTGGAGAACAGATTACCGGCAAGCTGCATACCATCTCCAGAGTCGCCGGAGAAACGAACCACTACTTGGTCCAACTCCTTGACTATCATTTTTTCTGCCATAATTTGTTATTTAAGGTTATATGATAATATTTGTGACAAAGGTCGCAAAGTTCCGGCAAATACCCAAATTAAAAACGAAGAAACTTAAAATTATTCATTTTTCATACCGCAAAAGAAAGGATAACGAAAAAAAAGTTCTACCTTTGTCTCCGATTTTAAAAAGGCGCCTTGGTAGTTCAACGGATAGAACAAGCGTTTCCTAAACGTTAAATAGGGGTTCGATTCCCCTCCGAGGTACAAAGTCACTATCGCATCCCCCTAAATTTACGGAGCAAGATTTTATTTCCCCTTGTTAAAGAACCGGTCGAAGAACAGCAATTGATGTTCGATGGATACGGCCCAATACACCCAATCATGACCTCCCGGACGAGTTACGAAATCGTGCGCGATGCCGTTGTTCCAAAGTTTTTTGTGTAAGTTTTGATTCACTTTGTAGAAGAAATCATCCTTGCCGCAATCGATGGTGATGGCCAAATCGCCGTTCGCCAGTCGGTCAATCAGATTGATGACTGTATTTGCGTCCCATACTTCCGGATGTTGTTCGTACTCACCCAGACTCTCCTTGATGTCCCAATTCTGCGGGAAAGGACGGATGTCTACTCCGCCACTCATGCACCCCACGGCTCCAAAGGTGTCTTTGTGACGGATGGCAAGGTGCATCGCTCCATGTCCGCCCATGCTCTGTCCGGTGATAGCTCGTGCCTTTCGGTGAGCGATGGTGGCGAAATGCCGGTCGGTGTAGGCGACCAGTTCGGAAGCGATGAACGTTTCGTATCGAACGGAGGGATTCATCGGACTGTCGAAGTACCAGCTCGTCTTGCCATCGGGACAGACGATGATGATGCCTTTTTCATCGGCCTGTTGGCGAAGCGAGGGTATCTTCCGAATCCACGTCCGGGCATTGTCGCTGTATCCGTGCAGCAGGTAAAGGACGGGGCAGGGAGTGTCGGCAAGTGCTTTTTCGGGCAGGATGTACACCACTTGGATGTCCTTGTTCATGGTCCGGCTTTTGACTGACAGTGTGTCTACTCGTGCGGCTTGTACGCTTTGTATGCAAAGGAAGCTGCAAACGGTCAGGCACAACCCAATGAGATTGCGTATTTCTTTTTTCATTCGGATAAGTTTTAAATGATTTGAAAATGTTTCAATGCCTTGGCGATGCCGTCTTCGTCCACGCCGGCTGTCACATAATCGGCGGCGACCTTGACATCCTCCTTGGCGTTGCCCATCGCTACGCCGATACCGGCATGGCGCAGCATTCCGATGTCGTTCCCGCCATCGCCGAAAGCCATCGTTTCTTCCAACCGGAAGCCGAAGCGGCGGATAAAGTGGTCGATGCCGTTCTGTTTGGTGTTGCCCCTGGCGGTAATGTCTACGAAAGCCGGATACCAACGGCCGAACTCGCTGTCGGGCATCTGTGGAGCGATGTATGCTTCGTCCTCGGGTGAAAAGAAAGGAGTCAGCTGAAAAATTTCATGAGCGGTCGCTTCTTCGAAATTCACTTCGGGAAACTCTTTCACTTGTAAGAATTGGTAGAATATCTGGCGAAGGACGTCATCCGGTTGGCATACCCAAGCCTCGTGCTCGCCTACAAAAATGCACGGAAAACCTTTCTCCCGGCAAATGCGCGCCAATGTCTGTACCTCTTTCCGGGGGACAGGACTTTTGTAGACGATTTCGCTGCCCACAAAGCAGTATCCTCCGTTCATGGTGATGAAGCCGTCTATCAGTCCCCGGCTTTCCAACTCGCCAAGGTTATTGATGATAAGTTTCGGTCGCCCGGTGGCGATAAAGATGCGAATACCTTTCGCATGTGCGGCGGTCAGCGCTTCGATGGTGGAAGCAGGGATGCGGTGTGTCCCGAAGCTGACCAAAGTGCCGTCGATGTCAAAAAACAATGCTTTCGTCATAATGATTCGTTTCGTTTGCCACAAAGGTAAATAAAATCCTTATCTTTGCCGAAACTTAAAGTTCAAATTATGCAGATAGATGCCCCAACCCTTCGTTTTATTGAAGAAAACGCCCGTGCGGACGTTCGCTCGTTAGCCTTGCAGGCTCGGAAATTTCCCGATGTAGACATGGCCGAAGCCGTCACGCAAATAGCCGGTCGACAGGTGGCCGAAGCCAAAATACCATCGTGGTATCGCACTCCCGGCTTGCTTTATCCCCGCCACCTTTCGATGGAGCAATGCTCGTCCGAAGCGACCGCTCTTTATAAAGCCGGACTGGTTCAGGGGGATACGTTTGCCGACATCACCGGAGGTTTCGGCATCGACTGCTCTTTCCTTTCGCGCCGCTTCCGCCGAGCCGACTATGTGGAACGTCAGGCCGAACTATGCGACTTGGCTCGTCACAATTTCCCGTTGTTGGGCTTGGAAATCGGCGTTCATCATCAAGACGGAATCGACTATCTGAAAGCCATGCGCCCCGTGGACTGTCTGTACCTTGACCCCGCCCGCCGCGACGGGCACGGCGGCAAGACCGTAGCCATATCCGATTGCGAACCGGATGTGTCGGCATGGGAAGACCTGCTGGTGACGAAGGCGCGGACGGTATTGGTCAAACTCTCGCCGATGCTCGACCTCTCCTTGGCCTTGAAGACCCTGAGACACGTCTGCGAAGCGCATGTCGTGTCGGTAAACAACGAATGCAAGGAATTGTTGCTTTTGCTTCGGAAAACGTCGGCATCACCGGAAATTCCGATTCATTGCGAACACATCACCGGCTCAAGCGTTCACCAACATTTCATCTTCTCGCAAGCGCAGGAACGCAACTCCGGGTGTCCGCCGGCCCATGAAATCGGTACTTACCTCTATGAACCGAATGCCTCCATTCTGAAAGCCGGTGCCTATCGTTCACTCACGCAAGCCTATCCGGTGCAAAAGCTCCATCCCAGCAGCCACCTGTACACTTCCGATAGTCTCATCGACGATTTTCCCGGCCGCAGGTTCCGGGTGGAAGCCGTCAGCGGGTTCGGAAAAAAGGAATTGAAGACTTTCCTGCAAGACATAGAGAAAGCCAACCTGACGATTCGCAACTTCCCCTCGTCCGTTGCCGAACTTCGCAAACGTCTGAAGCTGAAGGAAGGAGGCGAGGATTACCTTTTTGCCACGACACTGACGGATGAGCGAAAAGTGTTGATTAAAGGAAAGAAAATGTAGAAGAGACAACACCACATAAATGCGGCTGTACCAATGGCACAGCCGCACTCTCATTAACTGAATATAAATCTAATCAAAGCGAAAAGTTTTAAAAACCATAGCCATAAATTTCGGCGAAACTTGTATCTGAGCCGTGATAAGAACCTGTTATCTTAATATGAAGATAACGTTTACCCAAAGGTTCAACCGCAAATTGAGCCAAGTCTGCATTCTGAGGCAAATTGAATGTACCGATCTTTACCCAAGTAGCTTCATCGTCATTCAAGCCTCCATCGCTCATGTAGAACTCACCTTCACGAACATAAGGATTACCTTGACGATTAACCAAACCCACGCGATGCAATTCCTGACTACCTAAGTCAATATGCATATAGTGAGGCAAAGGAGGATTTTTGACTCCGTTAAACGCATTGGCCCAAGATGAATGCCAGAAAGTACCGAGGTCGCCATCGAACGCCGCTTCTTTATAACCGTTCGTTGCACCTTCGCCACCCTGTTCTTCCGTGCTTGCGATAAAACTCCAACCGGTTCTATCCAATTCAGGAGCATGAACAAACAAGGTATAAACAGATTGGTCGGAAACAGCGAATTTACTCGGATTCTGCAAACGAAGCGCCAACATGTATTCCCCTTTTTCCAAAGAAGAAACGGCGGCTTTCAAGCCAAGTGCACCTTGTGAACCGACAGCAAACGTAATTTGAGACGCAAATTCGGCCGGAAGCGGTTTGTAGTGCGAACCGTTGGCTGCATTATATTCGTCCACATATCGGTCATCTTTCACCACTTCACAAGTGAAGTCCCATTGATTATCCACGTCAAGTACCACCGGAATGTCCTCGGATACGTCAGAGCCACCCCATGTAACAATTTTAGAGGTATTCCGGAAACCGAGTCTCGGCATTACGACATCAGTTACATGTATCATGACATGATCCTTATTGGAATTGACAGAGTCTGTAACGCTTACCGCTTTCAAAGGAAGCACCCACTCTACCGACGGCTGAGATGCCATCAATTCACCAATCTTATCGGTTTTCAACGTGACATCAATCTCTTTATATCGGTCTTCGCCGGTAAAAGAGGCAGTACCGCCAATGGAATAATTGTCGGCAGGCAAAACTCTGTAATCTACTCCGGTCATTCCATACTTATCATCCACATCAGACTGAGTCATAACTTCTAACGAAACGTTGGCAGTCTGCCAAGGTTCACTTCCACCCTTGATAATGGAAACACGATAAGTCGCATCCTCTCCTGTCTGATACAAAATCTGATCCTGAAGACCGCTTTTATTGATGTAGAGAATCTTATGATATTCGTTTGGAACCAAGTTTTCCAAATCATATTCCGACTCACTACAAGCACTAAACACTGTCAGGCCGGTTGCGACCATAAACAATTTGGATATTGCTTTTTTCATAATTTAGTCGTTTAAAAATTAACATTAATAACCCGGTGCCTGAATCATTTGCGGATTAGCGTAAACTTCGCTGTTTGACACCGGCATCATGTACATACGGTCTACCCAAACGTAATTATCCTTAACAGGTACAATCCGGTTGTACTCTTCAAAGGATACGTTTTCCACCTTTGAGTTAAGCCCCAGAATAACACCAGCCTTCAAATGTGTAGGAGCAAGCGTCCAACGACGGAGGTCGTAATAGCGGTGACCTTCACCCCACAATTCAATGAAGCGTTCGTTACGTACCCATTCCATCGCCGACATGTAACTCAAGTCACTTTCGTTCAAAGCGCGGATACCGGCTCTTTCACGAATCACATTTACGTATTCAAGTGCTTTATCGTCCTGACCCAAAGCGGCATAACATTCTGCGGCATTCAGATAAAGTTCGGCGAGACGGAACAAGACATGCGGCCAATTGGTGCGGTTTGACTGATTGCTTTCACTTTCAAAACGAAGTTCCGGGCTATACCATTTCTTGGTAAAATAACCGGTGGCCGAATAGTCGCGGTTTGCCTTGTTCGGAGCATATCCCTGCTGACCGTCACCGCTGCCTCGCATGTTCATCCACAAAGGTTCACCATCGCGGATGATGGGGCTGTACATATCACCATCGAAAGAAAACCATGCATAGAAACGAGGTTCACGGTTAGCGTTCAGATTGATGATGTCGCTATGACCGGGGATATTGGCGGATTTCAGCCAGTTAGCCTCGTTTGAGAAGTTCGGGTCGTCTTTCGGTAACAGACCGTTCTTGGTGTTGAAATGTTCCACGGCATACAAGGTCGGATTTTCTGCTGTCCAGCCGCTATGCCATTTGTCGCCTTCATATTGAGCGATTTCTCTCGGCAGACAGGCGATGTCGTGTGTATAGTCGCTGTTCAAGAAAGTGGCCCAGATGATTTCCTTGTTGCCTTTATCGGGCTTGGTCGTCATCAAGTAACGCATAGCCTGCACGGTTTCCTTGAATTTACGGGCTTCGGCCTGCTGTTCCGGTGTGCCTACCGTTTCGTCCACACCCGGAACAAACGGCAACGGCATGCCATCCGTCACTGTAGCCGCAATCTGATTACCCAGTTCGCGAGAGAACAATTCATGACCACCTACATTTTCGGCTTCCCGGATGGCCTCTAAAGCCGCGTCCAAAGCTCTCTGCCATTTTCCGGCATCGTACTGACTGCTTACAAGCTCCTTGCCATATCCCGGAGTTTCATAATTTTTGTTTTTCCAATCCGGATAAGGGAAAGAACCGTTCCAGAACGGAGAAGCGGCATACAGAAGTACGCGAGACTTCAAGGCTTTGGCCACACTGCCGGTTGCACGCAACCAGTCGTTGGAACCGCGGCTTGCCGGCAACATGGAAGCGACCGAGTCTAAAGTATTTACGATGTAGTCTACCACATAGTCGTAATGCGACCGTCCCGGAATGTCTGAAGTAGCGATGTTTTGTGGCGCATATTCGGAAATGATAGGAATCGGTCCATAGAAATTCAACAGACGGGAATGGTAGTAAGCCTTCAAGAACTCCGCTTCCGCACCGTATTCACGCTTTTCAGCCTCGGACAAGGTAGCCGGCGCATTGCGTCCCAATTCACGCAGGAACAAATGGCACTGTCCGATTTGTCCATAGAAATTATTCCAATAATTGGGAGCATTCGAGGGAGTGTATTGGTTACGCAACAATTGCTGTCCTTTTTGGCTCCAGAGTTCAGCCTGAGCAAACTCGTCTGTAGAAGACTCGTAGGAATCATAACTTGACGGAACATTCTTCACGCCTGCATAGCAGGATACCAAGAAGTCGTAAACGGCATCCTTGTCTTTCATTGTATCTTCCGGTCCTACCGTTTCGGGAGGGAGTACATCCAAATAATTACAAGAAGTGAGCATGAAGGCCGGAACGACCATCACTTTCCACATAGCTCTAAAGATTTTATTTCGTTTCATTTTAGTCTAAGATTTAAAAGTTAAACTGTGCTCCAACGTTAATAGTACGCTGCAAGGGATATGCATTGTATGACAATTCCGGATCCCACTCGTCAAACTTACTGAATGTAAGCAGATTGTCGGCAGTTACATATACTCGGCAGTGCGGGAAGCTATAACCAAGTTCCAATGTCTTGAAACGGATAAAGTCGCCGTTACGCATCCAGAAGGTACTTGCTTTACGGTTGTTTTCAATATCACTCTGTTTCAAGCCGAGGCGCGGATATTTGGCATTCGGATTAGGATTGGACTCAGACCAATAATTGTCCGCGATGAATGACAACAAACTTCTGTCGCCTCCATCCCATTCCATTCCGGAAAGGAACGGGTCGAGATTATTGACCATAATGGTACGCTTCAAAGAACCGTTGAAGAATACGCCAAAGTCAAAATTCTTATAAGTCACATTCAAGCCAAGACCAAACTGAATACGCGGCATATTTCCATAAGGTGAAATAACGACACGGTCTTCGTCCGTCACCATACCGTCGCCATTCACGTCGCGATACTTAATATCACCCGGTTTTACGGTCGATCCTAAACTTTGAGTAGGCCAGTTGTCGATTTCTTCCTGACTTTGGAACAAACCTTCCGCGATGAGACCTTTGGTCAATGACAGAGATTTACCTGTTTCGGTCTGCCATACATAAGGATAATTCGGTTCGTCCTTATATACATATTTATTTTTTGTATAAGTAAAGTTGCCTCTGGCATCCACGCGCAAGTCCTTGGCGATTTCCTTCGACCAGTTTACGCTAAGATCGATACCGCGATTGTTCACTTCACCCACATTACTCCAAGGTACAGCGTTTGAGTAACCCAACATGTTGGGGAAAGAAGCACGCTTCATCAAAATCTTGTAACGGTCTTCATTAAAGTAATCGGCAGTAATACGCAATTGGTTGAACAATTCCATTTCAAAACCAATGTCTAACTTTTTTACACGTTCCCAAGAAGCATTTTCCGTAGCATACGAATTGAAGCCGGGACCTCGATGCTCATTGCCATTATAGCCTATCCAGAATTTGTCACTGCCACCCAAGGTGATGTCATTGGTGAAAAGGAAGTGGCTGGCTCCCGCACCTTCACCGGTTTCATCGCTACCTACAATACCATAGCTACCGCGTACTTTCAAGAAGTTGATTTGGTCTTGAAGCGGTTCCCAGAACTTTTCACTGCTGGGTACCCATCCCAAAGACACGGCGGGGAAGAACTCGAAACGATTGCCTTTGGCCATACGTTCTGAACCGTTATAACCGAAGTTAAACTCTACGAGATAACGCTGACTGAAGTCGTAAGTAAAACGTCCGGAGATACCTTGGTTTCTGTTTGGCAATACGCCGTTACGATATTCACGCTGCATATACATCAACATACCGGTCACATTGTGGTCGCCGAAAGAACGGTTATAGTCCAAACGGGCATCAATATAAATGGTCTGGTCGCTGTTGCGTGTCGCACCCGACTGTGCCACATAGTCTGTACCGGTTTCCAACAAGCGGGTAATGTATCCGTTCGGACTGTCGGGAGCAGCTTCTGCACGATAATAGTAAGGTGTGATGGTACGGTTATAGTACACTTCCGACCAACTTTTCAGATTCACCAGCAACTTGGCACTCAAACCTTTGGTGACGAAATCCAAATTCTGGTCAATGTTCATGGAGACATTCATGGTGCTAAAGTTGGTTTCCTTGAACGAACTCAACATATACGCATACGGGTTCTTGTTCAGCGTTGTACCGGAAAGGTAACTATTGGCAAAGCGGATATGCTCGTCACCCTCTTCTGCCGGATAAGTGGGCGGGAAAAGGTTCGGTGCAGTCTTTAAAGCCTGATCAAACAAGTCGCTGGTACTATAGTTGGGTCCCTTGTGGTTACCGATTTGCGCATTCAAGCGCAAAGTCACCTTGGTCAGGTCGGACACCTTATAAGAAAGGTTATTCTGGAAATTGTAAGTCCATTGGTTAATGTTGTTGTCGAAAGAATAGACTTTCGGCGTATCCAACATACCGGTATCATGGTTGGCCTGCAAACTCATGTAGTAAGTCACACGGTTGCTACCTCCGCTCAAATTCACATTGGCACGCTGATTCATGGTCATATCCTTGAACATGATGCCCAACCAGTCTGTATTCGGATACAAATTGGGG
>CAYXZF010000040.1:0-21175 GCA_964469845.1 uncultured Phocaeicola sp.
AAAGTGAAGATCTCTTAGCAAGAGATATTGCAAAAAAGGGGCTTATGAATGTGATAAAATACAGTATAGCATTGCCTCTCCTGCTCACCCTTTCAGGCGTCGCCGGGGCGCAAGAGAGATGCACGGAAACTCCATCGGAGTGTCCTGCAAACAGGATAAGTATATCCGCAGATTTATCCGAATCAGGAGCGAAAAAAGAAACGAGCGACCCCGCCGTTGCTCCGCTACAAAAGCGTAACCCGCGATTGCACCTGAAGACCAACGCCGTCGGCTGGGGCATGGCCATCGCCAATGTGGCGGCGGAAATGGACGGACAGCCGCACTGGTCGTTCACGCTCCCCGTGTATGTGTCGGCGTGGAACTACTTCCGTTCGGACGTCAAGTTCCGCATCTTTGCCGTACAGCCCGAAGCGCGCTATTGGTTCTCGCCCGACAACGAGGGATGGTTTGCCGGCGCGCACCTCGGCCTGGCGTGGTACAACTTCGCCACCGGAGGCGAGTTTCGCACACAAGACCGGAACGGAAACACTCCCGCCTTCGGCGGAGGACTTTCCGCGGGCTACCGCCTGCCCCTCGGCGGCGACAAGCGTTGGAAGGTGGAGTTCTCGATGGGCAGCGGAGTGTATCGTCTGCACTACGACAAGTTCCGCAACAAGACCAACGGCCTGCTGGTCCGCACGGAAAAGAAGACTTGGTGGGGCATCGACCAACTGTCGGTGTCGTTCGCCTATGTGTTCGACCTGAACGGACGGAAAGGAGGCAGGCGATGAGAACGACCGCTTATATAATAAGGTATATCTTCGGGATGCTGGCGGCGGGTCTGCTTTCGGGCTGCATACACGAGTTTCCCGAACCGCCTGAAAAGGTTTTGTTTCACCTGAAACTGCACTACGAGACCGACCTGCCCCAATGGGAGTATCCGATAACCGCCGCCCGCACGTCGGTTCCTTCGAAGAGCGTGCAGACCGCGGGCGAGATGCGTTACGTCATCCGTTTCTATTCCCGCAGCTCGTCGTCCCGTTCGGCGGCATTGAAAGAATTTGTTTTCACCCGTGACGTGGCAGACGGTTACGATGCTTCGTTCGACCTCGAAGTGCCTGCCGGAGACTATACCGTCAAGGTGTGGTCGGACTTTGCGGAACATGCGGCGACGGGTTATCGGTTCTATGACGCGAGCGACTTTTCGCACATCGTCTTGCAAGGCGATTATGCGGGCAATAACGACTACCGTGACGCTTTTCGGGGCACGCACGACCTGACCCTTACGGCGGACATCGTGGAAAAAGAACCCGAAACGGTGGAGGTGGAGATGGTGCGTCCGTTGGCGAAGTTCGAGTTCGTGACCACCGATGTGGAAGCGTTTGTCGAGAAGGAGATACAGGCCGCCCTGTCCCGCGGCGAATTGTCGGAAGACCATGTTCCGTCCCGCGTCATCGACGTGAGCCAATACAAGGTGATGTTCTATTACTTCGGATTTATGCCCAATACGTTTAATATGTTCACCGACAAGCCGTCGGATTCCGCGACGGGCGTCCGTTTCGAGGGCGGAATCACGCAGTTGAACGACCAAGAAGCCTCGTTGGGCTTCGACTACGTGTTTGTCAATGGCAAGGAATCGACCGTAACCGTGCAGGTCGCCATTTATGATAAGGAAGACCGGCAACTGTCCATGAGCGAACCCATCAATGTGCCGCTTCGCCGCAGCAAGCACACCCTGTTGAAAGGGGAGTTCCTGATGCGGGAAACTTCGGGAGGCGTCGGCATCGACCCGTCGTTCGGCGGAGATTTCGATATTGTACTTAAAAACTGATTCATAAAAGATTTTATTTTAATAAATTTATTGTTTAACTAAATTGCAGAATTATGAAAAAGAATTTTTTCTTTGGAATGTTCGCCGCAACCGGTATGTTGCTGGCAACATCGTGTTCGAATGACGAACTCATCGAACAAACTTCGGGCGATATGGCTACCGTATCGTTTGCGATTAACACCGAGGGTAAAGCGGCTTCACGTGCAATAGCCGATGGTACCACTGCTCAAAAACTGAACTATGCCATTTATCATGTGGTTAACGGAAGTCGTACTAAAGTAAAAGCTGAAGCGGTAACCATGACCGATAAACAGTATACTTTGGAATGTGTTCTTGCCAAAGGACAAACTTATGAACTCGGTTTCTGGGCGCAGGCAGAGGGTGCACCCTACACTGTAACCTCTGGCGATGACGGTATGACCGTTGCTATTGACTATTCATCATCAGTATCTAACAATGAGGAAAAACTTGACGCATTTACCGCCTATCGTTCCATCACAGTCAACGGTAATGCTACTCAAACGGTAGCGTTGAAGCGTCCTTTCGCTCAAATTAATGTGGGTGTTACTGAGGCTGACTACACAGCTGCTTCTACAGCCCATACTAAAATCGTAAAATCTTCTGTTGAATTGACCGGTACTTTCGGTAACGGTTTCAATGTAATGACCGGTGAAGCTACAGGTCGTCAGGAAAATGTAACTTTTACCAGAAATGATATCCCCAACTACGCTAACGAAACTCTCATTGTAAACCAAACAAGCTACAAATATCTTTCTACTTGTTATGTGTTGCCGGTAAGTGTCAGTGAATCACAGACAGTTGCTGCCAAGTTTACTTTCATTCCCGAAAACGGTAACGACATCGTACTTCAAAATGGTTTAAGCAATCTTCCCATCCAATCCAACTGGCGTACCAACATCGTGGGTGATATCTTGACCAGTAATCTTAATGTTACTGTTAACACTGACCAAAATTTTGATGGAGACAAATTCGAAGAAGTTACTGTTTGGGACGGTGTGACTGCTGAGGAACCGGCATTGTCTTCGGATGGTGCTTTCTACGAAGTATCTACGCCTGCTCATTGGGCTTGGCTTGCCGGTGTAGTTTCCAGCAGAAGTGGCAATAGCAATACTCTTGGCAAGGGTATAAAGTTGATGGCTAACATTGATTTTGGTGGTCATGCAATAAATCCTATCCGTCCTAACGCAACCATTACTATCGATGGTAACGGAAAAACGCTCAGTAATTTTTCTCTCAACTGTCCTACTCAGAGTTCCTACGCTATCGGTCTCTTGTCTATGGAAATGTTACCGGAAAAATCTACTCTTACCATCAAGAACCTTAACCTTGATAAGGTAACGGCTCATAACGATTTCATAAATTATTCTTCAGACCCTAAGGGATATGCCGCTGTTCTTATCGCTGACGTTCAGAATGGAGCAACAGTGAACATTGAAGGTGTAAAGGTTACAAACTCTTCTGTTAAGGGTATCCAGTCGGTTGGTACTTTGGTAGGTCTTTTGAATTCTGGTTCTACTGTAAACGTAAAGAATACTACAGTTGAAAATAATACACTTACTAACTATGAATATGCAAAAGAATCCGGTTATGTTTGCGGTCTTGTAGGTAAGGTTGCAGGTACGCTGCATGTTGAATCTGGTGTTGCGGTGAATAATAACAAAATAGAAGCTTATTACGCTTCTGAACGTGGTGCAAAATCAATAAATGAATTTGCTGCAATTCGTGCAGATGGTACTATCAGCGGCTCTATCGCAGCAAATGATAATACTATTACTCGTAAGCCTATCGGTGTAAAAGCTGACCTGTTAATCAATACGGTTGATGACCTTAAGGACTTCGCTGCTGACTATGCGAAATATAACGACAAAGTTGTTCTTCTGAATAATGACCTCGACCTCGCAGGTGTTGATTGGACACCTATCGGCGGTCCCGGCGCAGAAGCTGGTGATCCTTTCCGTGGCACATTTGATGGTTATGGAAATACGATTAAGAAGCTCACCGTTACTGAAAAAGAAGGTGTTCATGAATACGATGCCGTTGCTTTCTTCGGTTGGCTTTATGGTACAGTTAAAAACCTTAACTTTGAAAATGCAAAAATTAAAGGACATCACGATGTGGCTGTCGTAGTCGGTTATCTCGTAAGCGGTGCTATCGAAAACTGTAAGGTAACAAATGCAGAAGTGGAAGCAACCTTTTTAAACGAAAAACGTGACGGCGACAAAGCGGGTGCTATCGTAGGTTACGTTAATGACGGTGTTGTCAAAAACTGCGAAGCCACTTATGTAACTGTTAAAGCTGTACGTGATGCAGGTCAGCTTATCGGCTGCTGTACGAACAAGGATATATGGGATAATTTCACCGATAACAAGGCTGCTAATGTAACCGTTTCCGGTACCGGTGCTAACATCAATAATAACCATATTGGTCGTACAGAAAAGTAATTTCATTTGAATAAGTTCCAAAGAACTCGTTTATTGGAACAATATTAATTAATACAATCAGCTTCTGTGTTCTTTACGAGCGCAGGAGCTGTTTATTTTATTATTTCTTACCCAATAATCCGCTGAGCTTTGATAGTCGTCTCAATCGGAGAGTAAGCCTCTGCTTGCATGCCGGAGTCGGCTTTGTTACCGTCAGGGCATAAAAAAAGGAGCAACGCCTTGCTCCAACCTTGTTAACCTTAAATCTAATACTATGAAAAACACAGTGCAAAGGTACGGAGTTTTGTCGAATCTGCAAACAATGCGCATAAAAAAGTATGTTTATTAACATGTTTTTGCGTATAAAACCGTATATTTGCACACATTTTTGCAAAAAGACAAGATTGAATCATGGTTTCAGTAGACAATTTGAAGGTAGAATTTGGAGTCTCTCCTCTTTTTGAGGACGTATCATACGTGATAAACAAGCGCGACCGCATCGCTTTGGTGGGCAAGAACGGAGCGGGAAAGTCCACCATGCTCAAGATATTGGCAGGCATACAGGCACCTACTGCGGGCATCGTCTCCATGCCGAAAGAAGTCACCGTGGGATACCTGCCGCAGGTGATGATACTGAGCGATACGCGCACCGTGATGGAGGAAGCCGAAACCGCGTTCGAACACATCTTTGAAATGCAGGAGACCATCGACCGTCTGAATCAGGAACTGGCCGACCGCACCGATTATGAGTCGGAGAGTTATCATGAACTGATAGACCGTTTTACGCACGAAAGCGAGCGTTTCCGTATGATGGGCGGCATGAACTATCAGGCCGAAATAGAACGCACCCTTCTGGGCCTGGGCTTCAGCCGGAATGACTTTCATCGCCCCACTTCGGAGTTCAGCGGCGGTTGGCGGATGCGTATCGAACTGGCCAAACTCTTGCTTCGCCGACCCGATGTGTTGCTGCTGGACGAACCTACCAACCACCTCGACATCGAGTCCATCCAATGGCTGGAAAACTTTCTGAAGGTCAATGCCGGAGCGGTGGTGCTGGTGAGCCACGACCGTGCTTTCATCAATCAGGTGACCAACCGCACCATCGAAATATCCTGCGGAAGAATTTATGACTACAAGGTGACATACGATGAGTTTGTCGTGCTGCGTAAAGAGCGTCGCGAACAGCAGTTGCGTGCCTACGAAAACCAGCAGAAGCAGATTCAAGACACCGAAGATTTTATCGAACGTTTCCGCTATAAGGCCACGAAAGCCGTACAGGTGCAGAGCCGAATCAAGCAGTTGGAGAAAATCGTTCCCATCGAAATAGACGAAGAAGACCGCTCGGCGTTGCGGTTGAAGTTCCCCCCGGCCATGCGTTCGGGCGATTATCCCGTTATCTGCGAGGACGTGAAGAAGGCATACGGCGACCAAGTGGTGTTCAGCCGGGTGAACCTGACCATTCATCGCGGGGAGAAAGTGGCCTTTGTGGGCAAGAACGGCGAAGGCAAGTCCACCCTCGTGAAGTGCATCATGGATGAGATTCCTTTTGAAGGCAAACTCACCGTGGGTCATAATGTACAGATAGGTTATTTCGCCCAGAATCAGGCGCAATTGCTGGACGAGAACCTGACCGTGTTCGACACCATCGACTATGTGGCGAAGGGCGATATCCGCCTGAAGATACGCGACATCCTCGGGGCGTTCATGTTCGGCGGCGAGGCGTCCGACAAGAAAGTAAAGGTGCTTTCGGGCGGTGAGCGCAGCCGATTGGCGATGATTAAGCTGCTGCTCGAACCGGTCAATCTGCTGATTCTGGACGAACCCACCAATCACCTCGACATGCGCTCGAAGGACGTACTGAAAGAGGCCATCCGTGACTTTGACGGAACGGTCATCGTCGTTTCGCACGACCGTGACTTTTTGGACGGACTGGTGACCAAGGTCTATGAATTCGGCGGGGGAGCGGTGCGCGAACACATCGGCGGCATCTACGACTTCCTCCGCAAGAAGAAGATGGAGAACCTCGATGAACTGCAACTGTCCGTCTCGCCCACGGCTTCCGCCGCGAAGAAAAACGAATCCGAATCGGCGGGCGATAGCAAACTTTCCTACGAAGCGCAGAAAGAGCAGAATAAGAAGATTCGGCGGTTGGAAAAACGCGTGGCCGACTGTGAGGAACGCATCGGACGATTGGAAACGCAAATCGGGGAAGTGGAAGCCCGGATGGCTACTCCCGAAGGAGCTTCGGACATGACCCTCTACGAACGCCACGGACGGCTGAAGAAGGAACTGGACGAAGCGGTGGAAGAGTGGGAAGCCGCTTCGATGGAACTGGACGAAGCGAAAGGATAGGATATATAGAAAAGTATTTTAATCATCATAAAACTTCAAATCTTATGAAAGTAAAACAGATTTTGCCGGTGGCAGTGTTGGCGGTTGCCACACTGGCCGGCTGTGAGGGCAAGAAGGAGATGAACTCCGGAATCAGACTTGCCAACATGGACACCACCGCTGTACGGGGTGCCGACTTCTATCAGTATGCCTGTGGCGGCTGGATGCAGGCGCATCCGCTCACTGACGAGTATTCACGCTTCGGCACGTTTGACCAACTGGCGGAAAACAATCGCGAGCAGTTGAAGGGACTGATTGCCGAAATCGCCGGCGGACAGCACGAACAAGGCACGGTGGGTCAGAAGATTGCCGACCTTTACAACCTTGCTTTGGACACCGTGAAACTCAATGCCGACGGGGTGAACCCCATCCGTGCCGAACTGGACAAGATAAACGCCGTCAGCGACAAGGCGGGCATCATTCGTATCATGGCCGACCTGTCGGGCGGTGCTTACTTCGCTTTCTACGTGGGCGCCGACATCATGGACAGCAAGACCAACATCTTCCAACTCTATCAGGGCGGTATCGGTCTGGGCGAGAAGGAATATTACATAGATACGGACGAAGCCACCACCAAGATTCGCGAGGCTTACAAGGAACATATCGTGAAGATGTTCCGACTGGTCGGCTTGGATGAGGCTGCCGCCACCCGGAACATGGAAGCCGTCATGGAAATCGAAACCCGACTGGCGAAGAAGTCGTTCAGCGCGGTGGAACAACGCAATCCGGCTGCCAACTATCACATGCTTACCCTCGACGAACTGAAGAAGGAAATCCCCGGTTTGGATTGGGACGCTTATCTGAACGCCGTGGGCGTGAAGGACGTGAAATCGTTGAACGTATCGCAGATAGAACCGGTGAAAGAAGCCGTGGCCATCATCAACGAACTCCCGTTGGACAAGCAGAAAGCTTATCTGCAATGGAAACTCATCGACAGCGCGGCGGCTTATCTGAGCGATGACTTCGTGGCACAGAACTTCGACTTCTACGGCAAGGTGATGTCCGGCAAGAAGGAAGACCAGCCCCGTTGGAAGAAGGCGGTGAGCACCGTGAACGGCGTACTCGGCGAAGCCGTGGGTCAGATGTATGTAGAGAAATACTTCCCCGCCGCTGCCAAGGAACGCATGGTGCAGCTTGTGAAGAACTTGCAGACCGCCCTCGGCGAACGCATTCAGGCACTGGAATGGATGGGCGACAGCACCAAGGTGAGGGCCATCGAGAAGCTCAACTCTTTCTACGTGAAAGTGGGCTATCCCGACAAGTGGAAAGACTATTCCGACCTCCACATCGAAAAGGATTCTTACTGGGCAAACATCAAGCGCGCGAGCGACTTCGCCCTGAAGGAGATGCTGGCTAAGGCCGGCAAGCCGGTGGACATCGACGAATGGCACATGACGCCGCAGACCGTCAATGCTTACTATAACCCCACCACCAACGAAATCTGCTTCCCGGCAGGCATCCTGCAATATCCGTTCTTTGACATGAGCGCCGACGACGCCTTCAATTACGGTGCCATCGGTGTGGTTATCGGTCACGAAATGACGCACGGATTCGACGACCAAGGCCGTCAGTTCGACAAGGAAGGTAACTTGAAGGATTGGTGGACTGCCGAAGATGCCGAACGCTTCAACGCTCGTGCGCAGGTGATGGTGGATTTCTTCAACAACATCGAAGTGCTCCCCGGCTTGAATGCCAACGGTCAGCTCACCCTCGGCGAGAACATTGCCGACCACGGTGGTCTCCAAGTCGCTTACCAAGCCTTCAAGAACGCTACCAAGAATGCTCCCCTTGCCGATGTGGACGGCTTCACTCCCGAACAGCGTTTCTTCCTGGCCTACTCGGGCGTATGGGCAGGCAACATCCGCGACGAGCAAATCCGTGTCTATACCAAGAGCGACCCGCACTCACTCGGCCGCTGGCGTGTGAACGGCGCGTTGCCGCACATCGGTGCCTGGTATGATGCTTTCGGCATCAAGGAAGGCGACCCGTTGTATCTGGCTCCCGAAAAGCGAGTATCCATCTGGTAAACTTATTTGAACCGTAGAAGGCGCGGAGATGCAGAGTTTTTCTTTGAAAAATCTCTCTGCATCTCTGCGTTTTTGCGTTTTCATTTGCATCCTTACCGATATTTTCATACTTTTGTACCCGATGAAGCAAAGAAGATACATAGCATGGATGTTAATGGTTGTCAGCATAGTGATGCTGACGGCATCGGTCTTGCCCCATCATCATCACCATGAACTCCTTTGCCTGCAGCACGATGTGGAGGCCTGCGGATGCGCCTGCGACGACAATCGGCACGCTCACCACGAAGAGTCGGCGGCCGACCGTCAGGCTTGTTCTGCCGGATGTGTCACCAAGTTCGATTTGCGCAGTCAGGAAGATGTGGAAGACCACTTTTCGCCTGCTGATTCTTTCTGCTCGCTACTCTATCAGGTGGCCGACCTCTTGATTCTGCCTTTGCCTGTGACCGACGCGAAATCACGATTATACCGTCCTTATCTCGAAAGACTTCATTCCGCCTGCCTTCCGCAGGCGAGGGGACTTCGTGCGCCTCCGGTGGCGTAATCCCCTCCCTTTCTTTATTATCACAAGTCAATAATTAAATTTAAACATACATGAAGAAACTTTTCTTTATGGGAGCCGTGGCGTTGTTTCTCCTTGGCTCCTGCAACAGCCATTCCGGTCACGCTCATGAAGGGCATGACCATGAAGCCCACGAACATGACCATGAACATGGTCACGAGGGGCACGAACACAATCACGAGGGTCACAGTCATGGTCACGAAGAACACGAGGGCAAATCCCACGACCACAACCCCGATGCCATTCTCCTCGCTCCGCACAAGGCGCAAGCTGTCGGCGTGGAGGTAGAAGAAATCCGTCCCCGTGCGTTCCGCCGGGTAATTGCCACCGGCGGTCGCATCGAGGCCGCCCAAGGTGCCGAAAGTGTGGTGGTGGCTACCGTGTCCGGTGTGGTCTCCTTTAAGCAAACCACGACCGAGGGGGCCGGTGTGAATCCGGGAACCCCCATCCTGACCATCAGTGCCGACCGCTTGCAGGATGGTGATCCTGCCCGGCGTGCCCGCATCGCCTATGAAGCGGCCAAGGCGGAGTACGATCGCGCCAACCGGTTGATTGCCAACCGAATCATTTCGCAGAAGGAATACAATACCGTCAAGGAAGCCTACGAAACCGCCCGTTTGGCCTACGAAGCCATCGGCGAAAACCGAACGCGGAAAGGTGTGGCGGTTACGGCTCCCATCGGTGGATACATCAAGAACTGCTTGGTGAAGGAAGGCGACTATGTATCGGTGGGACAACCCTTGCTCACCGTGACCCAAAACAACCGTCTCTACCTCCGCACCGATGTGTCTGAAAGGTATTACAAGCATTTGGGCGGTCTTGCGTCCGCCAATTTCAAAACGCCTTACGACAACCGGGTGTACCGACTTGAAGACTTGAACGGCAAACTGCTGTCGTATGGCAAGGCGGCGGGCGACGGTTCTTATTATGTGCCCGTCACTTTCAGCTTCGACAATCGGGGGGATGTAGTCCCCGGCTCGTATGTGGAAGTGTTCCTGATGTCGGAGGAGCAACCCGACGCAATGGTCATTCCCGAAGAGGCGTTGACCGAAGAACAAGGCCTGTACTTCGTCTATGTGCAGCAGTGTGAAGAAAGCTACCGCAAGCAGGAGGTGAAGCCCGGTGCCACCAACGGCAGTGAAGTGCAAATCCTCGGCGGGCTGCATCCTGGCGACCGGGTGGTGGTGAAGGGAGCCTATCACGTAAAACTGGCTTCGGCAGCCAATGCGCTTCCCGCACATAGTCATGAACACTAATGGGGGAGCATGCAAAAAAATAGAGAGTTTTTTAATAAAAACAAAAGATTATGCTGAACAGAATCATACATTTCTCACTCCACAACCGCATCGCGGTGCTGATAGCCGCCGTACTTTTGCTGGTGGGCGGGCTATATACCGCCTATCATACGGAGGTGGACGTGTTTCCCGACCTGACGGCTCCCACCGTGGTGGTGATGACCGAAGCCAACGGCATGGCCGCCGAGGAAGTGGAACAGTTGGTGACTTTCCCGATAGAGACGACGGTGAATGGAGCCACTCATGTGCGCCGCGTGCGCTCTTCGTCTACCAACGGATTTTCCGTCGTGTGGGTAGAGTTTGACTGGGACACCGATATTTATCTGGCACGACAAATCGTCAGCGAGAAACTTTCGCTGGTTGGCGAGCAACTTCCCGAAAACGTAGGTAAGCCGACGATGGGACCTCAATCGTCCATTCTGGGCGAGGTGCTGATGGTGGGACTGACCGCCGACACGACCTCCATGCTTGACCTCCGTACCATTGCCGACTGGACCCTCCGGCCGCGCTTGTTGTCCGTCGGAGGCGTGGCGCAGGTGTCGGTGCTGGGGGGTGACATCAAGGAATATCAGGTACTGATAGACCCTGCCCGGATGCGTCACTACGGTGTGACCTTGGATGAGGTGATGACTGCCACCCGCAACATGAATCAGAATGTAAACGGCGGTGTCATTTACCAACATGGTAACGAATACATTGTGCGCGGGATGCTTTCGACCACCGATGCCGCCCGCTTGGCACGCTCGGTGGTCAAGACCATCGGCGGAATGCCCGTGACATTGGAAGACGTGGCCGATGTAAAGATTGGTTCGCAAGAACCCAAACTGGGCTTGGCGTCCGAACGGGGCAAACCCGCCGTACTTCTCACCGTGAGCAAGCAGCCGCAAACCGGTACGATAGAACTGACCGAAAGGCTTGAAGCCGCTCTGAAGGATGTGCGGAAAAACCTGCCGCCCGATGTGAAGGTGTCTACCGATGTGTTTCGGCAAAGCCGTTTTATCAACAGTTCCATCGACAACGTCAAGTCCTCGCTCTACGAGGGAGCTGTCTTTGTGGTCATCGTCTTGTTCCTGTTTTTGGCCAATGTGCGCACCACGCTCATCTCGCTCGTCACCATTCCTCTTGCGTTGGTGGTGGCGATCCTGACGTTGCACTATCTGGGACTGAGTATCAACACCATGAGTCTGGGCGGGATGGCGATTGCCATCGGTTCGCTTGTGGATGACGCGATTGTTGATGTGGAGAATGTGTGGAAACACCTTCGCGAGAACCGTCTGTTGCCGCCAGCCGAACGTCGTCCGGTACTCGATGTGGTGTTCGATGCGTCGAAAGAGGTGCGGATGCCCATCCTCAATTCTACCTTAATCATTGTGGTGAGCTTCGTTCCCCTCTTCTTCCTCAGCGGAATGGAAGGGCGGATGCTGGTGCCGCTGGGCATTGCGTTCATCGTGGCACTCTTTGCTTCCACTTTGGTAGCGTTGACGCTTACCCCCGTGTTGTGCAGTTATCTGCTGGGGCGTTCAAAAGGAGAGGGGCTGCCGAAGGAAGCTTTTGTGGCGGTGTGGCTGAAGAAGCACTACGAGCGTGCGTTGCTTGGAGCGTTGAAACACGACAAGGCGGTGGTGGGTTGTACCTTTGCCCTCTTCATCGTGGCGTTGGCGGGGTTCTTTACGTTGGGACGTTCGTTCCTGCCCGCTTTCAACGAAGGATCGCTTACCATCAACATCACCTCCCTGCCGGGCATATCGCTGGAAGAATCGGACCGTTTGGGCCGGCGTGCCGAAGAACTGCTTCTGTCCGTTCCCGAAATACAGACGGTGGCCCGAAAGACGGGACGTGCCGAACTGGATGAACACTCGCGGGGCGTGAACGGAAGCGAAATAGAAGCACCGTTTGAACTGAAGAGCCGCTCGCGTGCCGAAATGATGGATGAGGTGCGCAATAAACTCAATACCCTGTCGGGAGCGAACATCGAAATCGGGCAGCCCATCAGTCACCGCATCGATGCCATGCTTTCGGGTACCAAGGCGAGCATCGCCATCAAGCTGTTTGGCGATGACTTGAACACGATGTTCCTTTATGCCAACCGCATCAAAGCTGCCATCAACGATGTGGAGGGAGTGGCCGACCTTAACGTGGAACAGCAAATCGAACGGCCGCAACTCAAGATTCTCCCCAAGCGCGAGATGCTGGCGAAGTATGGCATCAGTTTGCCTGAGTTCGGCGAGTTTGTCGAAGTGAATTTGGCGGGTGTCGTTGTGTCGCAAGTGTACGAGCAGGGCAAAGCGTTCAATCTGATTGTCCGTGCGAAAAACGAGGTGCGCGACGGCATGGAGGCGATTCGCGACCTGATGATAGACACCGGCGACGGGCAGAAGGTGCCCATTACTTATGTGGCGGATGTGGTGTCATCGATGGGACCGAACAGCGTGAGTCGCGAAAACGTGAAGCGGAAGATTGTCATCTCCGCCAATACCGACGGACGTGACCTCCGGGGAGTGGTGAACGACATCCGGGAGCGCATCGATGAACAAGTAAAGTTGCCCGAAGGTTATCATGTGGAACTGGGCGGACAGTTTGAAAGCGAACAGGCGGCGGGACGAACCCTGATGCTTGCTTCCTTGATGAGTATCGTCGTCATCTTTTTGCTCATCTACACCGAGTTTAAAGATGCGGCGCAGAGTGCGGTCATTCTGCTCAATCTGCCGTTGGCACTGATTGGCGGCGTGTTTGCGTTGATGCTCACCATCGGCGAGGTCAGCATCCCCGCCATTATCGGATTCATCTCGCTCTTCGGCATTGCCACCCGAAACGGCATGTTGCTCATCGGTCGTTACAACCATTTGTGCGAACAGCAGGGCATGTCCTTGCGCGACAGCGTTCTGGCCGGTTCGCTTGACCGCTTGAACCCTATCCTGATGACGGCGCTCACTTCGGCACTGGCACTGATACCGCTTGCTTTCCGAGGCGACTTGCCGGGCAATGAAATACAAAGTCCGATGGCGAAGGTCATCTTGGGAGGTTTGTTGACATCCACCTTCCTGAATGCCTTCATCATCCCGATTGTTTACGAATGGATGCACAAAAAGAAATCATGAAAAAGCTGATACTTACCGTAGCGTTCTGCCTCCCGATGGGAGCGCAGGCGCAAAGCATCGAACAGGTGCTGCAAAGCATAGAAAAGAACAACAAGGAATTGCAGTCGCAAGTCTGCCTTTCCGGCGCGGAGAAAATGGAAAACCGTGCGGAAAATAATCTGCCGGACCCTACCGTGTCTTATAGTTCTTTTTATAAGAACGGGGCGGGAGCGGGACATGGCACGGAATTCGTGGCTACACAGGGCTTCGACTTTCCCACCCAGTACATTACCCGCAACCGTCAGGCCGAGTTGGAGAACCGGGCCATCGATTTCCGCCGGGAGGGCGCACGTCGCGACATCCTGTTGCGCGCCAAGCAACTTTGTCTTGATCTTATCCTTCTGAATAAGGAGAAGAAACTGATGGAACTCCGAAAAAAGAACGCCGATGAACTGGCGGCTCTTTACAATCAACGTTTCGAGGCGGGCGATGCCAATGTGCTGGATGTGAACAAAATCAAGATGGAGCACATGAACGTGGTGGCCGAAGTGGCCGAAAACCGGGCGGCTCACCGCACGGCGCTTCAGTCGTTGCTGGCCATGAACGGTAACTTACCTTTGGAGTTTGAGGCAAGCGATTATCCGCAAGTAAGGGAACTGACGGACTACAACCGGGTGTACGATGAAGTGATGTCGGCCGATTGCGACCTTCAGTCGGCGGATGCTTACACTCGTGCCGCCGAAAAGCAGGTGTCGGTAGAGCGTCAGAACTGGTTGCCCAAGCTCGAAGCGGGTTTCCGTCGAAACACCGAGAGCGAAATGTCGATGAACGGATTTGTGGTGGGCGGTTCCATCCCCTTGTTCTCCAACCGGAAGAAAGTACAGATAGCCAAGGCGCAGGCCATCGGTGCCCGTTTGATGCAGGAAGATGCCCGACTGCATGCCGAGAACAGTCTGATGTCGCTCTTCAATGAGATGCGGCAGCTCAAGGAAGCCCTTTCCGTCTGCGATGTCCCCTTGATGTATCGTTCGCTCGATTTGCTGAAACAGGCACTCACCGAAGGACAAATCTCGCTCATCGATTACTTGGTGGAAGCGGAGAATGTCTATCGGAATCTCTTGTCGTACATGCGGCTGGAGAACCGCTACCAGAAAGTGGTGGCGGACATTTGCAAGAACGAGCTGTAAACAGCTTTTTTACATAAAAGATTCCCCCGACGGACATCCATTCGACATGGATACCTGTCCGTCGGGGGGAATCTTCTTTCTGTGCGGACTTAGAAATGCAATCTTACATCTACTCCCACTTGCAAGGGCTTTCCGTGTTGTTCGAAGCTGCGTCCCATGCTTTCGAAATAGAACGTGGTATAATCCGTGTTTGTCAGGTTGCGTGCCCAAAGGTCAATCTGCACGGCTTTGCTTTGGAGCGAGAGATAACCGTTCAATGTGGCGTAGAAGTCTTGCGAAACATCGTTCGCTTCTGTCCAGTATATCTTTCCGGTTCCGGTACAGCCGGCACCGATGGTGAGGCTCTCCGCCCAGCAGCCGTTGAAGAAGAAGGAGTACGCTCCGCCTACGTTCAGGGTGTGCGTCGGTACGAAGGGCACGTGGTTGCCGTTGTAGTTTGCGTCGGTTTCCGCATCGCTACCTAATTCATAGTTCACGAAGGTGGCGTGTGTGTAACCGTAGTTGGCGTTCAGTTGCAGGGCACGGGTGATGCCGAGGGTCAGGTCGGCTTCCATGCCGTAGCTTTCGCTTTCGCCGGCGTTTTCGGTGACGCGTCCCAATCCGCTGGCTGCCATTTTGGAAATCTGTTGGTCGCGTGTGCTCATGTAGAAGGCTGCCAAGTCGGCACGGAGTTTTCCGCCGAACAGGGTAAGGTGTGTGCCCAACTCATAGTTCCAGGTATATTCGGGTTTGTATTCCACGGCGGTTCGTGCTTCGGGGTTTTCGCCTCCATCGGGGAACTTGTCGGCTACCAGTCCTACGTAGTTTTTGGGTACTTTCTCCAGAATGGCTTCTTTGCTTTGTCGCATCATGTCGTTGCGCAGGCTGCTTTGAAGCAATTCGGAAAACATCTGGAAGTTGTATCCTCCCGAACGGTATCCCCGACTGACGGCAGCATAAACGTTGTTGCTTTGTCCGAAGTCGTACTGCAAGGCGAATTTGGGGAGCAGTTGCACGTAGTCTTTCGACAGTTTTCCCGTGTAGCGCGACTTTACGGTGAGCGGTGTGGCAGGCATCATTTCGATTTGGCGAATGACTTGTCCGCCGCGTGTCATTTCGCCGTTGATTGCCACATTGTATCCCAAGGAGGTTCCCGAATTGTAGTCCATTTTCATCTTTTCATAATCCAGTCGCAGGCCGATGGTGAACGAGAGTCCTTCTGCGCCAAGCGGGTTCTTGAACTGCGATTGGTGGAAGAGGGCCAAGTTGTATTGCGGTGTCTTGAAGCGACCGTCAATCGGCATTTCGCTGTCGGTGACGGCGAGCGAGGGAAGGATATTCATGGCCATTCCCTGTCCCATCGGCACTTCGATTTTGCCGGGGATGACGCTGCCCAGCATCCGGTTGAGCATCGCCATTCCGTCCGGTCGGAAAGTGACGGGGCTGTTTACGTTCATGCTTTGGTAAAAACCGAAAGCGCCGGTAGTCCATTGCCAGGTTCTTCCCGGTCGGCTCTTGAAGGTGATTTCTTCACTGAAGCTGTTGATGCGCTGTTTCTGTTCCAGCGTATAGGTGTCTAATGGTGAAAAGTCCTGATCCATAAACATGCGGTCGTCCAGATGTTGAAATCCGGTTACGGCGTTAAGGATGAAACCGTCGGCTTGATGCTCGATGTTGAGTCCGGTGTTCATCAGGCTGCGCCGATAGCTGCTTTTGCGGTTGTAGGCTATCCGGTTCATCAGTTCGCTCCGGTCTTCTTCTCCGTCAAGGATGCCCGTGTAGTAATACGGATAACCGCCCTCATCGGTGTAGTCGTAGTTCACGTTGAGGTCCAGCTTCCAGTTGTCGCCCGGCAACCAGACGGCTCGGATGCGTCCTCCTCCTGCTTCCATGTCGTCCGCCTTTTGGTTGAGGTATGTGTTGTGGAAGAATCCGTCCGCTCCTTCGTAGTAACCGCCGGCGGAGAAGGCGAAGCGTTCGCTGATGCGGTGATAGTGTGTGAGTGATGCGTTGCGGTGATTGCTCTTGGTGGCGAATCCTAATTTCACGTCCGTTCCTTGATAAGAGAACGGTGAACGGGTGTGTACTTTGACAAGTCCGCCCATCGTGTTTCGTCCGTAGAGGGTGCCTTGCGGTCCGCGGAGGATGTCCAGACGTTCGATGTCGAAGAAGTTGAAGTCGAAAGCCGATTTGTCCAGATACGGGATGTTGTCCACATACATGCCTACAGCGGGCGTGTTGATGCGTGAACCGATGCCTCGGATGTAGATGGCCGAAGTCAGCCTTGAACCGTAATCGGGCATGTAGAAGTTGGGGACTGCGGCGGTTGCGTTCTTCAGGGAAGTGATGCGGTGGGTCTGCATGTCCTTTTGCGAGAGGAGGGATACGGCGGCGGAAAGCCGTCGTAACTTGCTTGTCTCCTTGGGTGATGCGATGACGACCACTTCTTCAATGTCAATCACCCGGGTCGTGTCTTCGGTGATTGTGTTTCGGTAGTCGGCTCGGACGGACACTGCCGCCAGTAGAGCCGTTGCCAGAATGAGTTGTTTCTTCATTTGTTTTTCTTTGCAGTTCTATTCTTTCTGAAATCGGGCGCAAAGTAACAGCAAATGCTTCATCCGTGCAATCCTAATAAATGAGGATTTTAGATGCTGTCGGCTTCCACATAGCCGTTCATGACGGCGTAGATAGTCAGTCCGGGCACCGATTTGATGCCCAGCTTCTCGGTGATGTTCTTCCGGTGGGTGATGACGGTGGTGAGGCTGATGTTCAGTTTGTCGGCAATCTCTTTGTTGATGAGTCCCCGGGTGATGAGCGTGAGCACTTCGATTTCGCGGGCGGACAGTTCGTGCTCGGTGGTTTCTTCAGTCGGGTGCGGATGCGGACCGCGGTGTCCGTAACGGTGCAACCGGAGGATGTCTTTCACCAGTTCTTTCGGCTTTTGGCAGATGTTCAGCGTGGGCACTCCGACCAGTGGCGGTTGGCTGTCGCCTCCGGTCAGGACGATGGCTCTGGGTCTTCGTTCGAGGAAGAACGCCGTGTGCTCGAAGTAGATTTGTGCCGACACGAAGTAGTGTGCATACATGTCGGGCGTGTCGTCCGTCAGTTCGCCGAAGGAGGCGAACAGGCGGATGACGGCTGTGGGGATGATTTCTTCCAGCAAGTTCTGCAATGCCAGTCCGTGGAGGGTGTCGGCATCGACGATGGCTATTTCGGGCTGCTTGTTCATAGGTGCGCTATTGGTTGAGGTATTGTGCGACTGCTTCTGCGCACCGTTCTCCGTCGATGGCTGCCGACACGATTCCTCCGGCGTATCCAGCTCCTTCTCCGCAGGGGAAAAGTCCGCTGACGGATACATGTTGCAGGGTTTCGTTGTCGCGGACGATGCGTACGGGAGCCGAAGTCCGGGTCTCCATGCCAATCATCACCGCTTCGTTGGTGAGGAATCCGTGCGAGGTCTGTCCGAACCGCCGGAATCCTTGCTCCAGCCGTTCGCTGATGAACTTCGGCATCCAGAAGTGCAGGGGCGAGGATACCAGTCCCGGACTGTAGGACGAGGCGGGCAGGTCGTAACTCAGTTTTCGCCGGGTGAAGTCCGCCATTCGTTGGGCGGGTGCCGTTTGCCGCATGTTGCCCTGCTGCCAGCAGGCGGCTTCGAGGGCTTCCTGCAGGTGCATCATGGCGAGCGGGTGGGAGGCCGGCAAGGCTTCGGCGGCGGTTTCGGCAGATTTCGGAAAGAGGTCTTTGTCCGCCAAATCCTCCGGACGCAGTTCCACCACCATGCCCGAATTGCTCCATTTTCCGCCGCGGTGGCTGGGGCTCATGCCGTTCACCACGAGTTGGCGAGGTCCGCTGGCGGCGGGCACTACGAATCCTCCCGGACACATGCAGAAGCTGTATACTCCCCGTCCGTCTACTTGGGTGACGAAGCTGTATTCGGCGGCGGGCAGGTACTTGCCCCGTCCGGTGCGGTTGTGGTACTGTATTTGGTCGATGAGGTGCGAGGGGTGTTCCAAACGTACGCCTACGGCGATGCCTTTGCTTTCCATCTCCACTCCGTTGGCGTGCAGCCATCGGTAGACGTCGCGGGCGGAGTGTCCTGTGGCGAGGATGACCGGACCTTTCAGCGTCTTTTCCGTGTTTGTCTCGATGCCTGCCACTCGTTGTTTTTCGATGATGAGTGCATCCATCCGTGTTTCAAACAGCACTTCTCCGCCGCATTGCAGGATGGTGTTCCGCATGTTTTCAATGACGCGCGGCAGCTTGTCCGTGCCGATGTGCGGGTGTGCGTCGGCAAGGATGGCGGTGTCGGCTCCGTGTTGGCAGAACACGTTCAGTATTTTGTCCACATTGCCCCGTTTCTTGCTTCGGGTGTAGAGTTTCCCGTCGGAATAGGCACCTGCTCCTCCTTCGCCGAAGCTGTAATTGCTTTCGGGGTTCACTTGGTGTTCGCGGCTGATGCGGGCGATGTCCGCTTTGCGGTCGCGCACGTTCTTTCCTCGTTCCACGACGACGGGGCGCAGTCCCAGTTCGATGAGACGCAGGGCGGCAAAGAGTCCGCCGGGACCGGCTCCCACCACGATGACTTGCGGTTTTCCTTCCACGTTGGGGTACGGGGTACGGGTGAACGCTTCGTCTTGCGGTTCTTCGTTGATGTAAAGTCGTACCTTCAGGTTTACGAAGATGGTTCGCTGACGGGCGTCGATGCTTCGCTTCAATACGCGCACGGCGTGGATGGTGCGTGTGTCCAGCCCTTTGTCTCGGCTGATGAATTGTCGGATGCTTTGTTCGTTGGCCGCCTGTTCGGGCAGCACTCTGATTTGATGTTCCTGTATCATGATTTTATCCGAATAAGGTGCGGAAGGCTTCTTCTACTTTCCGTACGGGGATGATTTCTATTTTCATATTCCGGGTGTCTGTACCTTGCAGGTTGTGCTTTGGGACGAGGATTCGCTTGAAGCCCAGTTTCTCTGCTTCGCCTATCCGTTGTCCGATGCGGTTTACGGGACGGATTTCGCCGCTGAGTCCCACTTCGCCTGCCATGCAGATGTCTCGGTCGATGGATACGTCCATGTTGCTGGACAGGATGGCGCTGATAATGGACAGGTCTATGGCGGGGTCGTTTACTTTCAGTCCTCCGGCGATGTTGAGGTATACGTCTTTCTGTGCCAGTTTGAAGCCCACCCGTTTTTCGAGTACGGCGAGCAGCATGTTCATTCGGCGGATGTCGAAGCCGGTGGCTGAGCGTTGCGGATTGCCGTAGACGGCGGAGCTGACCAATGCCTGCGTTTCGATGAGCAGGGGGCGTATGCCTTCGATGGCGGAAGCGATGGCTATGCCGCTCATGCCTTCATGGTCGTTGGTCAGGAGCAGCTCGGAGGGGTTGTTCACTTGTCGGAGTCCGTCTTGCCGCATTTCGTAGATGCCCAGTTCCGCCGTGCTTCCGAAGCGGTTTTTGATGCTTCGCAGGATGCGGTACATGTAGTGCTGGTCGCCCTCAAATTGCAGGACGGTGTCTACGATGTGTTCCAGCACCTTGGGACCGGCTATGCTTCCTTCCTTGTTGATGTGTCCGATGAGGATGACGGGCGTGTTGCTCTGCTTGGCGAATTTCAGAATGGATGCCGAGCACTCCCGTACCTGCACCAGACTTCCCGGCGAGGCGTCGATGCTCTCCATAAAGATGGTTTGGATGGAATCGATGATGACGATGTCGGGCCGGGTGTTCTTGATGTGCAGGTATATTTGGTCCAGCGAAGTCTCGCATACGATGAGGCAGTCGGATTCCTGTCGGGTGATGCGCATGGCCCGGAGCTTGAGTTGGCGGGCGCTTTCCTCGCCGGATACGTAGAGTATCTTCTTGGACGAGAGCCGCAGTACCGTTTGAAGGGTGAGCGTGGACTTGCCGATGCCCGGTTCGCCGCCCAGCAGTACCAGCGAGCCGGGCACCAATCCTCCTCCCAGCACCCGGTTCAGTTCTTCGTCGCGCATGTCGATGCGCGGCTCTTCTCCTCCCTCGATGTCGCTTAAAGTGAGTGGTTTGCTTTGGGTCGATTCCAAAATGGAAATCCCCTGTCGGGCGGAGGCGGATTCTTTTCTCGCCACCTCTTCCACGTAAGTGTTCCATTGTCCGCACGAGGGGCACTTGCCCACCCATTTGGGCGAGTCTTGTCCGCAGTGCGTACATACATAGATGATTTTTTCTTTGGCCATCGTTCTTTGTCTTGGGGTTGTTCGTTCCTTCTCGTCCATCCTCTGACAGGGAGTTCCTTGGCGAGAGACGGGGAAGAAAATGCAAAGTTAAGGAAAGTCGCGGAAAAACCTGTGTGGAACCGGCAAAATCTTTCACCGGAGCCACGGCTCTTTCATTTAAAATGGCTGTGGGCATTCAAAAAGGTTTTTTATTTTA
>CAYXZF010000041.1:0-21003 GCA_964469845.1 uncultured Phocaeicola sp.
CAGTATATTTCAGTCGTGGATTAAGGGCACTATACTATCGCTGAATAGTTACAAACTATCTGTTTTATTGTGCATAGTAACTCTTGGAGTTTTTATAATGGCTCATACCGCCACTGCACAGACAAGTTTCTCTATTCCCCCGAAAAGTTACCCGACAGAAGTACCGTTTAAGTGTGATGCCGGGGTAGATCGGTATTGGCATGTCACAAGCGTCACTTGTACAGGTCGTGCCAATGGTGGTTACAAGTTTCTGATAAAGGGAACGGCACAGAAAGCGAGCCGCAGTTTGTCAATAGACTTGTTCTATCTTATGCCGGGTAATCGGCTAATGAATGCAGGAGCCTATTTCTTTCCGAGCATTGAAGAAGGAAAACCTTTTAGCTTTGAAATTGTTTCGGCTTTCTCTGGTTATGCTCCTTCCAAGTTCAACGGCTTTTTAATCTCCAGTGAGGTATTACAAAAGAGCTTGCTTAGGGAACAAGAAGAGAAGGAATCAACAAGTAATGATACCTCTACAAGAAGGTTTGGCATGCCGACAACAAACAAAACAGAACCGGAACAAGAACCCGAAAAACCCAAGGCAAACCCTAACAAAGTGTACTTATCTACCGATGATGCAATAGAGCAACTACCGGAATTTCCCGGCAGCATGCAAGCATTTATGAGCCATATTTCGAAAAGCATACGTTACCCGTGGATATGCAAGGAACAAAAAATACAGGGTAACGTACTTGTCGGCTTTGTAGTGGAGAAAGACGGTTCGGTGTCGAATGTGACCGCTTTAAAGAAAGTGCATGCCAATCTGAATACCGAGGCTATAAGGGTGGTCAAGTCTTCACCTAAATGGAAACCCGGTTTAGTGGAAGGTCAGCCTGCACGTGTTCAAATGGCTGTATATGTAAATTTTAAATTGTAATTTTTCATAAATGATAAATGAAATGAGAGCATCGAAATTTTTTATAGGCTATGCTTGTGCATTTTTCTTCATGGCAGGTATAGTGATAAGTTGCGATAGCGGAGGTAAGAACAATGACAAACCTTATACTCCGTTGTATGTTTATTTCAATCCTTTGCAGTTAGATATGAGTATGGAAACTTTAATGCCATACTTTGTGAATTATCCTACAGATTGGGCAAAAATGGGATTGAGAGACTACCCGATGACAGTGACTTACGAATACAGTTATCCTGCCTGGGGAGTCACGGGTTCTTCGCAGTATGCGTTTCTCTCCAATGGTCGCTTGTCAGAACAACGACGTACCTCATTCAACGTTGGTGCAACCGGATTTGATGTGGTTTCGTTTGAATATGACAGCAATTCAAGCCTTGTTAAAATCAAATCTGTAGAAGACGGTCGCTATAAACGTCGGTACAACGATAACGGTTTTATTTATGATGCTGCAGGCAGACTAACCCGACGAGAAAGAGACCGGGGAGGAAATCCGGGCACGTGGGACTATCTCTATGAGTATCATGAAAATGGAGCTTTAAAATCCATACTGCCGGAAAAAGAAAATTCCTTAGCCAATGAAGCCGGTGTGACACTCTACAAATTTCAAATAGATTCTCTTGGACGGATTGAGAAGATTGAAAACGTCAAACCCACAAACATCTTCTTAAAAGACATCAGCGAGTATAAAAGAGAAAAATCGGTGACGGTATTTTCCTACACGGACAATCTGTGTACACAGGCCGTGGAAAAGATTCCCGTTAAGTTTGACCAAGGTACAGAAACATTGACCTGTACGAGCGCCTTTACTTACAATTCACATGGCGATTTAGCCACGTGGACTTACTCGGGTGGAGTGTATAAGAGTAAAGGCAACAGTTGGCGTGTGGATGATATGACATTCACTGTCACTTATGAATATATTTATGATGAAAAAGGCAACTGGACACAAGCCAAGATAATATTTCCGTCAAATCTTGACGAAATTCCTGCCTTACGTACCTATTATAAAGCTACAAAAGACGGTTTTACATCCAACCAAGACCGTTCATCGTCAACGAAAAATGGCGATACACCTTTCTTGACCGTTAATCGTACTATAAGTTATTATGATGAGGACATGATGAAGAATGAAAGCTCGACAAGCGGGAATAAAGAAAAACAGTCTGCAGAGGAACTGCTCTATAAAGGTACAGACACGTATGGACTTTTGGGTAAAGTAAAATCGGTGACGGAGGAGCACGAATGTTTGAAATTCGACCAGTCGGGCAATCTTGTATATCAGAAAAACAGCTTTGATAAAGAAACGACATACACATATCTTACACCTACATCTTATAATGTAAGTGGCTGGGGAGAAGCTGTAGTCAATATAGCAATAAAGGACGGATTACGTTCCGATACGGATTCGGACACCAACACCGAACTCAACCACGAGTACACGTTTGACAGTAGCCAACGACTTATCAAGCACGTATTTTGTTCACAAATGGCAATGGTTACATGTACCTACCAATATAAGGGGAATGATAAATACCCCTCAACCATGATAGAGGAACATCCCGAAGAAGGTGTAACCACCTATCATTACACCTATACGAAGTTCGACAAGAAAAACAATTGGACGGAACGAAAGGTTAGCTATGCCACTGAATATGACGACTACGATGATGACATGAATTATATCGGGAAAAAACAAACATGGCCAGAAGAATACATTGAGAAAAGAGCCATTGAGTATTGGTAAAGTGAACTAACAGTTATAACTGAAGATTTAAAACATCGGAGCGGTTTGAAAATCACTCCGATGTTTTTTATATTCGTTGGAAGGGAGACCAGCCAAACGTCATCATACTTCTAAAAGTAGTTTCTTTATTTTAGTAGCTTACGGTCGTTGTTATCACCCTCTAACACTTTCATCTGTTGAATTGCAATCTGATTAAGTTTAACCAACCGTTCACCCTGCGGAATGCCTTGGTCTATGAATACCGCATTGAGGTTCTCCATATTTGAAAGGCAGATCAATTCGTTAATAGAGGCATAGTCCCGGATATTCCCCTTCAGTTCTGGGTGCTGTTCACGCCACATCTTGGCGGTCATGCCGAACATCGCCACATTCAGCATATCTGCTTCGTCAGCATAGATAATACTGGCTTGTTTAGCGGTTACTTCGGCAGGAATAAGGTTCTGTTTGATTGCATCGGTATGTATGCGGTAGTTGATTTTCGACAATTCTCGTTTGGCAGACCAGCCAAGTTGCCGTTGTTCCTCGTTTTTTAATCGTTGGAACTCCTTTATTATATACAGTTCAAATTCAACAGAAATCCAACTCGCAAACTTAAAAGCTATATCCTTGTGAGCATAAGTGCCGCCATAGCGTCCAGATTTGGAAAGTATGCCTATTGCGTTTGTTGTACTAATCCATTTTGTTGGTGACAAGGTAAAGGCGTTCAGCCCGGCTTCCTTTTTAAACCCCTCGAATTCGAGGGGTTTAAAGTTCGGGTTGTACAAACTCTCCCAAATACCGAGATATTCTATAGTGTTCCGGTTACGCAACCAGTTCCCGATAACTGCAGTCGGATCATCGCTTTTGTATCTCGCAATGTCTGTCAGGCTGATATAATCATTTTCATTGACTGATATAATTGTGACACTCGTGTCTTTTACTGTAATCTTTGCCATTCTATTAATTTTCTTGAGTTTCAGTCGCAAAGATAGTTACAATCTGTTGAATTATATCCTTTTGGAAGAGCTATTCACGACTGAAAGGTTCATGTTTATATTGAAAAATACTCCGAAATTCGGTTTACCGCTTCTATCTTGGTTTCCATTACCACATCGGCATATACCTGTGTCGAGCGTATGTTGGTATGACCGAGCAGCCTGCCAACCGTATAAAGGTCGCCTCCGGCTGCCAGTGACAGCGTGGCAAACGTGTGGCGGCTGGTATGGTAGCTGACGTTCTTTTCTATTCCTGCGGCTACGGCTGACTTTTTAAGACATCTGTTGCAGGCACTTAGGCTTGTCATATCAAATACCCTTTGTCCCGGTTTGCAACCGTTTCTATCCGGCAACCATTTTAACGCCGATTGATTGAGTGGTATTGTTACCTGTTTTCCAGTCTTTCGCATTGCACGGATTGAAATCACCAGCCCGCTATCGACTTGCTTTATATCCCGCCATGCCAGCGTACAGACATCACTGTACCGCAATCCCGTAAAGCAGCAAAACAGGAACGCCCGTCTGGTCGTTTCATTGGTGGTTGGAGCTTCGGCAAGCGCAAGCAGTTCGTCTTTCGTGAGATAATCCCTTTCGGCTTGTTGCTTGGCTATCCGCTCGTGTTTACCCAAAGCATAGAAAGGGTTACTATTCATTATCCCCTCATTTACCGCCGCATTGAGCATACGCACCACTATTGCCTGATGAAGATGCAACGTGCATTGCGACATCTCTTTCGGGTTGTCCGGTGATTTCGTGTTCCGGTAGGTGTTTTGCATGAAGTCGAGAAGCCCGACAATGAATTTCTTGTCTATTTTCGACATCAGATAACGAGGTCTGCGGCGGTACTGCAAATACGTCTTTATTATATTGACAGTGGAGCGGTAATTGCGATAGGTTGATTGGGAGTAAGACGGGCTACGTCTGATCCCCTCTATATAATCGTTAAGCCAGTCGGCAAAAATCCGTTTGGGTAGCTGGAGTGTTTTGCCGTCCTCTGTTTCCGTTTCGTTCTCGTCAATGCCGAGCAGCCGTTTCGATTTAATCTCATTCGCCTTTGCCATAGATGCGTCATTGAGCCGCTTTGCGTCGGGTGCATCGTCCGGCACGAGGAACAAATTTAGGTACTCGCTCCACCTTTCCCCCTTTTCGTAGAAATCGAGGTATATCGAGCGGCTTCCCGTTTTCAATGCTCTTGTGCGTATCGTTATTTTCATCTGTTTCCCTCTGTTTATGGTTATTTAGAAAAGAAGTCATCAACGAGATTAACCGTTTCCACTTTCTTTTTATCTACAATCTTGGCGTAAATGGATGTGGTGTTTACGTTGGAGTGTCCGAGCAGTTTCGATGTCGTGTATATGTCCGCACCGAGCGTCAGCAGCATAGTGGCGTATGTATGGCGGCTGCAATGGTAGGTTATATGTTTGGTTATCTTTGCATCCTGCATCCATTTTTCTATATTCCGTTCAACATTCGATGTCCCGGCAGGTAACATGAAAATCGGTTCTTCATTGTCCTCTTTGGGGTTAAGACAGTCGATAGCCTCTTTTGATAACGGCACGTTTACTATTTTTTGCGTCTTTTCCATTTTTGTCCTTACAAACAAGGTCTTGCCGTCGGGTGCTTTGACAATCTTTCCCCATGTCAGCGAGCGCACATCGCCAAGACGAAGCCCGGTAAAGCAGGAAAATAGGAAAGCCCGTTTCACATCCCCGTGCGGACAGGGAGCCGCCATAATCGCTTTCATTTCTTCCAGTGTGAGATATTCCCTTATGCTTTCCGATGGCTGATATTTCTCTTTTGAACTTATGGACTTCAGGGGATTGGCAGACAGAATGCCGTCTCGCACCGCCTTGTTCAACGCTCCGTTCAAAACCGCCTGATGATGATGCGCCGCCCCGTTGCTTATGACACTGCCGTCCTTGCGTACTCCGTTCTTTGCATAACGTAAAAAGTCTATGAAGCCCCGGCAGAAATCAACGTCCACGTTTGCCAAAACAATATCCGGGCGATTGGCTTCTTTTAGATACGTTTCGATTTTCCCCCGCAAATCACGCCTCCCTTTGAGAGTGGATGCAGAAAAACCGAATTTCTCCTGCTCGTATTCTTTCAGAAAATCGACAAGTGTAATACATGATCGCTTTACCTTGTTCCACTGGCGCACGCCGTGGTTCTGTAATGCCAAAATATGCTCGGCTTTGATTTTATCCGCTACTTGCCTTGCGTGGATGTTCTGTTGGCGGTCAAGCGGTGTCAATTCGGGCACAAGATATAAACCGAGTGATTCTACCTTGCGCACTCCTTTCACATAGACATCGAGATACAAACTCATGTTCCCGTTAGCCAGTTTGCGCTGGCGAACCCGGACGGGCTCTTTTACTTTCTGTATTTTCTTTGGTCGTGCCATGATATTTTTTCCTTTCTTGATATTTCTTTTCTCATCGGCAGATTTTCCCTGCCTTACGAATACAAAGATACCCCTAATATTTGTTTCGTGCAACAAATACGCAACAAAATAACGTTAAATCGCCACCTCTGCATATCTCCATTGACAAAATCGGAAAATACAATAAATATCTAATATACAGCATATTTTATTGCTTTCATTTCCTATTGTATGATTATATTTTCCGTATTGAAAGCCTATACTTCGTCGGCTTCTATATCCTCCTGATCTTCGATATCGTATTATGCATACAGGTAGAGAATCTGACAGCCATCACACAAAGCGAAACGACTATGGCGGCATATCTTCAGAACTCCTTCTTCTCTGCCGGTTATCTGATGGCAGCAAGCATTGTGGCCCTCAAATGCCTGAACCTTGTACCTGACTTGGCGGCATGGATGATTCCTGAAGGTGACACGGCTTTCTCTACACGTAACTTCGGTGAGGGTGTGGCACAGCAAGCCAAGGCATCCACTACGGGAGCCATTTCAAGCATGATGAGATAGACAATAATATAGGTAACAAGAACAGTAAATTATGGTAATCAAGAATCTTGAAAACAAAATCAAGCTGGTAACAATCATCTGCAGCTGCTTCCTGGTCGGCTGCATCCTTATCAGCATTTCCAGCATCTGGACGGCACGTGGCATGGTGTCGGATGCACAGCAGAAGGTGTATGTACTGGACGGAAACGTGCCCATACTGGTACAGCGTACCACCATGGAAGAGACCTTGGATGTGGAGGCAAAAAGCCACATTGAGATGTTCCACCATTTCTTCTTCACGCTTGCTCCTGATGACAAGTACATCAAGTACACGATGGAGAAAGCCATGTATCTGGTGGACGAGACAGGATTGGCACAGTACAATACCTTGAAGGAAAAAGGCTTCTATTCCAACATCATGGGTACAAGTGCGGTCTTCTCCATCTTCTGCGACAGCATCAACTTCAATGAGGAAAAGATGGAGTTCACCTACTATGGCCGTCAGCGTATCGAGAGACGCACAAGCATCCTGACTCGTGAACTGGTGACAGGCGGAAAACTCAAACGTGTGCCGAGAACGGAGAACAATCCTCACGGACTGTTAATCGTGAACTGGAGAACATTGCTCAACAAGGATATCGAGCAGAAAACTAAATCCACCTACTAATCTTTGACGCTATGGGATGGAAGAAACTCATTTTCGGCGAAAAGATGCCGGACAAGGATGATCCGAAGTACAGGAAACAGTACGAGAAGGAAGTGGATGCAGGCAGAAGAACGGCAAGACTGTTGGGAATTGACAAGGCGGCAGCCTCTGTACAGCGGTTCGCCATCAGGTTTCCGAGGTTCTTCCTGGTATTGGTGTTCGGTATCGTGATTTTCTGTCTGGGCTATAACATTTACCGCATAGCAACGATAGCCAATATGCCCAGAGAGAGGATTACCGCAACTGAGAGACAGGAAGGGCTGCTGAAGAAACGGCATGTGGAAAGAATGGATACGATAACAGTGAAACATATTAATTCCGATAAAGATGATAACAGACAAGATTAACTTCAGACAGCCGAAGTACATGCTTCCGCTGATTATCTATTTACCGCTGTTGGGTGCAGGATATTTCATCTTTGACCTGTTCGACACGGAACTGGCAGAGGTTCCCACCCAAATGCAGACGATCGAGTACATTAATCCCGAACTGCCCGAAGCCCAAATCAAGAATGACGGTATCGGAGGAAGGTATGAGAGTATGGTAAAATCCTACGGACGGATTCAGGATTACAGTGCGGTAGAAAACATTGAACGTGACGACAACAATGAAAACAAGGAAAACTACGACTCCAAGTATTCCGACGATGACCTTGCCCTGCTCGATGCAGAAGCGGCACAAAGGACGGAAGAGCTTGAAAGGCTACGTGAGATGCAGGAACGCTTGCGCCAAAGTGCGGAAAAGGGCGAAAGTATGAAAGACTCTGCCATAGTTACTCCATTTACGGAGGAAGAACGGATAGCGTTGAGCAAAGCACGGGAAAAGGAAGCCCTTGCTGCACTTGACAAGGCTCTGGCCGAAGCCCGTCTTCAAGGCAGGAAAGGACTGGAGAATGTCAATGAGTCAGCCAAAGACCTTGCACTGAAGGATTCTGCGACAACAGGTTCTGTCATCAAGGGGAAAGTGGAAATCAATGAAAGAAATGTCACTTCATTGGATGAGAACGATGAATCACAGACTGTAACCAAGATGAAACGGCCGTCATCATCCTACTTCAATACCCTGGCAGAAAATGAGCCTGAACCGAAGTTGATAAAGGCAATCATCGACGAGGACATCAAGGCGGTGGACGGTTCGAGGGTCAGGCTGCGTCTGCTCGATGATGTGGAAATCAATGACATCATCGTACCGCAAGGAGCATATCTGTATGCTACCATGAGCGGTTTCGGGAGTCAGCGTGTAAAGGGAAGCATCAAGAGCGTCCTTGTCGGGGATGAACTGGTAAAGGTGAATCTCTCCTTGTATGACACGGACGGTCTGGAAGGATTGTATGTACCAAGCAGCCAGTTCCGTGAGACAACCAAGGATGTGGCCAGCAGTGCGATGAGCGGTAGCGTGAACATGAACACGGGAACAGGAGGCAACAGCTTTACCCAATGGGGAATGCAGGCCATACAGAATGCTTACCAGAAAACGAGCAATGCCCTTTCAAAGGCTGTCAGAAAGAACCGGGTGAAACTTAAATACGGTACTTTCGTCTATCTGGTCAACGGCAGGGAAAAGAAAGACAAATAAAATGACTCAATAATTGGAAGATTATGAACGTAACAAAGAAAATCTGCACCCTTCTTATAGGAGTGCTTACCGTCTGTGGTGCCAATGCACAGACAACGTATGAGGAAATGGAACTGCTTACAGTCAATGAGCAGGTCACAACTGTCATCACGGCAACCGAACCAATCCGCTTCGTGGATATATCAACGGACAAGGTAGCGGGTGACCAACCCATCAGCAATACCATCCGACTGAAACCGAAGGAAGCCGGACATGCGGACGGTGATGTGCTTGCCATCGTGACCATTGTAACGGAACGGTACCGTGTACAATATGCGCTGATATATACGACACGGCTTCAGGAAGCGGTCACTGACATGGAGGTGCAAATGGAAGAGCAACAGCCGTTCCATAATCCTGCCGTCAGCCTTTCAACGGAAGACATGTACCGTTTCGCCCGTCAGATATGGACGTCTCCGGCTCGTTACAGGGACGTAAGCAACCGCAAGCATCGGATGATCATGCGGTTGAACAACATCTATGCAGTGGGTGAATATTTCTTCATAGACTTTTCTGTGGAGAACCGCACGGATATCCGTTTCGACATCGACGAGATACGTGTCAAGCTGGCAGATAAGAAGGTGTCAAAAGCGACCAACTCACAGATTATCGAACTGAAGCCGGAAATGATGCTGGAGAAAACCAAGTCATTCCTGCATGGCTACCGCAATGTGATGGTGGTTCGGAAGATGACCTTCCCTAATGACAAGGTGCTGACTATCGAGATGAGTGAGAAACAGATATCAGGAAGAACCATCAGCGTGAACATCGACTACGAGGATGTGCTGAATGCGGACAGTTTTAACCGTTCATTGCTGACGGAAGATTAAGTGTAACTCAAAATAACGGTTTATGAGAAAGACAATATTATTGCTGGCCATTATCGTCTCATCTGTCCTTTCCGTAAAGGCACAGGACAATACGGGAAGAGTACAGTTGGGTGTCGGGCTGTTGTATGAAAAGGGAATGGACCTTACTTTGGCTTACGAACATGAGACACGTTACCACAACGCATGGGAGTATTTCGGGAATATCTATCTGAAATGGGATGAATGTGCTTCATGTGGACATATTTGTCCTGAATCTTTTTGGAACAACTATAACACATGGGGATTGGGCGTCGCCTACAAGCCGTGTGTCATACGGGGAAGAAACAGCCATGGGAATTTCCGCATCGGTGGTTCGCTCGGTTCTGACCGGCACGATGTTCTGGGTGGAATCCATATCGGCTATGAACAGAATTATTCCCTTCGTGGCGGATGGGAACTGTTCTGGCAGGTCAAGAGTGATTTGGTGATAGAAGGTAAAGACCTCTTCCGTACAGGTGTGGTCATTGGAATCAAACTACCTACAAGATAAGAAGCATATGAAGAATAATGTCAAAAGAATAATGTATGGCTGCCTTATGGCTGTTGCGGCCATATTTACATCATGTGATGAACACCGTGATTTCCTTGATACGGGAATGAAAATCGGGCATGTCCTTTGCACGGACGGTAATGTGATGAGTTTCCAACAATATGAAGTCTCAGACAAGGAGGCAATTGCGGTAGTATTCCATACAAATACTGATACGGAGATTGAAGGTGAAGGATATGCCGTCTATCTGCATGACCTATATCCGGAAATGTTTGCTGACAGTATTGGCGTAGCACAGAAGACTTCGGCAGATTTGACCGCATTCGACGGGAATGAGAATACATTCAACATGTTCAGTACAAGCGGAATGGGTTCACCCTTGGCAAAGAGTGTCTTTGACTTGTGGCGGTACGGGCAGAGTGCCTATATCCCTTCGGTGGCACAGATGCGTCTGCTTCATGCCTCCAAGCAGTATGTGAATCCCATAATCAAGAAATGTGGCGGTGAGCCGTTGCCTGATGAAGCCGAAGAATGCTGGTATTGGACTTCTACGGAAGTGGAAGGTCAGGAAACGGCGAAAGCCTGGCTCTATTCCATGGGTAGCGGTTCGTTACAGGAAACGCCCAAAGACCAGGCACACAAGTCACGACCAATCATAACCATCAACAGATAGCAGTAACTTAAAGGATAAGAATCGTGGAAGAAAGTAAGGAACTTCAAGGCGCGTACAAGATATTCAGGGCGGTAATCTATATCTCCCTGCTGATGCAATTCTTTGAATATGCCATTGATCCGGAGATGCTTGACCATTGGAACGGCATCGTCTGTGACTTGCATGACCGTATCAAACGGTGGTTCATCTATCAGGACGGGCATTTGGTGTATAGCAAGATCGCTACGGTCATACTCATCTGCATCACCTGTATCGGAACCAGAAACAAGAAACATCTGGAGTTTGATGCAAGGAAACAGGTGTTGTATCCGCTTGTCAGCGGTATCGGCTTGCTTGTCTTGGCGGTATGGTTGTTCGGTTATCCAATGGATTTCCGCCTCTACACCATGCGTTTGAATGTAATCCTTTATATGGCTGCGTCCATCTTGGGAACGGTTCTTGTACATATTGCGCTGGATAATATCTCGAAGTTCCTGAAGGAAGGGCTGTTGAAAGACCGTTTCAACTTGGAGAATGAATCGTTTGAGCAATGTCAGACCTTGCAGGAGAACAAGTATTCTGTGAACATCCCGATGCGTTACTATTACAAGGGCAAGTTCCGTAAAGGATGGGTGAACGTGGTGAATCCTTTCCGTGGCACATGGGTGGTCGGTACTCCAGATTCGGGTAAGACTTTCTCCATCATTGAACCTTTCATCCGTCAGCACAGCGCCAAGGGCTTTGCCATGGTGGTATATGACTATAAGTTCCCTACATTGGCTACCAAACTTTACTACCACTATCTGAAGAACAAGAAGAACGGTAATCTGCCAGAGGGATGCAAGTTCAATATCATCAACTTTGTGGATGTGGAATACAGCCGACGGGTGAATCCTATTCAGCAGAAGTACATCAACAACTTGGCTGCTGCCAGTGAAACAGCAGAAACCCTCCTTGAATCCTTGCAGAAAGGAAAGAAGGAAGGTGGCGGTGGCAGTGACCAGTTCTTCCAGACATCTGCGGTGAACTTCCTGGCAGCCTGTATCTACTTCTTCGTGAACTATGAGCGTGAACCTTATGACAAGAACGGCAAGAAACTGATAGCGGAGATGATTGAAGAACCTTTGACTAAACGGTTGAAACCGTCTGGCAAGGTGTTTGATGAGCATGGCAACGAGGTGGAGCCTGCCTATTGGCTGGGCAAATACTCGGACATGCCGCATATCCTTTCGTTCCTTAATGAGAGCTATCAGACCATCTTTGAAGTATTGGAAACAGACAATGAGGTGGCACCTTTACTTGGCCCGTTCCAGACAGCTTTGAAGAACAAGGCGATGGAGCAGTTGGAAGGTATGATCGGTACATTGCGTGTCTATACTTCCCGATTGGCCACCAAGGAGTCCTATTGGATATTCCATAAGGACGGGGATGATTTTGATTTGAAGGTATCAGACCCGAAGAGTCCGTCCTATCTGTTGATTGCCAATGACCCGGAGATGGAAAGCATCATCGGTGCATTGAATGCGCTTATTCTAAACCGACTCATTACCCGTGTAAACACAGGACAGGGAAAGAACATACCGGTAAGTATAATTGTCGATGAGTTGCCGACACTCTACTTCCATAAGATAGACCGTCTTATTGGTACGGCTCGAAGCAACAAGGTAAGTGTGGCACTCGGCTTTCAGGAGTTGCCACAGTTAGAAGCTGACTATGGCAAGGTGGGTATGCAGAAGATTATCACCACGGTCGGTAATGTGGTGTCCGGCTCTGCAAGAAGCAAGAAAACCTTGGAATGGCTCTCCAATGACATTTTCGGCAAGGTAGTACAACTGAAGAAGGGTGTGACCATTGATCGTGATAAGACCTCCATCAATCTCAACGAGAATATGGACAATCTTGTTCCGGCCAGCAAAATTTCAAATATGCCGACCGGTTGGATCTGCGGTCAGGTGGCTCGTGACTTTGTGAAGACCAAAGTGGGTATGCGTGACCAGATGAACATACAGGAATCAGAGGAGTTCAAGACTTCCAAATTCTACTGCAAGACCGACTTTGACATGAAGGAGATAAAGAAAGAGGAAGCGGAGTATGTACCGCTTCCCAAGTTCTATACGTTCAAGTCACGCGATGCGAGGGAACGTATTCTGTATGCTAATTTCTTGCAGGTGAATAAGGATGTAAAGGAGATGATTGATGAGATTTTTGCAAAGAAGAGGGTAAAATAATGGAAATACTATTAAACATTATCTTTTTATATATGTTCTTATTGTTAATATTACATACAATTTAACAAATATTAATTGGTTGTCTTCTGCATATGAAATAGACATTACAATACAAAAAAAGGATAATAGCTACCTTTCTTTCAAGTTATTATCCTTATTCTTATCATAAACCAAATTAAACTATTAAAATACAGTTCAAGAAAATACAAAGTAGCAAGTTATTGAATAATCATCAATATCGCTAAAGAGAAAAAGATTTCACCTTTACTCTCTTTCCTGTATACTTTACAATATAACTTTCACCTCCCACTAGTTGAACCCTAAATGTCCGGTTACGAAGCAATCCTTCATAATTTCCCTTTCGTTTTTCAATGGTAAGGGTACGGGAAGCCTCATCCCAATGGAAAGGTATCTCCGTATATTGCCCATGCTCATAACCATATCCGTCAAATGCATCCTCGTACAAGACAAAGTCCGCATCTGCACCCGGATAGACACGAATTTCCAAATCATTCCAATTTTTTTCCGTACTATATTGTACTTCCGGTCCCCAAGGAACGATACTGCCAGCACGGACATAAACCGGCATCAAATCGATAGGAACTTTCCTTTGTATGGTTTGTCCGCCTTCTAGACATTCATTGGTCCAGAAATCAAACCAACGGGCACCTTTCGGCAGATATACTTCCGATGTACCTATCCGGGACAAGTCCTTCAGATGTCCTTTATTCTGTTCGTCCACATAAGTATAAAGCGAATCTGTTTCCGGACGAATCAGGAAACTTTTTCCGAACATATATTCCTCTGCCTGAAGAACAGCCTGACGATCATCGGCAAAGTCCATCAGAAGCGGACGAATGATACTACCCTGGTTGGAAGTCACTTGCCAAGTGGTACTATAAAGATAAGGTAATAACCGATAGCGCAAACGGGTGAACTTTTCCATGGCATCGTAAGCCCAATGTCCTTTCTGACCAAATTGATAAATCTCTACCGGTACAGGACCTGAATTGTGCGAACGCATGATAGGCTGGAAAACGCCCCATTCATACCAACGGACATGCATTTCCTGATAAGCGGGATTCTGATTGTCATTACCATAATCGCGTGCATAGAATCCGCCCAAGTCAGTATTCCAATAAGGGATTCCACATAAAGAATAGTTCTGTCCAGCTGCTATCTGACGACGGAACACATCCCAGTTTCCTACTACATCACCACTCCACGAATGTGAAGCATACCGCTGTTGTCCCAACGAAGAAGAACGAGTCAAGATAAAGACGCGTTTTTTATCGGACACTTCACGTTGACGCTCATAAACCGTCTTGCTAGACATGATAGGATAACCATTATGAACACTACGGAAACTACCCAAATAAGTAGGCACATCGTAATCACTGTCCTTAGGTTTCTTATGCTCCGGTTCTGTAGCATCCAGCCACCATCCGTCCATACCCAAATCGAATATATTTTCTTTCATACGCTTCCACAACACATCGCGAGCCATAGGGTTGAAAGGATCATAAGGAGTCGCTTCAGCCGGATAAGTTTCGAAAGGGATCAAAGCATTGAGCGAATCCATGATGTGATACATCTCACTCTTACGACCGAAGCTTGGCCATACAGAGATGATGATATGAGCGTTCTGTTTATGAACATGGTCTATCATCTGCTTGGCCTTTCCATCGACATAAAGCGGATTGTCAAAACTTACCGCATTCCAGTTTTCATTGTTTCCCCAGTACTGCCAATCTTGTACGATTCCATCCAGAGGAACCTGCAAACGACGATAGGTATCCACCACTTCGCACAATTCTTCAGGACTTTTATAGTGCTCACGGCTCTGCCAGAATCCCAATGTCCATAACGGATAGAGTGGAGCCTGCCCCGTCAATGTACGGACTCCTGCAATTACCCCTTCGGCATCTCCACCATAAATGAAATAATAATCGGCACAAAGTCCCACTTCCGAATCGAAAGACATTTCCTGAGGATTGTCTGTAAAGCAGGTAGGCGACTGATTGTCCCAATAAAGTCCATATCCTTTTTCTGAATGAATGAAAGGAATACAGATATTCATATTGACATTGCGAAGCTCCAAACGCTGGTTACGCTGATTGAACAATCCACTTTGTTGCTGTCCCAATCCAAAAATAATCTCATCCGGTTCTAACAAGAAAACTTGACGAACTGCATAAGAAGGCTTACCGGCATCACTTATAGCCGTAAATTGTGTCCCATAATCCTTGTCATACAACAACCTCTTTCCTACCGGATTCAAGAACTCAATGCTACCTGTCTGTTCGTTCAACTTTACGACAATACGCCCACTAGTCATTGTAACCCATTCCTTTTCTTTGCTAAATTCAACCTTCGTTTCTTGCGGATTCACGATGACACTCATGCTTTCCTTTTCTGTCGATTTACCAACAGAAGTTTTGAACACACGGACTATGTTGAGTGAATAAAACTGTACCTGCACATCCAAGCCTTGCGATTGGTATTTGTAAGGATTGTTCGCCCCTGTTTCTATCCATGACAAAGCAACACCCAAGCAAAATATAATTATCTTCTTCATGGTTTCAGAAATTAAAAAAGCAGGATGCCTCCTATACGGAAAGACACCCTGCTTCAGCGATGAAAAAACTACTATCTAATCACGTTCAGTTCACGGTTAGGCTTCAAGACATCGTTCACCTTCTTGGTAAAGACCTTCTTCTGGTTATAGGATGCCTTTGCACGGATGTCTACCGATGAAGCGCCAAACTGCACTTCGTAACGTCCGGTTTCTGTCTGCCATTGTGAAGCATCCTGATTGAATGAAGCCAAATCAAAGGCATTCACCTTGAATGTCAACGTTTCGCTTTCACCCGGTTGAAGCATCTTTGTTTTTCCGAATGCCTTCAATTCACGAACCGGCTTCTTCATGTCCTTACCTGGAGCAGAAACATAAAGTTGGACGGCTTCCTTACCTGCTACATCGCCCGTATTCTTCACGGTAATGTTTGCCGTAAATCCGTCGGCAGTATACTTCACTACCGGCTTGCTATAGCTGAATGTAGTATAACTCAATCCATAGCCGAACGGATAAGACACTTCCTTATTGAAGGTAGTGAAGTATCTGTAACCTACATAGATATCTTCTTCGTGCAAAGTATAGTCGATGTTACGACGATTATCCCCGAACTTGGAACCTGTACCAGTAGGGAAATTGTTTACGGCTGGAATATCCGAAACCATAATCGGGAATGTCATGGTCAACTTACCGGAAGGAGCTTCCTTACCTGTCAACACGTCTGCTACGGAATTACCACCTTCCTGACCAGGTTGCCAAGCCATCAAGATAGCATCCGGCATTCCTTTCCATGAAGCGGTTTCCATTACATTACCCATATTCATGATAACCACGACCTTCTTGTTCAAAGCATGGAAGGCATTGCAAATGTTTTCCAACATTTCACGTTCTACAGCAGTCATGTTGAAATCGCCATCGATTTGTCTATCACTCGCTTCACCAGCCTGACGACCAATGGTTACGATAGCAATATCGTTGTTTTCTGCTAGACGTTCGATAACACGACGAGAGAGGTTCAATTCTTCTACCTTACGACGGTCACCCAAACGATTCACTTTCTGACTATGTTCCTTATATGTCTCGTATGCTTCCTGCAACCCCTTGTCAATGGTCAAGCCCGCATTGGTCAAACCGGTCTTCAAATCAATCACGTATGGCTTGTTCACATTACCCGAACCGGTACCGCCAGCAATGAAATCATAAGAAGTATCACCGAACAGAGCCACCTTTTTCACATCCTTCAAAGGTAAAGTCTGGTTCTTGTTTTCAAGCAACACCATACCTTCTGTAGAAGTCTGGCGAGTCAATGCAGCATGAGCATCAAGGTCAGGTTTGTTGCTGAACTTATATCCTTTGAAACGAGGAGTCTTGACTATCAATTCGAGCAACTTCTTTACACGGGCATCCACAACTTCCATAGAGAGCTTGCCATTCTTTACATTCTCGATGATATCTTCTTCTTGCCAATCATGACCAGGAGTAAGTAGTTCATTACCAGCAGCTACACGGTCGAATGAAGTACGGCGTTCGTTTGTCCAGTCGGTCATGACCAAACCATCATATCCCCATTCATCACGAAGAACGGTAACCAACAATTCCGGACTGGACTGAGTCCAAATACCATTCAAACGGTTGTACGAAGACATCACCGTCCAAGGAGTTGAATTGGCAACAGTATATTCAAATCCCTTCAAGTAGATTTCACGCAAAGCACGTTGGGAAACCACTTCGTCTACTTCTATTCGATTTGTTTCTTGACTATTTACCGCATAGTGCTTGATGCTTGTACCTACTCCATTGCTCTGTACACCATTCACATACGATGTCGCAATAACACCTGTTACCACCGGGTCTTCCGAATAATATTCGAAATTACGTCCACACAAAGGAGTACGATGAATGTTCATACCCGGAGCCAACAATACATCACAACCATATTCCAAGGTTTCATTACCGATAGCCTTACCTACATTTTCTACCAATTCAGGATTCCAGGTACAAGCCAAGGCAGTACCTACAGGGAAACCTGTTGCATAATAAGTCTGTGAATCCCCTTTACGAGTAGGACTGATACGGACACCGGCAGGACCGTCTGTCAATACAATCGTAGGAATACCCAAGCGAGGTACATCCTGTGTAGTTCCGGCTGCACCCGGTACACCGTTCTTACTCTTGCTGTTTTCACGACCTACCAACAAACGTGCCTTTTCTTCCAAAGTCAACGCCTTTACCACCTCATCGATGTTGTCGGCTTTCAATTTCAAATCTTGTGCTGATGCGCTTCCTGCTGTTACCAACAACAGACTTACAAGGAATGATTTTATTCTCATCTGTTCAAAATACTTTTATTATTTTTTCAACCATTTATCTGCAAACTTGATGTATTGTTCCCAATCGTAATCGGCTACGGTATGACCACCCGAACGGATGTGATAAGCCGCTCTATCACCTATCGGTGTATTGAGTTCCGGAAGTTCCAAGGTCTGTACTCCTTTATATCCATACAGATTGAAGACTTCTTCTGCATGAGCTACCGAAAGGAATTCTCCCTTCGGGTCTGCCCAACGGTCTTCTACCCCACTTCCTACGTATACCGGACGAGGAGCAATCAAGGCAATCAACCCATGTTGGTCCACCGGAAGTTTGTCTTCATTCCAACTGTATTTATGGAAGTTCTCGCAAAACCAATACGGGAAAGCCAGATTGATACGATAAGCAGTCTCACCAATCTTACGACGGAACAAAGCTGCACCTCCGCATCCCGAATTGTTCAAGATAGCTATAGCAAAACGGGAATCATTTGCAGCTGCCCATGCAGCCAATTTGCCTCCACGAGAATGTCCCATGACTACTACTCGCTTTGCATCCACATCCTTATCGGTTTCCAAGTAATCGAGTGACCGGCTATGTGCCCATGCCCATACGCCCAATGCCCGACAAGTATTCTTCGGCAAATCGCTTTCCTGTTCGTATCCCCAAAGCGACAAGACACTCTTACCATATACGGTAGGGTCTTCACGTCGGTCAGGGAAAAATTCGCTATTGTCGCCCGTACAAAGTCCATAACCGGCTTCCAACAACTTCAGGAACCAAACTTTCGGATCCTTCTGTTCTCCTGAAAAGTACATGAACATCGGCGCTTTCTTTACATGATTCGGAGTATAGACATGAATGGTAGCCTTCATCTGCTTTTCTCCACGTGAGAGAGTCATCTCAACCACCTTATGGGTGGCCAATCCATTGGCGAAGCTCTTGTCCACATTCATCACTTTGAATTTCTGCTTCACCTTTCCTTCCGGCATGGCACCATACATTTCATCCTGGAACAACCGATGAAGTTCCGGACGACGTTTCTTTTCCCATTCCTTGGCAGAAGTAATCTCCATACCACTTTCGGTCTTCAACAATGCCGGCAATGTATATGGCGGAATCTTGCTTTCGTCATAATTCACATCCGGACGAGGATCTTGGGCATTGACATTATTCGCCAAGAACATACCCAACACAAAACATCCTATCAATTTCTTCATTGTTTCATTATTTTATTATTGAACTTTCAACACCAATCCCGGACCAGACAAATCACCTTCAGAAGCATTCATCAAGCCTACTTTACGAATTACCTCTCCCGGTATTGTCATGCGATTGTCCTTGATCATTACATCAGCTGTTACATCTACCGGCGTGTCTCCTGCCAAATCCTGAGCCAAGACCTTAACTTGTGAAGGCAAAGAAGGATAAGCCAAAGTCACATCCTTAAAATAGCCGAACAAACCTACAGGAGCTTTCCAGTCACGTCCTTCTGCTGTTACCGATACTTCTTTTGTTACATATTCACGTCCAATGGCACGACCGATAGCCGATACTGCTACAGCTCCATTCGGATAAGTAGAAGCAAGGATGAAAGGACGGGAAGAAGTGGTATCTGCCACCTCCGGTAAGGACATGCCTCGACTCACTCTTGCCGGTGCACTTTCGCTCAAGATTGAACCAATCTTACGACCTTTGTTCCAAGTCTCATTCTCACGAAGTACCCAAGAATCCGACAATCTTACGGTATCTACTGCACAATCGCCATTAACGGCAAACGGCTCGGCGATACGATGCCAACGGACAGCACGTACTATTTCGTCCAAACATTTCTTATAATTATGACCAACAGGAGGGAAAGCCTCATCTTGACGACCACCCGGCAAATTACCGGCAAACGGATGACGCATAATTCCGATAGCACAACCTAATCCTACCGCAATATAAGGTTCGTCTTCGCAATTGATGATTCCTTTGGCACCATCCTTTGTTTGATAAGGAAGAAGATTGCTTACTCGCTGAATGGTAACCGGCTGAGCGATGATATTCTCTACATCATACGTACGGAACACATCACTGAACTCAATATATTCATTCTTCATGGCATGCTCAATCCATAATTCCGGAGCATGTTCCTTACCCAGACGAGTCAACATCTTACGCCATTCTTCGTTACGGGATTCTTTCCCCCAATCCACTTTCCAATAAGAGAATCCGGCCTCATGTGCCGCTTTCAATCTTTCGGTCCAATAAACTTCTTCGGATACATCGGGATAGTTTTCCGATTTTTGGGCACATATCCATCCGCCTGCACCCTTCCAACCCATGGCCTTGAATTTTTGAGTAAGCTTCTGAATGCGTTCGGTCGGTGAGCCGGTAAATGAAGGAAAACGTTCTTCGTTCAACTCTGTAGTACCCAAATAAGGATTGTTTCTTTTCGTATTGACATCGGCAGGAATATCCCAGGAATCGTCCATGACAAAGAACAAGTCCTTCCGGATAGATGGGAAAAAGCTTGCCCAATTCTGATATTGACCATCACCAAAGATATTCACTTCGGTCATAGCTTCACGCATCCTGTCCGAATTTTCATAATCCACCACATACGCCTGTAGATTCCATGTACACAAATAATCGGGTGCATTGGAGGGTGTTTCAGGTACCAGACTTTCCAACGATTGTCCCACATTCGAGCAGCTGCCCATCAGCAAAGCACAAAGGCTTATTCCTAAACGATTAACTAACTTATTCATCTTGCTTTATTATTTATAGTCAAAATTAACCAATAAGCCCAAAGACTATGGCTCATATTTCGCCAAAATTGTATAAGAACCTATAAACATACACCTTTGGCAGAATATGATACAATTCTCGTCAGGTTTATACTTAACTTTATAAAAAATTAGTTGTAACTATTCAGCGATAGTATAGTGCCCTTAATCCACAACTGAAATATACTGC
>CAYXZF010000042.1:0-20482 GCA_964469845.1 uncultured Phocaeicola sp.
TACATATATAATGTTTAAAAAGGGGTGTCATCCCCGTCACCCCCGTCACCCGTTCCTTATTTTCCGCCTGCTTTTTCCGTTTTCACGGTTACAGTCTGACTACTTCCAAACCTCAGTAAAAGCAGTCAAAGCAAGCAACAACAGTAGTCAGGAGAGCCGATGAAAGTACTCAGAACAGACGATTAGAGCATTCAAAAGCAACCCGCCCATACACCGAGCCAACTAAATTCTGTATGCTATTAAGACATTTTTGTACGCTATTCCGCCTTTATACGCTTTTGGCAGATTTTAAGTATAAAAAGGAACAGTTTTTCCTCATATTTTCACTAAATTTGCTTAGGAAAAATATAAAAAACAAGAACCATGAAAATCAAACAAATCAAATTGCTATGTGCCATCGCATCATTTTGCGTATGCAGTCCATCGTGTGTTAATGACAACAAACAGAACGAACCGGAAGTCCTGACTGAGCTTTTGCCGCTTTTCACCGCTCCCACCGTACCGGAAAACGGTCTCGATGAAGACTTAAACATCGGAGGTCCGTTCGGCTGGATGGCAGAAGACAAAGTTACGAATCCCGAATGGCCGGGCGAAGGTTTAAACAGATACCCGATGATTTACATCGGTGAAGGCTACAACCGCATCTGCATCGTGAACGAAGGCAAAGTCATTTGGAAGTATGACACCGGCGGCGGATGGGAGTTGGACGACATTTGGATGCTGAAAAACGGTGACATCCTCTTTACCCGACAGACTTGGGCAGGCAAAGTGACACCGGACAAAAAACAAGTGTGGAGATACGACTGCAAGGAAGGCGAAGAAATACACACCATGCAGCCCATCGGCGATGAACAAGCCATCATGCTTGTCAATGCCTTTCCGGCCAGAGTGGTCATGTTCAACCACAACACCGGAGAAATTCTTTGGGAAAAAGAATTGGAGTTCAACGTAAACAGTACACACGTGCAAAGCCGACGCTTGCGCTATACGTGCGACGATACTTATCTGTTGTGCTATCTGGGTGAAAACAAGGTGGTAGAATATGACAAGGAATGGAACGTGGTGCGCAAATTTAATGTTGACAAGCCTTGGGCAGCCCTGCGTCTGAAAAACGGCAACACGCTGATTACGCTGGAAAACGAACGACGTACCATCGAAGTGGACAAAAACGACCGTGTGGTATGGGAAATCAAGTTGGACGAAATTCCGGAACCTTATCGCCTGCATGACTGTCAGAGCGTAACCCGCCTCCAAAACGGAAATACCATCCTCTGTTCAAGAGGCAACAACGGTAAAAGTCCGCAATTGGTGGAAGTAAACAAAGACAAGGAAGTAGTTTGGGTACTGAACGACTGGCGATACTTCGGTCCTGCGACCTCCGTACAAATTCTTAGTGAAAAAGGACTCTCGGAAAATCCGGGCGACTTAGGCAAATAACCAAAGAAATAACCATTACATGAAACTTTTTTATTCATTATTTATTTTTTTAAGTTTGCTGACAACGTATGACGTTCTGGCGCAAAGCACAGAACGTCAATACTTGTCAGGAACAGACAAGGACCACACCGTAAACTGGGATTTCTTCTGCTCGGAAGGAAGAAACAGCGGAAAGTGGACCACCATCCGTGTGCCCGGACATTGGGAAACACAAGGATTCGGAGGCTATAACTACGGTCACGATCGCAATCCGCATCAAGAAAAGGGCTTCTACCGTCACGAATTTACGGTTTCTCCCACATGGAAAAACAAGGAAGTGTATATCGTGTTCGAGGGTGTGATGACCGATACGAAAGTAAGAATCAACGGACAAGAGGCCGGTCCTACCCATCAGGGTTCCTTTTACCGATTCAAGTATAATATCTCTTCGTTGCTCGACTATCGGGGAAAGAACCTGTTGGAAGTAGCGGTAAGCAAGGAGTCGGACAACGAAAGCGTGAACCGTGCGGAGCGCAGAGCGGACTACTGGATATTCGGCGGTATTTTCCGTCCTGTATATTTGGAAGCGCAGCCCAAGAACTTCATCGAACGGGTAGCCATCGATGCCAGACACGACGGTACATTCCGTATGAAAGGCTATGCGAACGAAGCCATCACCGGCAATCTGCAAATGGAAGCGCAAATCCAGACTTTAGAAAGTCAGAACATACAAGCTCCTATTGTCGCTTCTGCCGATGGCAAGGGAGTATTCGTATTCGAAAGCCGGGTGAAACAGCCGAAAGCATGGACTTCGGAAACTCCGAACCTGTATAAAGTAAAAGTATCTTTGAAAGAGGGAAAGAAAACCCTGCACACCTACGAGCAGAAATTCGGTTTCCGTACCATTGAGTTCCGTGAAGGAGACGGATTCTATGTGAACGGCGTAAAAGTAAAGTTCAAGGGCGTATGCCGCCACACGTTCTGGCCGGAAAGCGGACGTGCCAGCAGCAAGGCACTGGCCATTGAAGATGTAAACCTCATTAAAGATATGAACATGAACGCGGTGCGCATGTCGCACTACCCGCCCGACACCTATTTTCTGGATGTCTGCGATTCGTTGGGTCTGTATGTCATCGATGAATTGGCAGGCTGGCAGAAACGCTACGACACCCCGACCGCACGCCGACTGGTCAAGGCTATGATTGAGCGCGATGTGAACCATCCGTCCATCGTGATTTGGGCAAACGGCAACGAAGGCGGATTCCCGCAGGACGTTCGGCAAGACTATGCCATTCACGACCCGCAACACCGACAGGTGGTTGAGCCGTGGTCGCTTTACGACGGCGTGGACACCAGACACTATCCGAAATACGACTATACGCACAAGGCCCTGACCGAAGGGAAAAACGTGTATATGCCGACCGAATTTCTGCACGGGCTGCACGACGGCGGTCACGGCGCGGGATTGGACGATTACTGGAACCTGATGCTGAAAAGCCCGTTGGCTGCCGGCGGTTTCCTTTGGAATCTGGCAGATGAAGGCGTGGTTCGTCAAGACCTCAACGACTCCATCGATGTAAAGGGCAACTATGCCCCCGATGGCATTTTGGGTCCTCATCACGAAAAGGAAGGCAGTTTCTACACCATCAAGGAAGTATGGTCGCCCATCTACGTGGAAAAGCCGCAAACAGATGCAAACTTTAACGGAACGCTGCGTGTGGAAAACCGCTACCACTTCACTAACTTGAACCGATGCACGTTTGCGTACAGTCTGGTACGATACCACGATTGGTTTGAGAAAGGAGTGGCGAAGGAATATAAACAACCCATCCGCACACCGGAAATTCAGCCCGGAGAACAAGGTGAGTTGTCATTACAACTTCCCGCGGACTGGAAGAGCTACGATGTTCTGCACCTGACCGCCACCGACCCATTCGGTCGCGAAGTCTATACATGGACATGGAATCTTACGAATACCGCGCAAATGGCAGGCAGAATCGTCAAGGGCAACCGACAAGCCATCCATGTGCAGGAAAAAGGCGACTTGCTTCGCATTGTCACCGGCGATACGGAAGTGACTTTCAACAAGACGAACGGACTGCTGGAAGATGTATGCTATGGATTGAAGCATCTGTCCTTTGGAGGCGGAGCACGCTTTACCGGAATGGATACACCGTTTAAAGAACTGAAACACTATTCATCGGATAAAGGATATGTCGTGGAGTCCGTTTACGAAAACGGCGGTAAACAGAAATGGCTCGTCCGCAATGACGGTTGGCTGGAACTGGACTACCAATACACACTGAACGGTGAATATCCTTATGCCGGAATCACGTTCTCCTATCCGGAGAACAAGGTGAAGGGTGCCACATTGATGGCCAACGGCCCGTATCACGTATGGAAAAACCGTTTGAAAGGTGTCACTTTTGGCGTTCATCAAAAGACCTACAACAACACCATCACCGGACAGAGTTGGGACTATCCTGAATTTAAGGGATACTACGCCAATTTCCACACGGTGAAAGTAGAGAATGACGAAGTTCCCTTTGTCATCGTCACAACCGGTGAAAACATGTATCTGCACCTGTTCACACCGGAACGCCCCGTCTTCTACAGCAACAATGTGGGACACCGTTTCCCGGACGGAGATATTTCCGTGTTGAACGCCATTCCCGCCGTAGGCACCAAATTCTCGCGTGCCGAACAAGAAGGGCCGCAAGGTGAAACATCGCGTTTCTCCGGCGAGACATTCAGCAGCAAAATTTATTTGAAATTCGGAGAATAATCACATTACATCAAACGACATGAAAAAGACATTTTATTCATTGACAGCCAAAGCATCGGGATTGGTTTTCCGATTATGGAACAAGACAGCGGCTTTCATTTTGGGTGCCGGCGCATTAATCTGGTTCTTGATTCGCGTCATCCCGAAGCCCAGCCGGGCGACTTACCCGTGCCAACGGGCGGCATTCCCGATAGCCAGCGCATTCGTGATATGGCTGACCGCCACCTGCACCAGCGTGTTCGCCTTTAAGAAACTAAAAAGAACGTTCGCCAAGCATCCGGTCGTGTCATCGCTCTTCGGAGCGGCGGCCGTTGCCGTATTCATCGGTTGGCTGACCGTGATGCCGCTCAGCATTCCGGAAGCATACAGCAAAATAACGGAAAGCGATGAATTCAAGCCCGCTACCGGATTCGATTGGAAACCGGGAGCATCCAACCAACCCATCGGAGAAGCCAAAGGAATCTTTCCGGGACGAGTGGTCATGACCCGAAACCCGGAAGCCACCCGATGGGCCGGACGATGGAACGTAGAGGAAGACCAATGGTGGTTGGACAAAAACACCGACACGGACAAGTGTGAAGAAATGATTTCGGTAGCCTTGCAGAAACTGACCGGCACACGGAAAGACCGGAAAGCGTGGGAAAAGATTTTTGAACATTACAACCAAAACAGCCGACACATGAAACAGGGATACCAACCCGGTGAAGTGGTGGCGGTAAAAATCAATCTGAACAACTCCGGCACACGCAAAAAAGACAATCAGAGCGATGCGTCGCCACAGATGGTTCTCGCCTTGATACGCCAATTAGTGAACGAAGCCGGAGTGGCAGCCAAGGACATCATTCTTTATGACATCCGCCGACAAATCTACCCGGCCATGCTCACCACCGTATGGAAGGAGTTCAAAGATGTACGTTTCGTACAAGACGGAAAGGCAAGACCCGAACAGCCGGTCAATCCGGCATACGGCGACCACACCAATCTGGAAGCCGCACAGTGGGTGGAAGCCATCGAGTATTCGGCGGGAAACTATCGCGACGCCAAAGTGACAGCGCAACAGGTAGTGGATGCCACTTATCTGATTAACTTCGCCATGCTGAAGCTCCACTCCTATCCGTATAACTACATGGAAGACGGAGACAGCGGACAGACCGCCGTCACCATGACGGGAAAGAACCACTTCGGTTCCATCCGAGGCACCGGCGAACTGCACGCCGCCATCAACCCCACTCAAGACGCGGACAAGAAGTATTCGCCCATGGTAGACTTGGCCGCTTCGCCGGCATTGGGCGGAAAGACCATTCTTTATCTGTTGGACGGACTGTATTGCGGACGCAAGTGGCGCACCTATCCGCTCCACTTCCCGAATCCTCCTTTCAACAATCGGGTAGAACCTTACGAAAACCCCAAATGGCCGGCTTGCCTGCTGGCTTCGTTCGATGAAGTGGCTCTGCAATCGGTTGGTCTGGACTTGATGTACGCACAGTCGAAGAACAACTTCGAGAAGTCGTATCATAACGTGCCGCGCATCTTGCTGCGCGACAACGCCGACGATTTCTTGCGCGAGATGGCTACCCCGCAAAACGCTCCCTCAGGCGTGAAGTACATGCAGGGCGGAAAACCGGTGGAAAGTCTGGGTGTGTTCGAGCACTGGAACAACGACCTCGACATGCAGTATTCGCGCAACCTCGACCCGAAGCATGGAAAGGGCATTGAATTTATCTACATCCCGTTGGGAAGCGCAAAGAACTGACACTTATGAAGCTAAGATTGTTATACTTCTTCGTACTGATAGGTTTGGCGGCAGTGACTGCCGCCAAAGACTATCCCGTAACGGCTGCCGGTGTCAAAGCGGACGGTACGACCCTCAATACCGCAGCACTTCAACAACTGATTGAAAAGGTCAGCAGGTCGGGAGGCGGAAGGCTGGTGTTCCCAAAGGGGACTTACCTGACCGGCAGTCTGACACTCCGCTCGAACGTGAAACTGTACTTCGATGAGGGTGCTACCCTGTTAGGAAGCACGAATCCGGAGCATTACTACAAGCTGACGGAGTATGTGGACACTTCCGTGAAGCAGGACAACTCCATGCTGGCACTTATCATGGCGGAAGGACAGTCCGATATCGCCATCACGGGACGGGGAACCATCGACGGACAGGGAAGACAACTGGCTTTGAATATCGACAGTATCATGGGGCGGAGACCGAACGAACTGGCCCGCCCCAAATTGTTGCTTTTCAAGAACTGCCGGAACATCACGCTTAAGCAAATGCACATGCGAAACAGTGCCTGTTGGGGACTGTCGTTCGAACTGTGCGAGGACATGGTGATAGACAGTCTTGACATCTTCAACCGTGCCTATTGGAACAACGACGGAATCGACCTTTCGGACTGCCACCGCGTGAGCATCAGCCATTGCCGCATCAACTCCGCAGACGACGGCATCTGTCTGAAATCGTACCATGCGAATGACTTCAACGATCAAATCAGCATCGCACACTGCGAACTGCGCACCAGTGCCAGTGCCATCAAGTTCGGCACAGCCTCTTACGGAGGGTTCAAGAATGTCACCATCAACGACATCCGGGTCTTCGATACGTTCCGTTCCGCCATCGCGCTGGAATGTGTGGACGGAGGCTGCATGGAGAATATTCGCGCGAGCCACATCACCGCCATGAATACGGGCAACGCCATCTTCATCCGCTTAGGACACAGAGCCGGACAGCAGCCGGGCACTGTGAAAGACATCCATTTGAGCGACATCACCGTACAGGTTCCGTTCGAATGTCCGGACGATGATTACGATGTACGAGGCCCTGCCGTGGGAGGAACGCACAATCCGCTTCCCTCGTCCATTACGGGCATTCCCGGACACCGGGTGCAAAATGTTACGTTGGAGCGCATCAACCTCATTATGCCCGGTCGTGCTTCAAGTGCCGTTTCTTATCTGCCCGAAAACCGATGGCACAAGGTACCGGAAAAGGTGAAAGACTATCCGGAGTTCACCATGTTCGGCGACCTCCCGGCGTGGGCGTTCTACGTGCGCCACACGGAAGGAATCCGATTCAAGGATGTCCGCCTGTCGTTGCACGCCGATGACTATCGACCCGCCATTGTTATGGAAGATGTCTCAGACGTTGTTTTCGACCGGCTGTCACTGCCGCCGTACAAAGAAATGGAAAAGCAAATCAAAGAAATCAAATAACTAATAACCTTATTGATATGTTACGTAAAATCAGACTGACGTTGGCCGTTTTGTGCTTCACCCTCATCACTCTGCTGTTCCTCGACTTTACGGGAACGCTTCATGCGTGGTTGGGTTGGCTGGCCAAAATTCAATTCTTGCCGGCGGTGCTGGCAATCAATGTGGGAGTGGTTCTGGCACTGCTGGTGCTCACTCTCGTGTTCGGACGTATTTACTGTTCGGTCATCTGCCCGTTAGGAGTCCTTCAGGACATCTTCTCGTGGATGGGCAACCGACAGAAGAAGAATCGTTTCCTGTACAGCAAAGCCATGAACGGCCTCCGTTACGGCGTATTGGGTACTTTTGTTGTCGCTTTGGTGGCAGGCATCGGTTCTTGGGTGGCCTTGTTGGCTCCGTACAGTTCGTACGGACGCATGGCAAGCAACCTGCTGGCTCCTGTATGGAAGCTCGGCAACAACCTGCTGGCTTACTTTGCCGAACAGGCGGAAAGTTACACTTTCTATGAAACCGAAGTCTACATCAAGAGTCTGCCCACTTTCATCATCGCCGCCGTCACTTTCGTCATCCTTCTCGTGCTGGCATGGCGAGGCGGACGTACCTATTGCAACACTCTTTGTCCGGTAGGTACCGTTTTGGGATTTATCGCCCGCTACTCGTGGTTGAAGCCTGTCATCGACACGGACAAGTGCAACGGCTGCGGACTGTGCGCCCGCAACTGCAAGTCATCGTGCATCGACAGCAAAACCCACACCATCGATTATAGCCGCTGCGTAGCCTGCATGGACTGCATCGGCAAGTGCAAGAAACACGCCATCAGCTATGCCCATCCGGGCAAAGCCGTTTCGGCTCCCTCGGCCTCGGAAGCCGGAAGTCGCCGGAAATTCCTCACCACGACAGCCATTCTGGCGACAACCGCCGCCGTCAAGGCACAGGAGAAGAAAGTGGACGGCGGACTGGCGGTCATCGAAGACAAGAAGATACCCGAACGCGGATGCGCCATTGTGCCTCCGGGAGCTTTGAGCCTGCGAAACATGGCACAGCACTGCACCGGTTGCCAACTCTGCGTATCCGTATGCCCGTCGGGTGTACTCCGTCCGAGTACCGACCTGACCAAACTGATGCAACCCGAATCTTCCTACGAACGCGGCTATTGCCGTCCGGAATGCACCAAGTGCTCGGAGGTATGTCCCGCCGGTGCCATCAAGCCCATCAGCGTGGAAGACAAATCGGCCACACAAATCGGTCACGCCGTGTGGGTGAAGGAAAACTGCGTGCCCCTTACCGACGATGTGGAGTGCGGCAACTGCGCCCGCCACTGTCCCACAGGAGCCATCCAAATGATTCCCTCCGACCCCAATGACAAGAAATCGCGCAAGATTCCTGCCATCAATACGGAACGCTGCATCGGATGCGGCGCCTGCGAGAACCTGTGTCCGGCACGCCCGTTCAGCGCCATCTATGTAGAAGGACACGAAGTACACAGAACCATTTAAACGAAGAATGAATTTCGCATTATGGAAAAGAGAAATATCAATCGCCGAGATTTTTTAAAGACTGCCGGAATAGCGGCTGCGGCGACCGCCATGACTGCCTGCGGAAAGAAAACGTCGGGCCGGCAATCCATCAATTCAGAAACAACCGCATTCGCCCCCAACGGGCAAATGACCTACCGCAGCTTCCCCGCTCTGGGAGACGACAAAGTGTCTTTGCTGGGCTACGGATGCATGCGCTTTCCTCAGAAGCCTAATCCGAACGGAAAGGGCGACATCATCGACCAAGAGGCGGTGGACCGTCTGGTGGACTATGCCATCGCCAACGGCGTCAACTTTTTCGACACATCGCCGGTATACAGCGGCGGACAGTCGGAAGTGGCCATCGGGAAGTCGCTGAAACGCTATCCGCGCGATAAATTCTACATTTCGACCAAACTTTCCAACTTCTCCAACTGGACGCACGAAAACTCGGTGCTGATGTACAAAAAGTCGTTCGAGATTTTGCAGGTGGACTACATCGACTACTACGTCCTCCACTCGATAGGCAACCGGGGAGACATCAAGGAATTCAACAAACGCTACGTAGAGAACGGCATGGTGGACTATCTGATGAAAGAGCGCGAAGCCGGACGCATCCGCCACTTGGGATGGTCGTTCCACGGATCGAAGCAGACGTTCGATGACATGATGGCTCTGCACGAAAAGTATCACTGGGACTTTGTCATCATCCAAATGAATTACATCGACTGGAAGATAGCGAAAGGCAGCGGCATCGGTGCCGAATATCTGTACACGGAGTTGGAGAAACGGGGCATCCCCGTGGTCATCATGGAACCGCTGTTGGGCGGCCGTCTCTCGAAACTGCCCGACCACGTGGTGGCGCGCCTCAAACAGCAGGCACCGGAGAACAGCGTGGCTTCGTGGGCTTTCCGCTTTTGCGCCAGCCGGAAGGGAGTGCTGACCGTGATGAGCGGCATGACTTACATGGAGCACTTGCAGGACAACCTGAAAAGCTTCTCGCCGCTGAAGCCGCTGAGCGAGGAAGAGGACAAGTTCTTGCTGGAAACGGCAGGCATCATCAACTCCTACCCCACCATTCCGTGCAACGAGTGCCAGTACTGCATGCCCTGCCCTTACGGCATCAACATCCCGGCCATCTTGGTACACTACAACAAGTGTGTGAACGAGGGCAATATCCCCGAAAGCTCGCAGGCCGCCAACTACCGGAAGGCGCGACAGGCGTTCCTCGTGGGATACGACCGCAGCGTGCCCAAGCTCCGTCAGGCCGACCATTGCATCGGCTGCAACCAGTGCTCGCATCACTGTCCGCAACGAATCAACATTCCGCGTGAACTCCGTCGCATCGACGATTTCGCGGAAAAACTGAAAACGAACAAATTGTAGAACCGTCTCTTAAAAAGAACGAACATGATTAACCCCATCTATTCCCCTTCGCCCGAACGCTATGCCGAGGGCGGAATGAAATACCGCCGCTGCGGTAAAAGCGGCATCTTGCTGCCCGAAATCTCCTTAGGGCTGTGGCACAACTTCGGCGATGTGAATCCCCTCGCCAATTCACTGGAGATGGCTCACTACGCTTTCGACCGGGGCATCACGCACTTCGACCTCGCCAACAACTACGGCCCGTCTTACGGTTCGGCGGAAGAGACCTTCGGCGTCATCATGAAGAAGTCTTTCCTCCCTTATCGCAACGAGCTGTTCATATCGAGCAAAGCGGGTTACGACATGTGGCCCGGCCCGTATGGCAACTGGGGTTCGCGCAAATACCTCATGGCAAGCCTCAACCAAAGTCTGAAACGCATGAATCTGGAGTATGTGGACCTGTTCTACAGTCACCGTTACGACCCCGAAACGCCTTTGGAAGAAACGCTTCAAGCATTGACAGACATGGTTCGGCAGGGAAAAGCCCTCTACGTAGGCATCTCCCGCTGGCCGAAGGAAGCCGCCGCTGTGGCGTATGACTATCTGAAAGCACACGACGTGCCCTGCCTCATCTATCAAGGACGCTATCACCTCTTCGACCGTGCTCCCGAAAAGGAGGGCATCTTGAAGCAGGCGAAGGAAAACGGCGCAGGTTTCATCGGCTTCTCGCCCTTGGCGCAAGGGTTGCTCACCGACCGTTACCTGAACGGCATCCCGGAGGATTCACGCATCGCCCACGGCGGACATCTGAAGAAAGAAGCGCTGACGGAGGGCACACTCCGTCGCATCAAGGCATTGAACGACATCGCGCTGCGGCGCGGACAGACATTGGCCGAGATGGCACTGGCATGGGTCTTGAAAGACGACTTTGTGACGAGTGTCATCGTGGGAGCAAGCTCCGTGGGACAACTGGAGAAAAACCTGAAAGCACTGAACGGGCCCGCGTTTACCGCCGAAGAATTGGCGGAAATCGAATCGGCCTGTATGCTTTAACCCGTACAAACGCCGCCGCGAATTTAAAAAACGCGGCGGCGTTTTTTAAATTCGCCCGCGCACGTGAGGCAGGCGAAAGGGGGACTGAAATCCGATAATCGGAGGGCAAAAAAAGTTCCGTTTCTTCATAAGAAACGGAACGGACGACGTAAATGCAAGAGAACCTGCGAGATAACGACCCCGCCCGCAGCGTTTGTCAAGGCTTTTGTTCCCAAATCGGAACAACGCCGTTTTTTTCCTTTTTCTAAATGCTTGTAAATCAAAAATTTTGTGTAAATTTGCAGCGATGTTCCGTTTCTTATGAAGAAACGGAACATTTCGAAAGTCCTCTCAAAGAGGTGTTTTTGCTTGAAACACAGATTACTAATACATATTCATTTACACAACCTCAGCCCGGCGGCAAGCTGTGAAGTTTCCTGCCGGGATTTTTTAATTACACAATGATACACTTACGCAAAAGTAAAACCGAAGAGGGGGAATGCCAAGCGTGGCATCCCCCCTCTTTCTGTTTTATGACTCGGCAAGTCCGCGGGATTCTTTCGGTTTACGAAAGGCCGTCTATTTGTCCGTTCACGATGTCGATGTGCAGAGCCTGCGGCTGCTTGGGAAGGCCGGGCATACGCATGATTTCGCCGGAGATGACCACGAGCATTTCGGCACCGGCGTTGATGACAATATCTTGCACGTGTACTTCAAAATCCTTCGGCACATTGACCAGTTTGGGGTTGGTAGAGAAGCTGTACTGCGTCTTGGCGATGCAGATGGGGAAGTGAGAGTATCCCAAATCGGTGATGAGTTTGAGTTTTTTGCGGGCTGTGGGGCTGTAAGTGACCTGACGCGCGCCGTAGAGGTTGCACGCCACCTTGGACACCTTGTCCTCAACGCTGTCCTCGTCGGCATAGGCGAGTCGGAGGGGCTCGGAGGGTTGGTGTTCGATGGTATCGACGACGAGTCGGGCCAGTTCGACGGCTCCTTCGCCGCCTTCCACAAAGGCGTTGTTCACGGCGAAGCCTACTCCTTGTTCTTCGCAATGGCGGCGCACGAAAGCGATTTCTTCGTCCGTGTCATCGCCGTAGCGATTGAATGCCACAACGACGGTCTGTCCGAAGCTGCGGAGATTTTCCAAATGCTTGTCCATGTTGGCCACGCCCACTTTGAGGGCTTCCAAATCGGGCTGTGCCACGAGTTCGGGGGCCACGCCTCCGTGCAGTTTGAGGGCGCGGGCGGTGACTACGAGGACGGTAAGTTTGGGGTTCAATCCGGCCTTGCGGCACTTGATGTCGTAGAATTTTTCCGCTCCGAGGTCGGCTCCGAATCCGGCTTCGGTAATGGCATAGTCGGCGAAGGTCATGGCCAGTTTGGTGGCAAGCACGGAGTTGCATCCGTGGGCGATGTTGGCGAAAGGTCCTCCGTGTACGAAGGCAGGCGTCTGTTCGGTGGTCTGCACCAAGTTGGGCGAGAGGGCGTCTTTCAGCAGCACGGTAATGGCTCCCGCCACTCCGAGGTCTTTCACGGTGAAGGGTTTGTTGTCGTAGGTGAATCCGAGGAGAATGTTTTCGATGCGGCGTCGCAGGTCGTCCTCATCCTTGGCGAGACAGAGGATGGCCATGATTTCGGAGGCGGGTGTGATGTCGAAACCCGACTCTTGGGTAATGCCGTTGGTTTTAGGTCCGAGTCCGGTGACGATGTAACGGAGCGAGCGGTCGTTCACGTCGAGCACTCGCCGCCAAAGGATTTCCTTCAGTCCGAAACCGTTGTCGCGGTTCTGGTACTGGTAGTTGTCGAGGAGAGCTGAAATCATGTTGTTGGCGGAGGTGATGGCGTGGAAGTCGCCGGTGAAGTGGAGGTTGATTTTCTCCATGGGAAGCACTTGGGCGTAACCGCCTCCGGCAGCTCCTCCCTTCATACCGAAGCAAGGGCCGAGCGAGGGTTCGCGCAGGGCGGCGATGGCTTTCTTGCCGATTTTGTTCAGTCCGAGGGTGAGTCCGATGGACACGGTCGTTTTTCCAATGCCGGCCTTGGTGGGGGTGATGGCGGTGACGAGGATGAGGTCGCCGCGGTTCACCTTATCTTCGTCGATGAGGCGTTCGTCCACTTTGGCGATGTAACGTCCGTAGTTGCTGATGCTTTCTACCGGGATGCCGGCCTCTTCGGCCACTTTCTTGATTTTTTTCAGCTCGATGCTGCGAGCTATTTCGATATCTGACTTCATAGTTTGATAGAATTTTTTGCAAATTTAGTGAGAAAATTCCATTTACAGGCAGATGGGCGTAGAAAAAACCGCCGCCGGGGGAATGCGGAGGGGAGGAAACGGCGTGCGGAGGAGGAAAACTTTTCGGGGAAGGCGGCGAGAGTCCCAAAATGGACGGCACTTTTCGGGAGGCGTTTCTTCCGCCGTCCGGAGATTTTTAGCTACCTTTGCGACCGCTAACTGAAAAGAAGAAGTATGAAGACTATCAGCAGAAATGCCCTCATCGGTTATCCGACGGGCATCATCACGGGGGTGACTTACGGACTGAACCCCCTCTTCGCCGTCCCTCTGATGAAGGCGGGGGCTTCGGTGGAGTCCATCCTGTTTTTCCGTTACGGCCTGGCGGTGCTGCTGTTGGGCGTGTTTCTGGCGGCGAGCGGACAGCGGTTCAAGGTGTCGGCCCGCCAAGGCGGCGTGCTGTTCACGCTGGGGTTGCTGTACACGGCGAGCAGCACGTTTCTGTTCGAGGCCTATCACTTCATCCCTTCGGGACTTGCCACGACGCTGGTCTTCCTCTATCCGGTACTGGTGGCCATCATCATGGTCTTTCTGCGGGTGGTTCCTTCGTGGCCGGTGTGGATCTCCATCGCCGCCACTTTCGGAGGGGTGGTCATCATGACGCAGAGCGACGGTACGCAGACCATCCGTCCGACGGGAGTGCTGCTTTCGCTGGCCTCGGCACTGGCCTACGCGCTGTTCATCGTCATCATCAACCGGAGCCGGAGCGTACGAAGCGTGTCTCACTCGCTGCTCACGTTCTACGCCCTGCTGACGGGCGCGGCGGTGTTCCTCGCACGCATCCTGACGGGAGGAGAACCGATGACGGCGGGACTGGAGAGCGTCTCCGCATGGATTAACCTTGCGGGACTCGCCCTGCTGCCTACCATCGTCTCCACCGCCACGCTTGCCGTGGCCACCCGAAACATCGGAGCCACCAAGGCCTCCGTGCTGGGAGTGTTCGAGCCAATCACCGCCATTCTGGTGGGAGCGGCGGCCTTCGGCGAAGCCATCACGACGAACATCATTGTCGGCATTTCCGTGTCCGTGGCGGCGGTCACCTTCATGATACTCGTCACGAAACGATAAGGGAGGGGCACTTCACCCTCCTCCCGCCCCTTGCATATCCGCCGGGGAATCCGTACATTTGCAACCGAAATTAAAACATTTTTAAACCCTTATTCATTATGTCGGACAAGAAATACAGCTTTCGCAACGAAATCAAGTATGAAAACCAAAAGTACCTCGAAGAACGCGCCTTCCGCCACCGGAAACGGAACTGCATCGGCCTGCTGACGTCGGCTCTGCTGTTCTTCGGCCTGCTGCTCGCCACTCTGAACAGCTATCACCTGTACGCCAACCTGTCCCTGCTGCTCATCGTGCTCTCCATGACGGGAGTGTTCTACTTCGGTCGCGAGCTGCGCGTGCTGCCCCAAGGACAACTCATTTTCTCCGCCGTCAAGGCAGCCATCTGCCTCGGCATGGTCGGCGTCTACGTGCTGAAGCATCGGGGCGTATGGGATGCGGCGGACTTCGCCATTCCGGCGGTACTGACGGCGGTGGTCCTCATCGACATCCCCCGCGTGATAAAGGCCTGCCAGGCGATGAAAGCGTAAACCCACTTTCGCCTCCCGAAGAAACATTTTTAAAGGAAAGGATCAAAAAAACAAGAAACGAACATGAATACCTCCCTCCTCACCCCCGACAAAGACCCGATGGGAGCCGCCATCGCCGACTATCACCGCCGCGGACAAGCCGCCCGCCTGCGCGTGTTCTCCTCCCTGTTCGATGAAGACGAAATCCCCATCGGACAACTGTTCCGCACCTTCGATGAAATGCCGCTGCTCGAACAGACCGCCCTCCGGATGGCGGAAGGACGCATCTTGGACTGCGGCGCGGGAAGCGGTTGCCACACCCTCGCCCTGCAAAGCATGGGTAAGGAGGCGGAAGCCATCGACATCTCCCCCCTCTCGGTGGAAGTGATGCGCCAACGAGGCGTGCGACGGGCCTCCCTCATCAACCTGTTCAACGAGAACTACCTACAACGCTTCGACACCATCCTCCTGCTGATGAACGGCTCCGGCATCATCGGACGGTTGGAGAACATGCCCGCCTTTTTCGCCAAGATGAAGCAACTGCTGAACCCCGGCGGACGCATCCTGATGGACTCCAGCGACCTGCGCTATCTGTACGAAGACGAAGACGGCAGCTTCCTCGTAGACCTCGCCGGCAGCTACTACGGCGAAGTGGACTACCGCATGCAGTACAAGCAGGTGAAAGGCCCGGCCTTCGACTGGCTCTATGTGGACTTCCACACCCTCGCCTACCACGCCGCCGAGCACGGCTTCATCGCCGAACGGATAGCGGAGGGTGAACATTACGACTACCTGGCCTGCCTGCGGATGGCAGACTGAACACCTCCCCCGAAAAAAAAGAGAAGCACGGTCTCCCCTCAATGAAAGGAAACCGTGCTTCGGTCTATTCTTTAAAAACTACAAGTCCTACTCGTGCGAGGCTCACTCCTCCTGCGTCAAATCCACCGCATAGTTGGCACGCTTTCCGGAAGGGAACACACCACTGAGGAACAGCACCTGATCGGCCGAACGGGTAGCCGACTTCACCACTTCCTCCAACTGGTCCACGGTCTTCACGCTCTGCCCGTTGGCCTTCAGTATGATGAATCCCTTGCGCACGCCGGCCTCCTGCATCTTGCCGTTGGAAACGCCCGTCACTTCCACACCTGCGCCCAAGTTGAGCTGGCGTTTCAACTCCTGCGGCACCTCGCGGAAAGCGGCACCCAGAATCTCCATACCGGCATTCTTCACCACCTTCGTGTTGCCCTGCTCGTTCTTCAGCGTCAGTTCGATGCTCTTCTCCTTCTTGTCGCGAAGCACCTTCACCACCACTTTGTCGCCCGGACGATACTTAGCCAGCGCCTCCTGCAAACCGGCGAAATTCTTCACCCGCTTGCCGTCGATGCCGATAATCACATCATTCTCTTCCAGCTTTCCGGCTGCCGAACCGCCTTCAACGATTTCGCGCACCCATACACCTTCCGTCGCGCCCAGTTCCTTCACCTGCTGCTTGGTCTTCTCGTCCATCAACTGCTGGTCGTCGTCAATCGGCGTACCCTTGATGCCCAACATCGCCCGCTGAACGGCACCATACTGTTTCAAGTCGGCAATCACCTTCGTCATGATGCTCGTCGGGATGGCAAAGCCGTAACCCGAATACGAACCCGTGGGCGAATAAAGCACCGAATTGATACCCACCAGCTCGCCCTTGGCATTGACCAACGCGCCGCCGCTGTTTCCCTGATTGATGGCGGCATCCGTCTGAATGAACGACTCCACACCGTTATTATATACCCCCAGCGAACGAGCCTTGGCACTGACGATGCCCGCCGTCACCGTAGAGGTCATGTTGAACGGATTGCCCACGGCCAATACCCATTCGCCAATCTTCAAGCGGTCGGAATCGCCCACGGGAATGGTCGGCAGGTCGTCCCCCTCGATTTTAACCAACGCTAAATCGGTGCCGGGGTCGGTACCCACAATTCTTCCTTTGAACTCCCGTCCATCGTTCAGCTTCACGCTAATGATGTCGGCATTGTCTATCACGTGATTGTTGGTCACGATATAGCCGTCCTCCGAAATGATGACGCCCGAACCGAAGCCCACCCGTTCCGGTGTCTGCACCTGCTGCTGACGACCGCCCCGGTTGCCGAACATCTCACCGAAAAACTCATAGAATGGATCGCGCACGGTAACCGTCTGCGTCTTCGACTCTTGAGTAGACTTGATGTGAACCACGGCATGAACCGAATTTTCGGCGGCCTGAGTCAAGTCCACGGGTTGCATATTGACCGCATCCAGCGCGGTCAGGCGGGTATCGGGGTTCTGTCGGAAAACCTCGTCGAACGCCAAAGTCTTATTCTGTTCGGGTTGCATCAGCGCGTGAGTAGTCACACCGGCCACACCGGCACTTACCGCTACGACAGCAGCTGTACCTAAGATAAATTTAGTTGTCCTTTTCATAACTTCAAATCGTTTTATTCGTTAATTTCAACTCATGTTTAACATTACACCGCTAATGTAAGAACAAATTCGATACGACAGTATGCTTTGGCAGACAAAATTGTCGCTTTTTAACAGACACCGCAACTCACTTAACAGCGCTTAACCGCCCCGACTGACAAATTTGCATTCGTTATCAATCCGCCAATGACGAGTTGTCACACACGAATCCCGAAACAAAATTTTACCAACTCAATAAAAGTTCGTATCTTTGCCGCACGAAAAGCAGTCGGACGGTCTGTCGCTGACGCCGCAAGGCGGAAGAGGAAAGTCCGGGCAACACAGAGCATCCTACTTCCTAACGGAAAGCTGTCTGCGAAGGCGGAGTAATGCAGAAGAAAACAACCGCCATGCCTCGGCATGGTAAGGGTGAGAAGGCGGGGTAAGAGCCCACCAGCCGCATGGTGACATGTCGGGCTGTGCATCTTAGGAGTTGTAAGGTCATGTATACCGGCACAAACGAGGGTTGCTCGCCCCACGTCGGAGGGTAGACCGCTGGAGCCGGATGGTGACATCCGGCGTAGATAAATGACAGACGCCCCGCCGAAAGGCAGGGGAACAGAACCCGGCTTACAGCCCGACTGCTTTTCTTTCTTTTTCATCATTAAATACAGCCATGACAAGCCCGAACATTCCTAAAATCAAGAAATTCCTGCTGGAAGACATCTGGCGAGTGACCGACGACGAGGTGAGCAAAAAACAAAGCCTGATGTATAACGCCATCAAAATCGTCACCCTTTCCGTACGCGAATTTACCCAAGGACGAATCATCAACAAAGCCTCCGCGCTGACATACAGCACACTGCTGGCCATCATCCCCACCCTCGCCATCCTGTTCGCCATCGCCCGGGGATTCGGATTCGCCAACCTGCTGGAAGCGCAATTCCGCAGCGGACTGGGAAGCGGCGAAGGCCTGCAAACGGCGGAAGTCATCCTCTCGTTCATCGACTCTTACCTCAGCCACGCCAAAAGCGGCGTGTTCGTGGGAGTGGGACTGATGATGCTGTTCTACACCGTGCTACTCCTCACCTACCACATGGAACGCACGTTCAACTCCATCTGGCAAGTAAAGAAACCGCGCACGCTCTACCGCAAAGTGACCGACTACTTTTCCATGATTCTATTGCTCCCCCTGCTGATTATGCTGTCGAGCGGTATTTCCATCTTCCTCTCCACCATTGTAAAGAACATGGAAGAGTTCGCTTTGCTGGCTCCCATCGTGAAGTTCTTCGTGCGGCTCACCCCGTTCGTCCTCACATGGGCCATGTTCACCGCCCTCTACATCTTCATGCCCAACACCAAGGTGAGGTTGAAATACGCCTTCGGTCCGGGCATTCTGGCAGGCACAGCCTTTCAGGCTTTCCAATACCTATATATAGGCACACAGCTATGGGTGTCGCGCTACAACGCCATCTACGGAAGTTTCGCCGCCATCCCGATGTTCCTGCTGTGGGCACAGATTTCGTGGAGCATCTGCCTCTACGGCGCGCAGCTCTGCTATGTGGCGCAAAACCTCCGCAACTTCAGTTTCAGCAAGGAAACGGAGAACATCAGCCGCCGCTATCACGACTTCCTCTGCACGCTCATCCTATCGCTCATCTGCAAACGATTCCGCACGGAGCAACCGCCTTATACGGCCGAATCGCTGAGCGACGAGCACAAAATCCCCATCCGCCTGACCAAGAAAATCCTCTACGAACTGCAAGATCTGAATCTGATTAGGGAAACCCAGAACGACGACGATGACGAAACGGTGGGCTATCTGCCGTCGGTGGACATCAACCGCATGAATGTGGCAATGCTCCTGAGCCGACTGGATACGGAAGGCTCAGAAGCATTCAAGATTGACCGCCGGCGATACAGTGTCGCTTGGGAGGCACTGACAAAGGCTCGCGAAGAGTATTACGAAAGTACGGAAAAGATTCTCCTCAAAGACCTTTAACCGTCAAACCGCATCATCCGGCTCAAGTACTTGCCGATGATGTCGAACTCGATGTTCACCACACTGCCCGGCCGAAAGGTGTGGAAATTGGTATGCTCGTAAGTGTAAGGGATGATGGCCACTTGGAAGGTGTCGTCGGTAGGATTGCACACGGTCAGGCTCACGCCATTTACCGTAACCGAACCTTTGTCCACGGTCAGATAACCGCGCTTGGCCATTTCCTTGTCGAAAGCATACTGAAACGTGAAATACCAGCTTCCCTCGGCATTGCGGATGTCGATGCAACGGGCGGTCTGATCCACGTGCCCCTGCACGATGTGTCCGTCCAGCCGTCCGTTCATCATCATGCTTCGCTCCACATTCACCTTGTCGCCCGCCTGCAGCAGACCGATGTTGGAACGTTCGTTGGTTTCTTTCATGGCCGTCACGGTATAAGTGCCGTCCTGAATGGACACGACAGTGAGGCAGACGCCGTTGTGCGCCACACTTTGGTCGATTTTCAGTTCGTCTACAAACGAACACTTCAATGTGAGATGCAGATTCTCCTGTTCCTTGACAATGCGAACCACTTCTGCGTATTCTTCTACAATTCCTGAGAACATATGTATAGCGTTTTAATTGATTTCCGTGACAAAGGTAACACAAAATAATGAAAAAGAAAAGTAGGAATATAAAAAAAGGAGCAACGCCTTGCTCCAACCTTTGTTAACCTTAAATCTAATACTATGAAAAACACAGTGCAAAGGTACGGACTTTCTCGAAATCCGCAAGCATTCCCGCCATAAAATCGACCGTTTAAAACATTCTTTAACTTTATGAAGCCGTTTGGTAACTATTCAGCGATAGGGCATGACGGGTCATCAAGCCCCGAATAAGGCT
>CAYXZF010000043.1:0-20386 GCA_964469845.1 uncultured Phocaeicola sp.
ATCGTCCAATTGGGCAGATAAAATATTCACTAATCTAATTCAACCAACAGGTAATTTTATATATTTATACTTTTCCGCAATACCGATTGCGATATAACCTTTATCAATCTTTAAAAGTTCATGAAAACTTACATCGGAACCCGAAAGATAATGAAACTCTGGAGAGTATTTATTCCTCATTAAACTTAAAGAATCGTAGTCATAAATGTATAATCTCTGGGTTGTAGGGTCAAACAGATTGATTATCACATTGTTTTTAACATCTCTCTATATATCCATACTACCCACATGCAACACCTCATTGGGACCTTCACCTTTTGGAGCAAACTGAAAGCATATGTCCTTCGTTTTCAAGTCTATTACATTCACCATTCCCTCTTTGTCAAAAGGGTCAACAACAAACAATTTATCCCCAAATACTTCAATTGAAGTAGGCAGGTTCAGAAATGCAGATATGGAATCAGAGGCCAAAACCGTTTTAACTTCTTCAACATTATCTCTACATGAGAAAAGAAATGACAATATGAAGAAACTTGTCATTATTATCAATATATTTTTCATAACTAATTTCTATAATATCTTAATTCCGCAACACTTAGACCATTGTTTTTTATAAGTTCTTGAGCAACATTAAATTGCTCAGGATTTTGCCATGTCATAGAATTCACTTAATTTAGTGTTGCAAAAAAATAATCAAGTACCTATTGACAAGCATGACAAAAATACAAATAAAATCTGAAAAACTCACTCTTTTCGGCGGAATATTCTCTATTATGGAGCATTTTGATGCTCTTTTGTCTGAAACGATAGATTCCACATTAGGCCTTCGTTGCAAATGCTTCGGATGGAACAGGATGCCGAAATCATTTATGAGTGAGAACGCTGTATTTCCGGTCATCACCGCATTGATATATAATTTCTACAGAAAAATCATGAAGGATGATAGAATTGAGCATTTCGGACTCAAGAAGAACAACCGTATCAAGGCTTTCGTATTCAAGTTCATTTCTGTTCCGACCAAATGGATAAGGAAGTAGTATTTCAGCAGACTAAAATTTCAAACGCAACTGCAAATAAAGGTCGCTCCTTACATTTCCGTTGATTTGTTCCAATGCCGTTCCGATGACTTCTCTGTCTCGATAATGCGTCAAAGCATATTTAAACTGGAAAATGAAATATTTGTTCAGTTCATAACGGGCATGAAAAGAATAACGCTCACCTTTGCCATAAAAAGAAGGAACGGAAAAAGTATAAAGCAACCCTTTCTCGTACATAGATATGCGTGATGCATAGTCGTCCGTATGAAACCAAGCAAAACCGGCATCCAACTGCAAAGGAAACTTACCCGACTTATAACCGAGGCTTTGCCCCACAAGGAAACCTCTTGAAGTATCTTTCCCACGGTGTCCGTTACAAACCACATCCACCGTAGTTTTCAACTTCAGTTCACGAAGCGGTGAATAATTCAACTGATACTTCCAACGCTGCTGAACGTAAGGCAGCGTCAACTTGTCACCTTCAGCGAATGTGAAGTCTTTATACTTGTTTTTATAGCGATACCTTATGAACATATCCAGTTGATAACCCGGTGAATAACTCAACTGAAACACTCCATCAAATCCGTCCGTCCCTTTCTTGCCGACCTGATATTTCTTCCAAGGAAAATAAAAGAAATCTCCATAGACCATACACTTAAAATATCGCAATAAATTGGATTCCAATCCTATATAAAACCCGCTCTCATTATGAATCGTACTTCCTTCAGCTACCGAACGAGCATATAGACTTTGATAAGCCACATCGTAAAAACGGTGCATTAACAGCAGTTGAAAACTTTCTTTCGGAGCATAACGGAGCAAGTTCAGGGTGGCTATTCGCCCGCCCTTATCCACCGCAGTTTCGCCCAACAAAGTGAATCGCTTCCAAAAGAAACGGTAATTCAGTCCGGCGTTAAAGAAATCGCGTCCGCGGGCATCATACTTGTTATAAGAACGATAATCGGGATTCAACATCTTGTTGAAAACATTATAAACAGCGGTTAATCCCAGTTCATAATACTTCCCGTCATACTGTATATGGCTGCCTATCAGTTGATTGGAAAAAGTATTTTTCTTTTCCGTATCCCGAATGATGCGATGATAACCGTCCTTTTTCAACGAAGTTATAAACCGTCCGTCCACAATGCCGTCCATCGTTCTGTATGAGTAGAAAGCATCTGCCGTCCACCGAGACGAGAGACGCCAGCTACCCGCCACTCCCTGAAAATAATTATACTCATCGGTAGAAGAATGTTTTTTAATCCCCGTCGCCTTGCCGCCCAAAGTGGAAAGCGTAGCGGTTTTTCCCAGACTGAAATCGGTGTTAATTACCAGTCCGTAACCATAGCTCAACCGATAGTTACCAAGTGCCAACGCATTGATTCTTCCGATGTTACGAATCAACAGGTACGGTGAATAATAATCATATCCTTTACTGTTCTTTCCGGCAAAGAACGGTTCGCCGGCATCTTTTTCGGCGGTCAGCCCTGCATACACCTTGTCGCCATAACGAAACTGATAGCGGAAGTTGTGGTAAAAGGAAGGTCCCAAATAATGTTTGTTCGGATTGTCTTCCCACTCGGCTTGCGTAAAAGGCCGATAGCCTGCTTTAGTATAGAAAGGAATATCCACACGAGTGGTTAATTCTTGTTTGCCATATTTCAATATCTGCTTTAAAGTGAGCGACTTGGAAGTTTTCAACGGCTGTTGAAAACTTAGGAAAGGAAGCAGATAACGATAGGTTTGTCTGTCCATTCCTTTGACCATCATCAATTCTTGCTCACTAAGCATTGGGCCGTTCTTCCGGATATAATAAAGAATGTTTTCCACTAAACCGACAGACAAAAAAGGAAAACGCTCCAACTGACGACGGGTGGCGGTATTGATATTGACGGGATGCGCTTTCAGTTCTTCCAACTCCTCCATCAGGTTCTCCCACTGCGAGGCATTGTCTTCATTGTTCTCCATCAGTTGCTCTACGATTTCTTCCGCAAGAACTTGCGATGATAAGTTTTCAACCGAAAAGAATACTGAAATACATACAATTAACAATGTTTTCAACAACATGTTCATATCACATTTATAGTTAAATAGTTTTATTAATTCCACATCATCCCACATTTCTTTATTATTTTTACACCGAAATGAAAAAAACTCTGTTCATAACCTTCATTTTTTCCGTGATGACCGCTTCTGTTGCCGCTCAAGAACAGACGACTACCATCAACGGCTATTTGGTGCCTGCCTGCATCTATCAGGGAGATACCATCGCTTCCCTCCGCCTGCCTTCACTCTATGTGTTCAAACCCTTAAAGTTCAAGAACAAAAAGAAACAGCAGGAGTACAACCGACTGGTACGCAACGTAAAAAAAACACTTCCCATCGCGAAAGAAGTAAATAGAGCCATCATTGAAACGTATGAATTCCTACAAACCTTGCCCGATGAAAAAGCCCGCCAAAAACACCTCCAAGCGGTGGAAAAGGGAGTTAAACAACAATATACCCCCCGACTGAAGAAATTAACCTTCTCGCAAGGAAAGCTGTTGATAAAGTTAATAAACCGCGAAACAGACTCTTCTTCCTACGAACTGGTTAAAGCCTTTTTAGGACCTTTCAAAGCAGGATTCTACCAAACATTCGCCTCGCTTTTCGGAGCAAGTCTGAAAAAAGAATATCATCCCGAAGACGAAGACGCGACGATAGAACGCATCGTACTCATGGTGGAAAGCGGACAGATTTAACCGAGTTTTCAACAACCTTTCAAAATGCTTTCTTTAAAAAGCCAATAACTTCTTGGCAAATTCCCAAAGCACGATACCTGTCGTGACCGATACATTGAGCGAATGTTTCGTTCCGTATTGCGGAATTTCAATGCAACCGTCGCAGGCGTTTACCACTTCCTGCTGCACTCCTTTCACTTCGTTTCCCATGACGATGGCATACTTTCGACCGGCTTCCAACGTCAAGTTCTGAAGCATCGTGCTTCCCTCAACCTGCTCGATGGACATCACCGTATATCCTTCATTATGAAGCTCTTCTATCGCTTCAAGCGTATGCTTCTTATACACCCAGTCCACCGTGTCTTCAGCTCCCAAGGCTGTTTTGTGCATTTCGGGATGGGGAGGCGTGGCGGTAATGCCGCACAAATAAATACGGTTTACCAAGAAAGCGTCCGAAGTGCGGAATACCGAACCGATGTTATGAAGGCTGCGCACCTCGTCGAGCACTACCACCAACGGCAGTTTCTCTGCCTGCTTGAACTCGTCCACCGTCAGGCGGTTCAGTTCCGTTATTTTAAGTTTTCTCATATTCGTTTTTGTTTTTTACTTTTCAGCCTCAAAGATACTAACTTATTCTCATAACCCTGTTGATAACTGTTGAAAACCTGTAAAATACAAGGGTATATTTTTTGAAAAATAATCCTTGCACATTCCGAAAAACCGTATATAGCACCTCGCTTATGAACTCTCCAAAAAAGATAGCCAAAAAGAAAACACTCACTATCAACACATTTTCACGAGTTTTTTGGATGTGAATAACCATAAAGTTTTTAACTTTGCGTGTTATTAACCGATTGTTGATAGAATAAGTAAAATCGCCATTATCAGCATGTAAGCCTGTTTATTGTTTCTTGATAACCGAAACCCTTGATGGAATAACTTATCCGGCAAGAATTTAAGGAGATTTTTACCAACACTATTAACCGACAATTATCATCATTATAAACTCTTTTTTAAAAAGAAAAAATAAAATATATAAATTATGAAGAAAGAGGAATGGTTGAAAAAGGGGTATGTTACCGAAGAAGTGGACAAGAACCTTGACTTGAAGGCGGAAATCGACAAGTTACGTAAAGAGAAGAACGCCGTTATTCTGGGCCACTACTACCAAAGCGGAGAGATTCAAGACGTAGCCGACTTTGTGGGCGATAGTCTCGCCTTGGCGCAATGGGCGGCTAAGACAGATGCGGACATCATTGTGATGTGCGGCGTACATTTCATGGGCGAAACAGCCAAGGTACTCTGTCCGGACAAAAAAGTTTTGATTCCCGACTTCAATGCCGGATGTTCGTTGGCAGACAGTTGTCCCGCCGATAAGTTTGCGCAGTTTGTCAAAGAGCATCCCGACCATACGGTTATTTCGTATGTCAATACTACGGCTGCCGTCAAGGCCGTGACCGATGTAGTGGTGACTTCGACCAATGCCAAACAGATAGTGGAAAGTTTCCCCGAGGAAGAAAAGATAATTTTCGGTCCAGACCGGAATCTGGGCAATTATATCAATGGCGTAACCAACCGCCGGATGCTTCTTTGGAACGGAGCGTGTCATGTACACGAACAATTTTCGGTGGAAAAGATTCTCGAACTGAAAAAGGAATATCCGGATGCTGATGTGCTGGTTCATCCCGAATGTAAGGGTGCGGTAGCCCGATTGGCGGACAAGGTTGCCTCCACCGCCGGCTTGTTGAAACATGCCATTAACAGTCCGAAAAAAGATTTTCTGGTAGCTACCGAAAGCGGCATCCTTCATGAGATGCGCAAGCAGTGTCCTGAAAAGAACTTTATCCCCGTGCCGCCCGAAGACAGCACCTGTGCCTGCAACGAATGCAATTTTATGCGTTTGAACACACTGGAAAAGCTTTACAACACCTTGAAGTACGAATGGCCGGAAGTAACGGTCGATGCCGAAGTTGCCCGTGAAGCTGTGAAGCCCATTCAGCGGATGCTGGAGATTTCGGCCACGTTGGGACTTTAATCCGTGAGAAACGGAATAAACGAATAGCTGTTATCGTGTCGTAACAAGGCGATAACAGCTATTTGTTTAGCACTCGGTTGTTTTAATATGGAGGTTTATTGTTTCAGCATATCCAACACTGCGTCATAGTTCGGTTCGTGTGTAATTTCCGAAACCAGCTCCGAGAAGATGACTTTTCTTTTCGGATTGATGACTATCACGGCGCGGGCAAGCAGTCCGCGCATCGGTCCGTTGGTGATGAGTACGCCATACTCTTCGCCGAAGCTGGAGGTCGGGCGGAAGTCGGAAAGGGTGATGACCCGGTCGATGCCTTCGGACACACAGAAACGGTTCTGTGCAAACGGCAGGTCTTTCGAGATGCAGAGCACTGTGACATCGGGAAGTGTGGCTGCCATCTTGTTGAATTGTCGGACGGTGGCGGCGCACACGCCCGTGTCCAGACTCGGAAAGATGTTCAGAATCAGAAACTTTCCGTCGGCATCCTCCAACGTATATTCACTCAGGTCATTTTTGACGAGCGAGAAATTGGGAGCCTTGTCGCCGGCTACGATGAAAGCTCCCGCCAATGTGACTGGATTTCCTTTGAATGTAATGTTCATAATCGTTTGGATTTGGTTCCTGTTATAACAAGGAACGGGAGGGATGGTTCATGCCGCAGCACCTCATTTGATGATTGAGGTGAGCGGATGACGGTTTCCTTCGATGGTTTGCAGGAAAGCCTTGGCGGAACCGAAATTCAGGAATAAATCCAGACGGACAGGCAGGTGGTTTTTGTCGTCGGTAACGTAGAAAGTGATGACTTCCTTTTCTTTGCCTTTTTTATCATATTCCACCAACGAGAAAACCAGACAACGGTATTTTACGTTGTTCTCGGCCTTGAAATTCTTCTTGCCCCGATAAATCAGTGTCTGTTCTTCTACCTTGGTTCCTGTGGCCATCGGGAAAAGGATTTTGTCGCCTTTCTTATAATCGGTAGGGTCGAACGAGCGGGCTTGCAGAAGGATGCTCAGCATGTCGAACACGCATTGTTCCAAAGTGTCTTTGGAGGCTACGGTTTGGTGTCCCGGCCGGATGCGATGCTGGTCTACGATGCACTTTCCTTCCTTGAAATCGAAAGAAACTTCGTCGATGGTATATCGGCTGCCCTCTTCCGCTCCTTTTCGGAAATAGACCGGTTCCAGCCGCTCGGTGGTGATGCAAGTCAGTGTGTCGCGCATCTTGAAAAATAAATCCACTTTGCTGTTGCTTACAGCCAGCAGGGTGGTTTGATAACAGGGCATTCCTCGATAGGTGACAGGTTTCAACTCCATTTGGGCTTTGCCGGCATTTACCCAGATGAATTTCCAGTTGAACTTCAGTTCGTAGGTGAGTTGTTCGCCGGGCTGTATCGCTTCATTCTTGGCGGCACACTGTGCGTGGAGCGATGCAAAGCATGCGCTCCATATACACAGTATGATTCCTATTATTCTTTTCATCTACCCAGTTTTTTGGCTCGTTCTTTGTTTCTGTCTTTTATTTTCTTTTCTTCTTCGGGCTTTTGTTTCTTGATTTCGTCCGGTTTCTGTTTGTCCGGCGGAGTGGCATGTACGTCCCATGTCTCTTCAAACTCGAAGTTGGCTTTCATTTCCCATACTTTCGGGAAGTAGTAGACTTCTTCGGGTTGTTGTCCGGCGGCATAGTTTCCGGTGTCCCACACGCCGTTTCCGTTGCGGTCTTCAAACATACGGACGTAGTATTTGGTGCCCGGATTCAGGTAATAGAAATCAGCCGTAGATTCTTCGCTGACCGTTTGCCGGCGAATGACCTTTCCGCTGTTGTCCAGCAGTTCCACTATCGCGCCCGGATCCACTCCTTTTATATTCAGTAGCAGCGTGCCGTATTCGTCCGGCTTCTTTATTTTCAGCGTTTGCTCCACCTTGTCGGTATGAAGTCCATATAAGCCGGTGATGCCTGCCGAGTCTATCTTTAACTGATATTCTTTGTCGGGTTCCCATTCGGTGAGTATCTCGTATTGTCTGTGCACCAACGTGTCGGCTTGCAGGATGAAAGGTGTATCTGTCCACAGCGTATCGGCTTTCACGCTCAAATGGATGGCGGAGGTATCTATCTTGGCCACCGGCTCTTCGAACGAAAGAAGGATGTTGCGATAGATGTCCATTGAGGAAGGCGCATCTACTTTCATGGCGAGGAAAGGGGTTTCTTCACGGATGGTTTCTCCTTTCTTTTCCTTTTTCTTACGTTCCTTTTCCTTCTTTTCGTCCGCCTCTTTTTGCAGTTTTTCGCGTTGGGCTTTGGTCAGCTTGTTGGCGAGGTAGAGGGTGTCTGTTTTTGGAATCAATTGTTCCAATGTGTCGGTGTAGAGATAGTTCAACTGCACTTCGAGCGTATCCATGCGATAGACCAGCGAATCCTTTATCCAGTAGCAGATGGAGTCGTTTCCTTCGTTGGCTTCGATGACAAAGGCGTTTCGTTCGTTGAAGTTCAGTCCTTTCAGGGTGGGCAGCGTGTCGGCTTTTGCACTGAATTTCAAGATGAAATGGTTTTCCTTGTCACGTTGGCTCTTGGCGAGGTATTGGCGTGTATTGGTTTCTTTGAATGCTCTCAGCAAGAGGTTGTCGGGCAAGAATCGGGTGTAGCCGACGGTTCGGATGGTGTCGATGGTCAGCGAATCTTTCCAGAGGGTGTCCTGTCGGGTGGCAGGTATCATGGAGGGGATGATGATGGAGTCGCCGAATGCCACCGTTTCCGTCTTCGAGTCGTACAAGTAGTTTTGGTTTCCGTCCATTAAGGCGAAGATGCGATATTTTCCCGGTGCCACTCCTCGGATGCGGAAGCGTCCGCGACTGTCTGTTCGCGACACGCGGTCGAAGGGAAGTGTCGTGAAGGCGGTGTCGTTTAAGTTTTTATGCAGTCCCACTTGAATCCCCTTGATGGGTTCCAGGTCTTCACCGTTGAGTACGGTTCCCGCCACTTCCATCGTGTCGATGGCGGTACCGGTCGAAAAGGTATAGGTAAAGTTTCCCATCGGATTGCCTTCGTTGTTGTCTACGATGGCATCCGCGAAGTCGATGGTATAGGTGGTAGCCTCTTTCAGGCTGTCCATGAGTTCCACTACCACCTTTCTTCCATTGACCTTTATGCCGGGCTGTTCCAGTTGCGGAGGCGAAACCACCACTTTTTCGGACGGTTTCTCCAGCTTGACGAACTCGTCAAATTCCAGTTCTATTTTCTGCTTTTTGTTGTTCGTGGCATTCAGTTTGGGCGTACTTCCCACAAACTTGGGAGGTTCCTCGTCGTACGGTCCGCCGTCGGGGGTTCCCATGCTGGCGCACGAATGGGCGAGCATGATCCACATGCCGAGCAGAAATCCTTGATATTTGGTCCAAATCTTCATGTTATCGGTTCAGTATTAACATTTCTTCTATATACTCGCGCGAGTTGCTCAGACGGGGCACTTTGTGCTGACCGCCCAATTTGCCTTTTCCCTTCAGCCAGTCGTGGAAGAGGTTGGGGCGCGCCACCACGATTTCCAGCGGTTGGAGGGTGATGTTCTTGTGACGCTTGGCTTCGTAGTCCGAATTGATTTCTTGCAGGGCGGTATCCAGAATTTGCGCGAACTTATCCACGGAGTCGGGCATTACGGCAAACTCTATCAGCCACTGGTGACGACACTTGGCGTCGGCGTCCATAAATACGGGGGCTGCCGAGTATTCGGCTACCTGCGCTCCGGTTTCCCGACAGGCGCGGGCAAGGCCTTGTTCGGCATTGTCTACCATCAATTCCTCGCCAAAGGCATTGATGAAGTGCTTGGTCCGTCCGGTGATGATAAACTTGTAAGGGTGTTTTGAGGTGAACTTCACCGTGTCGCCAATCATGTATCGCCACAGTCCGCAGGCGGTGCTGATGAGCATGGCGTAATTCTTGCCTGTTTCCACTCCGGCAAGCGGCACGATGTGCGGATGGGGGGAGTCGAACTCGTCCATCGGCAGGAATTCGTAAAACACGCCGTAGTCTATCATCAGCATCATGGCGGGGTCGGCCGGGTCGTTTTGAAGTCCGAAGAAGCCTTCGCTGGCATTGTATGTTTCCATATAATGCATCTTGCTGCTGCGGATTATCTGCTTGTACTGTTCGCGATAAGGTGTAAAGGCCACTCCGCCGTGGAAGAAGACTTCCAAGTTGGGCCACACTTCCGCCAGATTGTCCGTTCCTTTCAGTTCCATTACCCGCTTGATGACGGCCAGCATCCATGAGGGAACGCCGGAGATGTTCGTAATGTTCTTGTCCATCGCCACGCGTGCGATTTTTTCCATCTTTTCCTCGAAGTCGCTCAACAGTGCGATTTTTTTTTCGGGCACCCGGATAAGGTTTACCAGCGGGTTGATGTTTTCGATGAGGATGGCGGAGAGGTCGCCCACCAGACTGTGCTTCAGGTTATAGTTGGGGGTGTGACTGCCGCCCAGTATCAGTGTCCGTCCCGCGAAGATTCGGCTTTCGGGATAGCGTTGCAGATAGAGTGCCACGGCATCCCGTCCGCCGGCATAGTGTACGTTTTGCAGTCCTTCCTTGCTGACGGGGATGAATTTGCTCTTGTCGTTTGTCGTACCCGACGACTTGGCGTACCACACCACCTGTCCCGGCCACAGCACGTCATTCTCGCCGTGTCGCATCCGGTCTACATATCCTTTGATTTCTTCGTATGTCTGTACGGGCACCCGTTGTTGGAAAGTTTCGTAATTCTGTATGGTAGGATAGTCATGTTCCTTTCCCCACTCCGTTTTTTCCGCCTTGTTTATCAGGCTGCGGAGCACTTGTTCTTGAATAGCCTCGGCCTGAGTGGTATATCGGGCTATCGCTTTTTGTCTGAACTTGAAAAATGTGCCAATAAGTTTTGTTTCGTTCATCTTTTCACTTTTCCACATTAATTATATATAGGTGCAAAAATAGCTTTTTATCCATTAATCCCCGTCATTCTATCCTTTTTTTTATCATTTTATACATTTCTTTTTATTCTTCGCTTCTTGGGGGAAGTCGGGGCAGACGGATTGGGCTTGCCGAAACGCTTCGGCGTTTTTTGAAAACGCGGCGGTATTTTTTTAAAACGCCGAGGAGTTTAAAAAAAACACGGGGAGCTTTTCGGGACGGACACGAAAAAAGTTTTCACAAGGTGTTACGGAAGCGTAAAAAATGTCGGCTGCCGATGACAAGTGCTTCGGTTTTTTCTTATCTTTACGGTCGAAAAAGTGTGACCATTAAAATTACGAAAACTATGAAAATAGGTATCTTGACATCGGGAGGCGACTGTCCGGGAATAAACGCCACTATCAGAGGAGTTTGTAAGACAGCCATCAATCATTACGGAATGGAAGTGTATGGAATCCATAGCGGATTTCGAGGATTATTGGACAACGATGTGGTGCCGCTGACGGACAAGGAACTTAGCGGTTTGCTGAATATGGGAGGAACGATTTTGGGTACTTCGAGAGAAAAGCCGTTCAAAAAACGTTCGTCCGGCAATTCGGAAAACAAGGCGGTGCTGATGATCAAGAATATCAACGAACTGCAACTGGATTGCATCGTGTGCATCGGAGGAAACGGCACTCAGAAGACGGCGGCCAAGTTGGCGCAAGCCGGTGTCAATGTGGTGGGCATTCCCAAAACGATTGACAACGATGTGTGGGGCACCGACTTCTCTTTTGGATTTGATACGGCGGTATCCATCGCTTCGGATGCCATCGACCGGCTGCACTCCACCGCCAGTTCGCACCAGCGTGTCATGGTGATTGAGGTGATGGGACACAAGGCCGGATGGATTGCCCTCCATTCAGGAATGGCGGGCGGTGGCGACATTATTCTGATTCCCGAACTTCCCTACAATATCCGTAACATCGGAAATACCATTATCGAACGCTTGAAAAAAGGCAAACCCTATTCCATCGTGGTGGTGGCCGAAGGAATTCCTACCGTAGACGGTAAGAAAGCCGCCGAGTACATTGCCCGGGAAATAGAATATGAAACGGGATTTGAAACGCGCGAAACGGTGCTTGGATACATTCAGCGGGGAGGTTCGCCGACGGCTTTCGACCGCAACCTCGCCACTCGCATGGGAGGTCATGCCACAGAGTTGATAGCCAACGGACGCTTCGGCCGCATGGTGGCGTTGAAAGGCGCTGAAATAACTTCCATTCCTTTGGAGGAAGTGGCGGGAAAGTTGAAGTTGGTGAGCGAGAACCACGACCTTATCGTGCAAGGAAAACGAATGGGTATTTGCTTCGGTTGATGTACGGACAAGAAGGCGGAAAAAAGAATGGGGCTGTATCGAAATAAACATTTAGAACGTATCTTTTCATTTCAATACAGCCCCATCAAGTTGTTTCATCTCTGGAATGCGGCCTCTTCGGCTTCGCTGATGATTTTCTCCAAATCGTCCGGTCGGCGGATAAACTCCGTTACCGTGGCATTTTCTTCTTCCGTAGGTAGCGGGTTATCCGATGAAGTGTACTCTTCGGTGGCTTTGTGAAGCTCCTTGGCTGCCAATACGCTTTCCACAAAATGAGAATTTTTCTTGATTTTGTTCAGCGTAAGGCGCGAGGCTTCCTGCTGCGATTCTTTTTTGGAATATCCCTTGCCCTTGCCGGCATGGACGCCTTCCAGCAAAATCTCGCTCTCGAAAAGAGGGCTGTTAAACTCGTCCACAGTCTGATTCAGCAGTTCAAAGCTGATTTCCACCCGATTCTTTTGTGTCCACTCTATCAGCTTCGACTTGAAATTGACCTCCTTGCGTGAAATCTTGTCCAAGTTGATGTACGTGCCGATGATGCGGTTTTCAAGGAAATACTTGCAGGCATTATATCCTCTGTCCAGATAGATGGCTCCTATCAAGGCTTCGAACGCATTGCCGCCCATGTAGTTGTTGTGGGCAGACTGGCGGGTGGAGTACTTTATCAGTTTGTTCAAGCCAATCTGTTCGGCCACGCGGTTCAAACTTTCGCGTGAAACAATCTTCGAGCGGGTATTGGTGAGGAATCCCTCACGCTTGCCTTCAAACTTTTTGTAGACGATATCGGCCACTACGGAGTCGAGGATGGCATCACCCAAGAACTCCAACCGTTCATTATTGAGCGGACGACCTTTTTCAGACTTCACCGCCGTAGATTTATGCAGCAAAGCCTGTTCATAGTATTGGATGTTGTGCGGATAGAATCCCATCATCCGATAAAAACAAAGATAAGACTCCTTATCCTTGTTGAAAAGAAGCCTTATCCTATCAATAGTATTGCCAAACACGATTATTCAGCGTATTTTTTCATGATTACACATGCATTGTGTCCACCGAAACCGAACGTATTGCTCAGTGCGGCACGAACTTCGCGCTTCTGAGCCTTGTTGAATGTGAAGTTAAGGTTGTAGTCGATGTTTTCGTCATCGTCACCTTCTTCGTGATTGATGGTTGGAGGAACAATGTCGTTCTTCACTGCCAGAACACTGATGAGGGCTTCCACCGCGCCGGCAGCACCGAGCAAGTGACCCGTCATCGACTTGGTAGAACTGATGTTCAACTTGTAGGCATGTTCGCCGAAGACTTCTTTCACAGCCTTCACTTCCGAAACATCGCCTACCGGAGTTGAGGTTCCGTGAACATTGATGTAATCAATATCTTCCGGATTCAGGTTGGCATCTTCCAGCGCGTTCTTCATCACTAACTTGGCACCCCAACCTTCGGGATGGGAAGCGGTGAGGTGATGAGCGTCGGCCGACAAGCCTGCGCCTACCAATTCGGCGTAGATTTTCGCACCGCGTGCCTTGGCATGTTCAAGTTCTTCCAAAACCAGGCAGCCGGCACCTTCGCCCATGATGAATCCGTCGCGGCTGGCGCTGAACGGACGAGAAGCATGAGTGGGGTCGTCATTGCGGGTAGACAGAGCGTGCATGGCGTTGAAACCGCCCACTCCACCGGCCGAAATGGCTGCTTCGGCACCGCCGGTTACAATGACGTTCGCTTTACCCAAACGGATATAGTTGAACGCATCGGCGATGGCGTTGGATGAGGAAGCACATGCGGATGTGGTGGTGAAGTTGGGACCGTGGAAACCGTACATGATTGAGATATGGCCGGAGGCGATGTCTGCAATCATCTTCGGAATAAAGAACGGATTAAACTTCGGACCGATGGTATCCTTTGTGCCGGCATATCCGATCATTTCGTCTTCGAAAGTACGGATACCGCCGATTCCTACACCAAAAATCACACCAATTCTGGTCTTGTCTTCGTTGTCGAGGTCCATAGCAGAATCACTAATCGCTTCTTTGGCGGCTGCGATGGCGTACTGGGTGTACAAGTCCATCTTACGCGCTTCCTTGCGTTCAAGGAAGTCATTTGCGTTGAAGCCTTTCACTTCGCAAGCGAATTGTGTTTTGAACTTGGACGCATCGAAATGAGTAATAGGTCCTGCTCCGCTTACTCCGTTTACAAGGTTTTCCCAAGTTTCGGCAACGGTATTACCGACCGGAGTAAGAGCACCAAGACCTGTTACTACTACTCTCTTTAATTCCATTTGTAAAACTAAGAGGGAATAAATTAGTTTGCGTTAGCTTCAATATAAGCAATAGCTTCACCTACAGTGGCAATCTTTTCAGACTGATCATCGGGAATAGAAACACCGAATTCCTTTTCGAATTCCATAATCAATTCTACGGTATCCAATGAATCAGCACCCAAATCATTTGTGAAGCTGGCTTCCAATGTAACTTCTGATTCTTCTACGCCCAACTTATCTACGATAATAGCTTTTACTCTTGATGCAATTTCAGACATAACTTTTTAAATTTTAGTTAATAAATTGATTTCTTTTGTTATTTAAGCGAGTGCAAAGGAATAAATATTTATTTAGTTGAGCAAATAATCAGACGATTAAATGCTTTTTTTTGCACATTTTTTTGATTTATGTGCACCAAAACTGCCGAAAATCCTCTTTTTACTTGCCGTTATTCAACTTGTCCGACTAAAATATTTCTCTTCTCAACGGATAGTTTCCTCTCCACCATTCAAACTTTTCGGGTTCTGTTTTCAGTCGTTCACTATCTCCGGTCGGGTCGTATGCCTGTAAGTACGCTTCTTCCGGGTCTTCCGAAAATCGGATGTCCGGGTAGGTCGGGGGAATGATGTGGAAGTCCGTCTTGATGTTGAAGAATCGGCAAAGAGCTTCGAGCGACATGCGGGTGGCGTTTGCCTTACCGTCCGCTGAATAGCCGGCAATGTGTGGCGTGGCGATGAAAGCCTTTTGTAACAGTTCCCGGTGGATGTCCGGCTCGTGTTCCCAAGTGTCTATGACAGCTCCTCTTACTTTTCCGGTATTCATCGCACGGAGCAACGCTTCGGTATCCACTACTTCGCCTCGGCTGCTGTTTATTAAATAAGGTGTCCGTTGCAAGGAATGGAAGAAAGTATCGTCAGCTAAATGGAAGGTGCGGTATTTACCTTCCCGGGTCAAAGGAGTGTGGAAAGTAATGACGTCACATTTCCGAGCCAGTTCCGCCAGTTCCGAGTATCCGTCTTCCTTTCGGTCGGCACGCGGAGGGTCGTTTAACAGTACTTTCATTCCCATCGACCGTGCCATTTGTACTATTCGGCTTCCTACATGACCTACTCCGACGACACCCAATGTAGCCGTTTTCAAATTCAATCCTTTTTTCCGCTTCAAGAGCAAAAGCACCGAGTGTATGTATTGTTCCACCGAACCGGCGTTGCATCCGGGGCAGTTGGTCCACGTAATGCCCGCTTCGCGGCAATAGTCCGTGTCGATATGGTCAAATCCGATGGTGGCTGTCGCGATGAACTTCACCCGGCTTCCTTCCAAAAGTTCCCGATTGCAAATCGTCCGTGTGCGGACTATCAAAGCATCGGCGTCTTTCACCTCTTGCGGTGTAAAAGCCCCTCCCGGCAGGTAAACCACCTTGTCGGCTATCCGCTCTACCGCCTCTTTTATATAAGGTATCTTGTTGTCGATAATTATTTTCATACTTCTTCTTGTTTCTGTCTGATACAAAGGTAGGCACTTTTTAGCGAATAATAATTGGTTGAATGAAAAACTTTGCATAGATTTGTAGTTTCAAAAGAAGAAAAGCATGATGAACATCGTTTATAATCTTTCGTTTGCGCTGTGGTATCTGCTCTCGCTATTGCCATTGCAGGTTCTCTATCGGGTGAGCGATATTCTTTATTACCCGCTTTATTACGTGGTGCGTTATCGTCGGCAGGTAGTCCGACAAAATCTGACGGGTTCTTTTCCGGAAAAGAGCGAAAAGGAAATTATCCGCATCGAGAAAGAGTTTTATGCTTGGTTTTGCGACTATGTGGTAGAGACCGTCAAGCAGATGTCTATGTCGAAACATCAAATGATGAGGCGGATGACCTTCAGTGGTGTGGACGACATTGTAAAGGCGATGGATCAGGAAGACAAGAAATTCTGCTTCGTCTACTTGGGGCATTATGGTAATTGGGAATGGATTGCTTCGCTCCCCTATTGGGTTTCGGCAGACGTGAAGTGCGGACAAATCTATCATCCGTTGCGTAACAAAGCCGTTGACAGACTCTTTCTCCGTCTTCGCAATCAGTTTGGTGGAGTATGTATCCCGATGAAAGAGACGCTGCGGAAAATCATCGAAATGCGCCGCAACAACCAAAAGGCCATTATCGGTTTTATTTCCGATCAGGCACCCAAATGGAACAGCATTCATCACTGGTGTGATTTCTTCCATCGCGAAACACCCGTATTTATCGGGACAGAGAAGATTGGAAAGCAGGTGGACGCTTTGATTTATTATGCCGAGGTGACACGCCCTAAGCGCGGACATTATCATTGTGCTTTTAAGCCTTTGGCCCATTGTGCCAAGCAAGTGCCCGACTATGAACTGACAGATCGGTTCACGCAGTTACTGCAAGAGATGATTACCAACGACCCCTCTTGTTGGCTTTGGACACACAAACGGTGGAAACGAACGAAGGAAGAATGGGAGAGGTTGAGAAAAGAAACTCAGGGGTAATCCCTATAATTGAAACTATATAAATATTCATAATGAAACAACTACATATTATCACTCCGGTAAAGGATTCCATTGATTCTACACTTGATACAGCGAAAGCCATTTTAGGATCGGATATCAAGGTTCCCTATACTTATACTATATATAATGATTTCAGTACCGATGAAAATACCCTTCGTCTGGAACTGGCTTCTAAGGAATTGGGCTTTCGGCTTATTAATCTTTCAGATTTGACTGACCATCCCTCTCCCAACTATTTGCTGGTGTTACAAAAAACACAACGGGAAGCCATTGATGCAGATGCCGGTTTGCTTATCGTAGAATCGGACGTAACAGTGAAGTCCGATACTTTACAAGCATTGTTTGATGGAGCTAAGGAACGGAAAGATTGTGGAATGGCTGCTGCAATTACTACCGATAACGAAGGGAACATCAACTTTCCTTACCTCTATGCCAAGGGGCGTAATCCTAAAGTGTATGACGAGAAGAAGCGTTTCAGCTTCTGTTGCACACTGCTCACTCCTGCATTTCTCCGTGCATTCGATTTTCATGAACTTGATGCTGCCAAGAATTGGTTTGATGTAACCATTTCGCACGAATCGTTGAAGAAAGGATTTCATAACTATTTGTTTATTAATCTGCCTGTACTTCACCGTCCGCATGGTAGCCGCCCTTGGAAACAATTGAAATACACTAACCCTCTGAAATACTATTGGTTGAAATTTACCAAAGGATTAGATAAAATTTAAAATGGAAACCGTATTTATTAATCCCGAATATTCTCAGTTGAAGGATTATATGGAGCAACTTCCTACTCTATGGGATAATGGTGAAGGAAAAGTTATCTATAAAGGTCGTAACGAATTGAGAGAAATGAAATTTGAAGGAATTACCTTAGTAGTAAAGTCTTTTCATAGACCTAACTTCATTAACCGATTGGTGTATGGGGTGATTCGTCCCTCCAAGGCATATCGCTCTTATCACTATGCGCAGATGCTGTTGGATAAAGGTATTGGAACTCCTGCTCCCGTGGCGTATTATACGCAAAGAAATGGTCTTTTTTTTAACCGAAGTTTCTATGTCTGTTTGAAATCGGAATGTCCTTATACTTATGCGCATTTGATGAGTGGAAATTATCCTAATCAAGAAAGGATATTGAAGGCTATAGCTCAAGTTACTGCACAAATTCACGAGTTGGGATGGATACATCGTGATTATTCTCGTGGTAATATTCTTTTTCAAGACACCTTGGAAAAGGTAAAAATAGAAATAATAGACTTGAATCGAATTCGTTTTCAAAAAGTAGGTATGGAAGAAGGTTGTAAAAACTTTAAACGCTTGTTGGGAACTCCCGAAATGTTACGTATCATGGCAGAAGAATATGCTCAGGCAAGAGGATTCGACGCGGAGAAATGTTACAGAATCATATTGGCGAACCGGGAAGGATAATATAATTTGTATTTAATAAAAATTCATATAGTAAACGATGAAAGGTACATCCAAAATTTCTATAATAACGTGTTTTCATGATATAAAAAAATACGCTGATTTGCGAGAAAGTTTGAAAAGAACCATAAAAGATTATCAATTGATAGGGATTGATAATACTCGCAATGACTATTCCTTAACCGCAGCTTATAACAAAGGTGTGTCTTTGGCTGATGGGGATATTCTTTGTTTTGTTCACGAAGATGTTACTTTTGTTACTCTTCAATGGGATGTATCTATTATTGATTTTTTTGAAACACATCCTGATGCAGGATTGGTAGGAGTAGCTGGCGGACGTATGGCTTCTGATACACCCTGTAATTGGACTGCTTTCCAACCGCAGATTTATTTGATTCATTGTGGAAAGATGCATAGCACGCTTAAAAATAATAAAAGTGAAGTAGTTTTACTTGATGGGGTCTTTTTATGTTGTAAGGCAAGCTGTTTGAACAGAATAAAATTTGATGAAACTTTAGAAGGTTTTCATGGATATGATTACGACATTTGTCTGCAAGCAATAGAAAATGGTTACAAGAACTATGTCGTAAATTCTGTATTGCTGACACATAATTCAAGAGGAAATCGTAACAGACTTTATGCGGAAGCCAGACTTTATGTTTTCTCCAAACATCGCAAGTATCTGCCGTTGTTTGCATCGGATATTCCTGAAAATAAAAAGAATAAAATATTATTCGCTGTTTCATTCAAGCAAATGAAACGCACTATAAGACTTCTTCTTAGAAATAACTATTCTGTTGAAGAGGTACTTATTTTTATTGATGTTTGGAAAAAATATGCTAAAGGTTTAATGAAGATAAGTCCGAAGCTATATATCGCGATGCAAAAATTAGTTGTCTTCTTTATAAAGAAAACTTAGAGTTTGTTTATATTTCGTTTGGTATTTCTTTGAGTATTATTTTTCAGGTTCTTTCATACGACTTGTGGGGGAGTAAAGTTCCTTTGCCTTGAATGGCTGTGTATTGTGCCGTTGACTATTTCGGAACAGATATGGGTAAGTTTGTTTTATCGGTAGCTACCCCATGCTAATGGATATAGCCACCTGCCTTTATCGTTTATATTCTTTTGAAGAAGCCTTCGTATTCAACATACGATGTATTGAGTCGGAACAAGGCTTGATCACCTTTGGAACGAATGAGAGCAAAACTTTTATCATTGATGCCACGCTCATACAGAATGCCGGATAGTTTACGTTCCGTTTCCTGTAATTTTGTTCGCGCTTTTACACATTCAACTTCCAAGATGCGTTTTTCTACAAGCTCCGCCCTACGTGTCTGTACTGCAAAGTATGTCTGCGCAAAGGTTATTTGCGATTTACGAGGGTCGCCATTTTGTGCCACAAGATAGCAAGCATAACGTGTAAGCATGATGTCATCTATTTGACGTTCGGCACCTCTTCAACTTGCTGACCAACGTTAATGCAAGCTTCTTTAGCTTTGTCTATTACTTTTATAAAATTCTGCCAAAGCTTATACTTACGATGCAAAGGTAAGCAAATTCCTTCTAATTCTTATGTTCTAATTCTATTTTTTATAGCTAAATAGAGAATTAATGAAATATGTTCACCTGTAGGAGAATTAGAAGAGCAATCTTATAAAGCAGAAATGCGAGAGTACAAAGAGAGCGAGACAAAGCAAATAAAGATGATGGTAGATTTCCTTTTTGCCTATCTTTTCCTACTTTTACCTGGTTCTGCCCCAATTTAGGGGCAAGTATAGCTGTATTTATAATCATCTTTTTGACTCGTGCAATGATAGGTGATATGTTTCTGTATTCCGGCTTATTTATAATAAATAGGTATTCTTCCACACGTGCTTGTGCGTTCATTTTATCAATCACTTCAAAGAAACGTATAGCAATCAATATAAAAAGAATGATTTATTAGCAATTTCCTCAAAATAGATTTGATAGTTTTCTTGGTTTTCTTTTAGGATGGGAAAACGAATCTTTACGGCAACATTGATTGTCGATAGGGCAATAATTCTCCTGATAAATAGGGATATTCAGTAAATTCACAATTAATTGTTTCTCAAATAGATAAATAT
>CAYXZF010000044.1:0-20079 GCA_964469845.1 uncultured Phocaeicola sp.
ATATTATATATATAGTAAATTATCTTTACTCTCGTAACCACGCGAAATTCTAACTGAAATCTGAAATCTGAAATCCTCCGAACCCCGAAACGGATGCCGAAAGCGGAAGTTCGCGCCGCGCCGCACGCCCCGGAACACAAGAAGCGGTCCTCCCCCCGTTTTCGCCGCGGCGAAAACGGGAAAAGCGGCGGCAAAGACCGGCGCGTACCAGAACGAACACTTTTTAACAAACAAATTTTCCGCAAGACTTGACAAGCGAGGTGCAGAAATCGTATCTTTGTGCACGAAACGGAAAACCTAACAAAAACCCAACATGCACGAAGGAATCAATGACATCATCATCCTGCTGGACGACGGCCGACTGAAAGAAGCACTGACCCAGCTCCGGGCCATCGCCACGCAGACCAACCGATGGGAACTGCAAAACCGGATAGAGAACACGCTGACGGCTTACGGCTACATGCTGCAATACGCCGCGCAGGGACTGGAAGACCCCGCCCGCGAGGACTTCTTCCGACAGACGCTCCGCACGGCCTACGAGCTGACGGAACAGACCGACATCGCCCTGAAGGCGCAGAAAACGAGCGGCCTGTTCTACGACCGCATCCGGACCTTCGACCTGCAACCGCCCAAGACCTACGCCGAGATGCAACTGACGCTGGAGGCATGCACCGAGGACATGAGCACCGCTCCCCTGCTTTACCCCGACGAGAAACGCCGCCGGACGGAAACGGAACGCATCGGACAGCTGCGCGAAGAGACGCTGACCGAACTGTTCGACAAGACATGGACCACCGTGGCGTGGACGGACACCGAGGCCGGGGAAGCCAACGCCCTGCTCCACTCCGTGCTGGTGAACACCGACGACCTCGCCGTGATGGTGAGCGCAGCCACCCTGAGCCTGCTGCGGGCGTTCGACGCCGCCAAACTGTCCTTCCTGCTCGAAGCCTACCGCCACGACCATCCGCAGGTGAACCAACGGGCCATCGCGGGACTTGTCATCGCCCTGTCCAAGCACGAACGGCGGATACGACTCTACCCCGCACTGCAAGCGCGCCTCGCGCTCCTCGCCGGGGAAGACGGCTTCCGGCGCAACCTCTACACCGTGCAGATGCAGCTGCTCATCACCCGCGAAACGCAGGAAATAGACCGGAAGATGCGCGAGGAAATCATCCCCGAAATGATGAAGAACACCCGCCAGATGAACGACCCGAAATTCCGTTTCAACGAGCCGGAAGACGGCGAAGACCGCAACCCCGAATGGGAGGAATGGATGGACAAGAGCGGCATGACGGACAAGCTGCGCGAGATGGGCGAATGGCAGATGGCGGGCGCCGACGTGTACATGAGCTCGTTCGCCCAGCTCAAGCACTACCCCTTCTTCCACCGGATGTCGCACTGGTTCTATCCGTTCGACCTCAACCGCCCGGAACTCGCCCCGCTCCAAAAAGAATCGGCCGACACGCCGTGCTCGATGATTCGCCTGATAGCGCAATCCGACGCGTTCTGCAACTCGGACAAGTACTCGTTCTGCCTCGCCATGCTGCACATGCCGCAAGCCATGCGGCAACTCTCCCTGCAACAGCTGGAGGAACAGGTGCAAGCCGCCGGAGGCAGACCGGACCCGACCGCCGGAACGGAACCGAAAAACATCAGCCGCCAGTACATTCAGGACCTCTACCGGTTTTTCAAGCTCCGGATGCGCCACGCGGAGGAGGAGGACATCTTCCGATGGAAGTTCAACCTGTGGGAAAACGACTGTCTGAAAGAAGCGTTGCTGCAAGACGACACCCTGAAGAAGCTGGCCGACTATCTGATGCAGAAAGAATACACGGACGAAGCGTACGGACTCTACCGCCGACTGATGGAAAGGGGAGAGAAACGCGCGGAGGTGTACCAAAAAGCGGGCTACATCCGCCAAAAGCAGAAAGACTTCGACGGAGCCATCCGCCACTACGGACACGCCGACTTGCTGGCACCCGACAACCTCTGGACCAACAAGCACTTGGCGCAATGCCACAAGCTGGCGGGACACCCGGAGGAAGCCTTGAAATACTACCGGAAGGCGGAAGCCGCGCAGCCCGACAACCTGAACGTCGCCCTGCAAATCGGCCAATGCCTCGCGCAGCTCCACCGCTACGACGAGGCGCTCGCCTACTTCTACAAAGTGGAGTATCTTGAAAAGAAGCCCGACAACGCCCGAAGAGCCATCGCGTGGTGCTCCTTCCTCGTGGGCAAGTACGACGAAGCGCGGAAGTATTACCGCCTCCTGCTGGAACAGCCCTCGCCCAAGCCCGCCGACCGGATAAACGCGGGCCACGTGGAACTGGTCACCCGCCAAACCGCCGCCGCCATGGAGCATTACCGCCGGGCACGCGAAGCCTTCGCCAGCCACACGGACTTCATCGCCGCGTTCAATGAAGATAAGTCCACATTACTGAAGCACGGGTTAACGGAGTCTGCTCTTCTAATTTTTCTAGACGCTCTCGTATAGGCGGAAGCCAGCGGTTGGCGTTACCGATGTAAGCGGGGTCGGCGATGGGAGTAATGGGCAGCAGGACGGTGTATTCAAACTCCAACCGGCACTTCACCCGGATTTCATCGGTGACCACCTCCGCCTTATTGACCAGATAGCCGATTTGACGGAACCATCCGCCGGCGTCGTACGACTCCTCGCTGCAATCGGACGTATAGTGGAGGCGTTCGGGCAGCCGCATCCCCCGTTCGGACAGATTGAGCAGCATGTAGAAGAAATGATCCGTCCCCTCTGTCTTCACCAAATAGCCTTGCAGATTCAGGTTGGCCTCGTAGCTGATGTTTTTCTCGTACTCGAACCATCCGTAGGCGTTCAGCTCGTTTTCACCCGCGTCCGCGTAGCCCGAAAAAAACTCCTTGATGTTGTGTTCTTCATCGTAGATGTACTTCACCCAGCCCCGGCGGAGGGTGTCCTGCCTGTTCGGGGGTTGATAGAGGCAAGTCACGATGAGCGTGTCGCCCACCTCGCGATACTCCGAAGTACGCAGGGCGATTACCTCTTTACCGCCTATCGTCATCTTGCCGATGGAACGCCCCCGATACCCCCGGCGCGTGCGGCGGAGTTCCGTAATCCGGTGTTCGCTCTTCGGATCGCAATACACTAGGGGTTCGCTGATACGTATCACCCTGCCGTCGTACTCAATGTCCGTATCGCCATACTTCACCAGCCTGCCCCGCCGGTCGTACTCCAACAGGTGAATGTACGGATAGTCCGCTTGAAGATAGTCCACCACCGTTATAATCCGGTCTTCGGGAAGTTCTCCGCTGCAGCCGCACAGCATCGCCGACACGACCGCCCATAGTAACAATTGCCGATTCTTCATCATTCTGTCGTTTTTATAACGTTTACCAAACATCTGTTAAAGAATAAACAAATCTTCACTAAATTTGTTCCGTAAAAATGCGATTTTTTTTTCAAAAATATATAGATTTGCAATTCAATCATAAAAAGAAAAATATGAAACATTCGCGATATACCGGCCTGCTCGGACTGCTTCTGCTGCTCGCTTCGTGCGGCGAAGACCGCACGGGCGAATTTTACGCCCTCATCGAAGACCGCATGTGGATGGAAGAGGTGATGAGAGAGAACTATCTGTGGTACAACGACATCCCCGCCATCGAAAACGAGAACGACTACTTTGCCGAACGGAGCGTCTTCTTCAAAAGCCTCCTCTCCAAGGAAGCGATGGACGGCAAGGGCGACCCCTACTCCTACATGGAGGAATCCCCCGAAGCCGAAGCCCCCGAAGCCGCGCGAGGACTCACGCTGACGCGCACCTCGACCTACGGCATCGAGTTTGAACTGGTGAGCGACCCTCTGCAAACCACCACACACACCTTCGCGCGGGTGCTGTACGTGCTGCCGCAGTCGCCCGCCGCACAGGCGGGACTGAAACGGGGCGACTGGATTTCGGCCATCGACGCCCGCCGCATCACGAGCGACAACTACACCGCCCTGCAACAAGGAGGCACGGTACGCCTCGCCACCGCCCGCATCGTCGCCGCCGAAGGGGGCTATGCCTGGCAGGCGACGGACACGCTCACCGTAGCCCCGTCCGTAAGCATGGAAATCAACCCGTTCATGGTGGACAGCGTGTATCAGGCGGACGGCCGACGGATAGCCTATCTGATGTACAACGAATTTGCCACCGGACCCAACAATGACGGCACGGAAAGCGTTTACAACGAACAGATGAAACAAATCTTCGGCAAGTTCAAGGCGCAGTCGCCCGACGCGTTCATCCTGGATCTCCGCTACAACCCCGGAGGCTACCTGCACTGCGCACAGGCGCTGGGCAGCTTGCTGGCTCCGGCGGCGGCTTTGGGACAGGACTTCATCACCTTGGAGTATAACGACAAGGACGGGCAAGCGGGCGTAAGCTATCCGTTCGACACCGCACTTGCCGACGCCAACCTCGACCTGAAGAAGATATACATCCTGACCGGCAGCTACACCGCCTCGGCCTCCGAAGCGGTCATCAACGGACTCAAGCCCTGGATGGGAAGCGACAACGTGGTGCTGCTGGGCGAAAAAACCGTGGGAAAGAACGTGGCGATGCAGGCGTTCGAGAACACCGCCTACGGGTTTACGCTCTGGCCGGTGGTGGCCCGCGTATTCAACGCCCGCCACGAAGGCGACTACGGAGAAGGCATCGCTCCGCGATACAACCTGACCGAACGGCAAGTCATCGACCCTTGGTACGAGCTGGGTGACACCCGCGAATACCTGCTGAAGAACGCCCTGTCGCTCATCACCGCGGGCACACTCGCCGATGAGCCGACGGCGGAAAGCCGGACAGCCTGCCGTCCCATCCCCCTGCGAAAAGCGGAGGGCATACGCATCCGATAACCAACAAACCTTATTATATCTATGCAAACATCCGACAGTATCATCATCATACCGACCTATAACGAAAAGGAGAACATCGAAAACATCATCCGGGCGGTCTTCGCGCTGGAGAAGTGTTTCCACATCCTGATTGTAGAAGACAACTCGCCCGACGGAACCGCCGACATCGTGCGGCGAATGCAACAGGAGTTTCCCGAACGGCTCTTCATGCTGGAACGCCAAGGGAAGTTAGGACTGGGAACCGCCTACATCGCCGGATTCAAATGGGCGATAGCGCACCGCTACGACTACGTGTTCGAAATGGACGCCGACTTCAGCCACGCGCCGAAGGACCTCCCCCGACTTTACGGCAAATGCGCCGACGAGGGTTACGACGTAGCCATCGGCTCGCGCTACGTGAGCGGCGTAAACGTCGTGAACTGGCCGATGGGACGCGTCTTGATGTCGTTCTTCGCCTCCAAGTACGTGCGCTTCGTCACCGGACTCCCCATCCACGACACCACGGCGGGATTCAAATGCTACCGCCGACAAGTGCTGGAGACCATCGGACTGGACCGAATCAAATTCAAGGGATACGCCTTCCAGATAGAGATGAAGTTCACCGCCTACCAATGCGGCTTCCGCATTGCCGAAGTGCCCGTCATCTTCGTGAACCGCGAACTGGGCACATCGAAAATGAACAGCAGCATCTTCGGTGAGGCCGTGTTCGGAGTGATGCAGTTGAAATGGAACAGTTGGTTCCGAAAGTATCCACAAAAAAACGCATGAGTATGAAAAGAATCTGGATAAAGAACGCGCGAATCGTCAATGAAGGCACCGTCACCGACGGTTCCGTCGTGATAGCCGGCGAAATCATCGCCGAAGTACTGAAAGCCGGCGAACAGCCGTCCGCCCCCTGCGAAGAAACCGTCGACGCCGACGAATACTACCTGCTGCCGGGCGTGATAGACGACCATGTTCACTTCCGCGACCCCGGACTGACGCACAAAGCGGACATGCACACCGAAAGCATGGCGGCAGCCGCCGGAGGGGTAACTTCGTACATGGACATGCCGAACACCCTCCCGCAGACCACCACCCGCGAAGCGCTCGAACGGAAATTCGAGGATGCCGCCGACAAGAGCATCGTGAACTACTCGTTCTACTTCGGAGCGACCAACGACAACGCCGACCAACTGGCCGCGCTGGACAAACGGCGCGTGTGCGGCGTGAAGCTGTTCATGGGTTCGAGCACCGGAAACATGCTGGTGGACCGGCAGGACACGCTGAGAAACCTCTTCGCCAACGCCGGCATGATTATCGCCGCGCACTGCGAGGACCAACACATCATCAGCACCAACACCGAAGCCTATAAACAAAAGTACGGCGACGACCCCGACGTGAAGTTCCACCCCCTCATCCGCAGCGAACAGGCGTGCTACGAATCGACCGCCCTCGCCGTAAAGCTCGCCAAGGAGACGAACGCCCGCCTGCACATCCTGCACATCAGCACCGCCAAGGAACTGGAACTGCTCGAAAACAAACCGCTGACGGAAAAGCGGATTACCGCCGAAGCCTGCGTGTCGCACTTGTTTTTCTGCGACAAGGATTACGAAACATACGGCGCACGCATCAAGTGTAACCCCGCCATCAAGACCGAAGCAGACCGCGACGCCTTGCGACGGGCACTGACCGACGACACCATCGACGTGATAGGCACCGACCACGCCCCGCACCTCTTGTCCGAGAAACAGGGCGGCGCGCTCCGGGCCGTGTCGGGAATGCCCACGCTGCAGTTCTCGCTGAACGCCGTCATGGAACTGGTACACAACGGACGGCTCACCATCGAGCAACTGGTGCAGAAGATGTGTCACGCCCCCGCCACCCTCTATCAAATAGAAAGAAGAGGATTCATCCGACCCGGATACCAAGCCGACTTGGTGCTGCTCAACCCCCGCAAGGAATGGACGGTGACACCGGCGTGCATCCTGAGCAAATGCGGATGGAGCCCGATGGAAGGACAGACCTTCCACAGCCAAGTGGAACGTACCTACGTGAACGGACATACGGTGTACGACGGCCGACGAGTGGACACCCTGCACCGAGGACAAGCCTTGACCTTCGACCGATGATACTCCATTACCGCATACACGAGGTGAGCGAGTATATCAACTGGATATACTTCTTCCACGCGTGGGGCTTTCAACCGCGCTTCGCCGGCATCGCCGACATTCACGGATGCGATGCCGGCCGAGCCCTTTGGCTCGCCCGCTTCCCCGAAGAAGACCGCGCCAAAGCCGCCGAAGCCATGCAGCTCCACAAGGAAGCCCTGCGTATGCTCGACCGGCTGGACGAACGCTACCGCACGCACGCCATCGTCCGGCTGGCGGAGGCCAACGCCGAAGGCAACGACCTCCGGCTGGACGGCATACTTTTCCCCCTGCTCCGCCAGCAGACCGTCAGACAAGAAGGCGAACCGTTTCTGTGCCTGAGCGACTTTGTACGCCCGAAGGAAAGCGGCATCCCCGACCGCGTAGGCATCTTCGCCACCACCGTGGACGAGGACATGGAACGGGCTTTCGTCCGCGACCCTTACCTGCAACTCTTGGCGCAAACCCTCGCCGACCGACTGGCGGAAGCCACGGCGGAAAAGCTGCACGAAACGGTGAGAAAGGAAATCTGGGGATACGCACCCGACGAGCACCTGTCCGTGCGCCGGCTTCACAACGAGGAGTACCGGGGCATCCGACCCGCCGTGGGATACCCCTCACTGCCCGACCAGTCGGCAAACTTCCTCATCGACCGTCTGCTCGACATGAAGCGCATCGGCATCACCCTGACCCACAACGGCATGATGAAACCGCACGCCTCGGTGAGCGGACTGATGTTCGCACACCCCGCCGCACGCCACTTCTCCGTGGGCCGGATAGACGAAGCCCAACTGGAAGACTACGCCCGCCGAAGGGGCATGGACAAGGAAACCATGCGGAAATTCCTGGCCGCCAACATTCAATCACTTTAAAAACAACAACCCCTCATGAGAACTCTATTGCAACTGTTCCTGTTCCTCGTCGTCCTGCTGGGACTGCCCGATTGGTACATCTACCGCAACTATGTACGCCGCGTGCGAAACAAATGGCTGCGCCTGAGCTACCCGCTCCCCTCCCTCGCGCTCTTCGCGGCGGCCATCGCCGTCTTCGCCACCTTCGAACCGAAACCCGAAGCCATGAACCGCCTCACGCTGCTCCTTATCCTGATACTCTGCATGGGTGTGCCCAAGGCGGTCTTCGCCCTCACCGCTCCGCTGCTCCGCGGGGTGGAACGGAAAACGGGACACCGGCTGTTCGGCACGGGCTGGGCGTTGCTGCTGAGCCTCTTCGTCATGGGCTGTCTGGTGTTTGGCGTCACCGAAGGCAAGCAGCACTTCCAAGTGCGCGAAGTGACGATTTCATCCGAGTCGCTCCCCAAAGGATTTGAAGGCTACCGCATCGTGCAGCTCTCGGACATCCACGCCGGCAGTTGGACGGGCAACGCCGCCGCCCTGCAAAAGGCGGTAGAACAGGTCAATGCCCTGCACCCCGACCTCATCCTTTTCACCGGCGACTTGGTGAACAATTTGGCGGGAGAACTGGACGAGTTCATGCCCGTGCTCTCCCGACTGAAAGCCAAGGACGGCGTTTACTCCGTACTCGGCAATCACGACTACTCCCTGTACATCCGATGGGAAAACAAAGACGACCAACGCGCCAATCTGGACAGTCTGAAAGCGAAAGAAGCCCGCATGGGATGGCAGATGCTGAACAACCGCCACGCGAAGATATACCACAACGGCGACAGCATCGCCCTGATAGGCGTGGAGAACAGCGGAAACCCGCCATTCCCCGACTACGCGGACTTGAAAGGCGCAATGGAGGGCACGGAAGGGATGTTCCGGATTCTGATGAGCCACGACCCCACCCACTGGCGGCGCGAAGTGCTCCCCCACACCGACATCCCGCTGACGCTATCCGGACACACACACGCCATGCAGACCCGCCTCTTCGGATTCAGCCCCTCCCGGTTTGTCTACCCCGAACACGACGGTCTGTACACCGAAGGCAATCAACACCTTTACGTAAACATCGGCTTGGGCTACCTGATTTTCCCCATGCGTATGGGAGCCTGGCCGGAAATCACCCTGATTACCCTGAAACAATAACGCCTTATGAAAACGCTGTACCTCGTCTATCAGTTGCTTGTCTCGCCCGTTCTGGCGGTGCTGACCGCTCTCACCGCCATCGTCACCGTCGTCGGTTCGTGCTTCAACGGCCACATCTGGGGCTATTACCCCGGCAAGGTCTGGTCGCGCCTGTTTTGCTACCTCCTGCTCCTGCCCGTCCGGGTGAAACGCAACCCGCTGGTCGAAAAGGACAAGTCGTATGTGTTTGTCGCCAACCATCAAGGGGCGTTCGACATCTTCCTCATCTACGGTTTTCTGAACCGTAACTTCAAGTGGATGATGAAGAAGAGCCTCCGCAAGATACCGTTCATCGGCAAGGCGTGCGAGTCGGCAGGCCACATCTTCGTGGACAAGTCGGGACCGAAGAAAATCTACGCCACCGTGAGCCGCGCCCACAAAGTGCTGCAAGGCGGCACCTCGCTCGTGGTCTTCCCCGAAGGTTCGCGCACCTACACCGGCCACATGAACGCCTTCCGCAAGGGAGCTTTCCTCTTGGCAGACGAGCTTCAGCTTCCGGTGGTGCCGCTCACCATCTCCGGCTCGTTCGATGTCATGCCGCGCACCGGCAAGTTCGTCAGCCGACACCCGCTCACACTGACCATCCACGACCCCATCTACCCGCACACCCAAGGACACGAGAACATCGAGCGTCTCTCCAAGGAATCTTATCAGGTTATCGAAAGCGCGCTACCGGAGAAGTATCGCGGGAAAGCGAAGTAAAATAAGGATTGGACGGAACATTTCTACGCCTCCCGGTGTTATACTGTTCAAAAACAACCTTAAAGCGTAGATTTATGACCGAGAAATTACAAAAGGAACTGAACGAACAGATTACCGCCGAACTGTGGTCGGCCAATCTGTACCTGTCGATGGCGTATTACATGCTGCGTGAAGGCTACGAGGGCTTTGCCCATTGGCTGAAAAAGCAGGCGGCGGAAGAAATAAGCCACGCCGACAAGATAGCGGAGTTTATGGTGGCTCGCGGCGGCATCCCGAAAATCGACAAGATTGACGTGGTGCCGCAAAGTTGGGGAAACGCGCCCGAAGCATTCGAGGCTGCCTACAAGCACGAACTGCACATGTCCAAGCTCATCAACGGGCTGGTAAAAACGGCTTCGGAAGAAGAAGACAACGCCGCCCTGAGCCTCTTGTGGTGGTTTGTCGGCGAACAGGTGGAAGAGGAAGCCCGGCTGCAGACCCTCATGGAACAACTGAAGAAAACGGATTCGGCTGGTTATCTTTTCGTGGACTCCAAGTTGGCGGAACGATAACGGTCGGCACAAAAAAGCCTCTCTCAATGGGAGGCTTTCATCTTTTCCATGTTCTCGCGGGCGATTTCCATGTATTCCTTTATCAACGCGTGGTTCTTGAAAGAGTCGGGAGCATCGTCCACCAATTCTTCAATCAAGGGGGTCAGCAACGGATAGGGAAAGCCGTTGCAGAACATCAGGAAAACACCCGGTCCCAATACGTTCGCGTAATTCTCCTGAACAAATCGCTTGACCATGCCGTCGCGTTCTTTCGAGAGTTTCTCGCGTTCGCGACTCATCTCCTGCTCCACCTCGGCCAGCGTCTTGCCGTCCATAATCATCCGGCTCTCCAAACGCTCCAGTTCGTAGGCACGGTCGTCCAACGAGTTGCTCTTGGCGATGAAAGCATACAGCCGATCGTTCAGCGGCGTGCCGCTCACCGTGAAGCGGGCATTGTCTATCTGAATGCGGATTTTACCCTTTTCAACCACCAGCGGCATGATGCTCTGGTCGTCCATGTATAGCGAAGCTATGACTGCCGAATCGACCGCTCCCTGCATCCGGAACAGCCCGTGTACCACTTCCGATGAATCGACATTCATCAGCTGCTGCCCGTTAGGAACCTTGACGAACAACATTTTTCCATCCAGTCTGGTAACAGACGAACTGCCCTCAATCTGATATTCACTGGCACACGAAACCAGCGCCAACAACGAAACGACAGAAACCAAGATTCTATTCATGCTCATTCGAAATCCCTTTTTTTACTTTTCACGCCGACAAAAATACAATGTATAATCTTTCTACCGAAACTTTTTATCATAATTTAAAACTAAATAGAGGTTTATAAGCTGTTCGACCGATAAAACGCAGAACTTTACCGTTTTTTTTCCTAAATTTGCCGCCAATTCATGAGAACAAACCTTTAATAGAAGTTAAGATGAAAACATTGAAAGTTTTAGCGTTTGCACTGTTATGTGCAACCTCCCTTCCGTCGAAAGCCGACGAGGGGATGTGGCTGCTTCAGATGATGCAGGAAAAACACCTGTCCGACCGTCTGAAAGCACAAGGACTGTTGTTGGAAGCCAATGATGTCTACAGCCCCAACCAAGTGTCGATGAAAGATGCCATCGGTATCTTCGGCGGCGGATGTACAGGCGAAATCATCTCGCCCGACGGACTGATTCTGACTAACCACCACTGCGGATACGATGCCATCCAGCAACACAGTTCGGTGGAACACGACTACCTGAAAGACGGATTCTGGGCCAAGAACCGTTCGGAAGAACTGCCCACTCCGGGACTGGCCTTCACCTTTGTGGAACGCATCGCCGACGTTACCGACAAGGTATTCGCACAAATCAAATCGGGCGAAATCAAGGAAGAGGAATCGTTCGGTCAGCGCTACTTGCGCACATTGGCAAAGACCGAACTGGAAGCCTCCGATCTGAACGGAAAGCCGGGCATCCGCGCACAGGCACTCCCCTTCTATGCCGGCAACAAGTACTACGTGATATACCTGAAGACGTACCAAGACGTGCGCATGGTAGCGGCTCCTCCCAGCTCCATCGGCAAGTTCGGCGGTGAAACCGACAACTGGATGTGGCCGCGCCACACTTGCGACTTCTCCGTGTTCCGCGTGTATGCCGACGCCAACGGCGAACCGGCCGAATACAACCCCGCCAATGTCCCCCTGAAAGCCAAGAAGCACCTCGCCATCTCGCTGAAAGGCATCGACGAGGGAGATTACGCCATGATTATGGGCTTTCCGGGAAGCACCAGCCGCTACCTCACCCAAAGCGAAGTGAAACAGCGCATGACCGCCTCCAACGAACCCCGCATCCGCATCCGCGGCGCGCGTCAGGAAGTGCTGAAGGAAGCCATGTACGCCAGCGACAAGGTTCGCATCCAGTATGCCAGCAAGTATGCCGGCAGCAGCAACTATTGGAAGAACTCCATCGGCATGAACAAGGCCATCGTGGACAACAAGGTGCTCGAAACCAAAGCCGAACAGGAAGCCCGCTTCGCCAAGTTTGCCCGCGAGAAGGGAAACGACGAGTATGCCAAGGTGGTGGGCGAGATAGACGCCGCCATCGAAAAGAGCAACCCCATCCTTTACCGATACACTTGCTGCGGCGAAATCTTCCGGGGCATTGAATACAACACGCCGAGCGCACTGCTGGACAGCTTGAAGAATGCCATCCAGCGAAAAGACAAAGACGGAATCAGCCGCTTCGGCGAACAGCTGAAGAAGCAATACGCCCGCATCCACAACAAGGACTACGACCACGAAGTGGACCGCAAAGTGGCCAAGGTGCTCCTCCCGCTCTACGCGGAAATGGTGGAAGCCGAAAACCTTCCCGCGTTCTATGCCACCATCGAAGGACGCTTCAAGGGTGATTACAACGCTTACGTAGACCACTTGTACGACCACACCCTCTTCGCCAACGAGACCAACCTCGACAAGTTTCTCAAAAAGCCGTCCGTAAAAGCCATCGACGACGACTTGATGAAACAATTCATCGACGCCCGATTCGCCATCGGCGAGAAGCTGACGAAGGAACTGATGGAATCGATGGCAGACATGAACCGTCTTCACAAGACTTACGTGCGCGGCTTGTGCGAAATGTATTCACCGGAACCCAAGGCGCCGGACGCCAACTTCACCATGCGCTTCACTTACGGCAACGTGAAGGCTTACGACCCGAAAGACGGTGTTCACTACAAATTCTACACCACCCTGAAAGGCGTGATGGAAAAGGAAGACCCGAACAACCCGGAATTTGTGGTTCCCGCCAAGCTGAAGGAACTCTACGAGGCCAAGGACTTCGGACGCTATGCCATGCCGAACGGCGAAATGCCCGCCTGCTTCCTGACCACCAACGACATCACGGGCGGAAACTCCGGTTCTCCGGTCATCAACGGACGGGGCGAGCTGATAGGTTGCGCGTTCGACGGTAATTGGGAATCGCTGAGCGGCGACATCAATTTCGACGACAACCTCCAGCGTTGCATCGCCGTAGACATCCGCTACGTGCTCTTCATCATCGACAAGCTCGGCGATTGCGGTTACTTGCTCAACGAAATGACGATTGTGGAATAAGGCTGAAAAAAGACATCCACAGTTTTATATAAAGAGAGAGGGGGCGAAATTCGCTCCCTCTCTCTTTATATAGGTATGTCACGCGGTTTCTTTACCGCAATATCTCCATCTCCTGCAACAGATGGTCGGCACCCGCCAACTTGTCTATCACGAACAGCGCGAAACGGATGTCGAGCGCGATGTTGCGGCACACCGACGGGTCGTAAACCACATCGCTCATCGTGCCTTCCCACACGCGGTCAAAGTTCACCCCTATCAGGTTGCCCTCCGCGTCCAGCACGGGACTGCCCGAATTGCCGCCGCTGGTGTGGTTCGTAGCGATGAACGCCACAGGCACCGAACCGTCCGCTTCCCACCGGCCGAAGTCCTTGGCGGCATAAAGGTCGCGCAACTTCTGCGGGATGTCGTAGTCGTAGATGGCCGGATTGTCCTTTTCCATCACACCGTCCAGCGATGAAACCGGTGTATAATAAACGGCATCCGCCGGCTTGTATCCCTTCACTTCGCCGTAGGTCACACGCAGCGTGGAGTTGGCGTCCGGATAGAAAATCTTTCCGCCGTTCGTCGCCTCGTTGTACTCCATCTGTCCGCGCATATAGGCGCGATAGAGCAAGGTGATTTCCTTGTTCACGGCATCCAGTGTCGGCAGGATGTGTTCCTTGAAGTAAGCGTTGGTCTTTTCGTAAATCTCGGCAGCCATCTTCAGGTTCGGCGTGTCGGCAAACAGCGTGTCGGCCCAAGCCTCAATGCTGCCCATCTTCCGAAGCTGTTCCTTGAAGTAGGGCGACTTGTACTTGTCGGCGATATTCCGGTCGTAAGCGCGATAGAGGGCGATGAACGAAGCCTTGTCTATCGGCATGTAGTAGTCTTTCCAGAACAATTCGGCGTTCTGCTGTCCCCTGCCGGCAAAGGCCACCAGTTCCACCGCGTTCAACGCTTCGGTCTGATAGTCCTGCACCAGCGACAGGTCTTCGATGGAAGCATACAGTTCCTTGAATCGTTCCACCAGATGCTCGTATTCGGGTTTTCCTTCCGCCCAGCGGTCAAAGTCGGCTTCAAAGGCCTGCTTGTTCTCAATGGCACGCATACGGACAATACCCTTGGCTTCGCCCTGCCACTTCTTCCACGCGTTGGCCACCCGTGCCTGCTTCGAGGCGTAACGGATGCGGACGGACGCGTCCTTGTCCATCTCCGCTTTCTGAATGTCGAGCCGGAGCGCGCGCAGGGCAATCTTGTGCGGGTTGGAGCGATGAGCCGTTTGCTTCACCGCCTCCGAGAAGAGATATTCGCGGGTGGTTCCCGGAAATCCGTACACCATCGTAAAGTCGCCTTCGGCGATGCCGCGGGCGTTCACCTTGAAGTGTCGCTTCGGACGATAAGGGACGTTGCTTTCCGAGTAGTCCGCAGGCTCATTGTCCGCTCCGGCATAGACGCGGAAGAGCGAGAAGTCGCCGGTGTGGCGCGGCCACATCCAGTTGTCCGTATCTCCGCCGAACTTGCCGATGGAGCTGGGAGGCGCGCCCACCAGCCGCACGTCCGTAAACACCTTGTACACGAACAGGAAGTACTGGTTGCCGTAGTAGATGGGCTTTACGCCGGCTTTCAGGTTCTTGTTTCCTTTCACGGCCTTTTCTTCCAGTTTTTTGGAGTTCTTCGCCACCAGTTCGATGCGTTTCTCTTCGGTCATGCCGGGCTTGTAACCCTTCAGCACTTCGTCGGTCACGTCGGTCATGTACTCCAAGAACGAGACGGTCAGTCCCGGGTTGGGCAGTTCTTCGGCACGGGTCATGGCCCAGAATCCGTCTTTCAGGTAGTCGTGTTCCACCGAGCTGTGGGCCTGGATTTGTCCGAATCCGCAGTGATGGTTGGTGATGAGCAGGCCTTCGGACGAAATCAGTTCGCCGGTGCAGCCTCCGCCGAAGTGTACCACCGCATCTTTGAGCGACGAGCGGTTCACACTGTAAATATCTTCGGCCGACAGCTTGAAGCCTTGCCCTTGAATGTCTTTAATCTTTTTCAAGATTTCGGAGGGGAGCCACATGCCTTCGTCGGCATGGAGGTTTGCAGCCCCCGTCAGCATGAGAGCGACTAAAAATAGCAGTTTTTTCATATATCAAAATCATTTTTATTGTTCTTTTTCCATCTCGCTCGGAATGCGGAAAGCCGTATAGAGCTGGAGCACGGCGGCGATGGTGAGGCAGACTATCCATTCGTTGCGCCGGGTGGTAAGCATCAGTACGCCGGCGAATACGAGCAACACCGCCGACAGCATCTGCTGACGGCGCAAGCGGCGGATGACAAGGTTTTTTCCGTCGTAACCGCCGGCCACCTGCACCCACGCGAAGAGGATGGCACCCAACGTATACAGGTAAGGGGAAAACTCCCAACGGGTAATTTGCAACACGGCGCCGGTAAGTAAACATACGCCGCCGCATATTTGTAATAAGGCGTGTCCTTTCTTCATTCTTCAAATATAAAAATGTCTTCGTTCGGTTTTTTCATCAAATACTTCTCGCGGGCGATTTTCTCCATCGCTTCGGGATTGGCGGTCAGTTCTTTCAGCATACGGGTGTCTTCCTCGTACTGCTTTCGGTATTTCTCTATTTCCTCGGTCAGCGCGTGGATTTCCTTGCGATGTCCCGCCCGACGAATCAAACTGTTTTCGTCCAGAAACACGATAATGACAAGAAACGCCGCCACAGTAATCAGATACTTGTGCCGACGGAGGCAGTTCCAAAGGGTCAATAATTTACTCATACGAAGTTCCTCTGTAATAGTTATGCCGCAAAGATAGGAAGAAAAATCGGGAGAACGACAAGCCTATGCGATAAAAAAGCTCCCGGCAGGGTAACTTCACAGCTTGCTGCCGGGAATAGGTTGTGATAAAATAAATATGTGTTATTCTTATTGTTTATTCTGCAATGTCGCGCACGGGGCGAATATAAAAGTTCTTATCATTTAGACCACATTTAGAAGTCATGGAGACTGTTATTTCTCCATTGGAACTCCGTCTTATATAATATCCTTGTCTGTATTGGGGATTAGTACAAAATGTGGCACAAGCGTCACCACCTACTCCCAAAGTAGAGGATGATGTATTTCCAGTAGTAGCACTCTGCTGATTCACTGTTTCAATGGCGATTACACAGAGTTCTCTCTGATTGGGTATGCGCCAAGCACCAACATTTTTTCCGTTATCACCATCCTGCTGCGTATAGTTCAAGCTAATAGGTTCGCCGTTGAAAGGTTTCCACTGATTATTATTATACCATCCATTCTGAGTGATTTCTTGAATGGAAAAAGTTTTATCTTTGTTACCCTCTTGCTCTCTGCCCTGAGCCAATTCGAATCTATCTCTTATCAAGTTGTTATTGATTGACTCATCCTCTCTTTGTCTTTCTGCATGAGGAGGTAGTAATCCATTTAATACTGCGCCACTACGAAGGGTCTTTGAATCCATGTTAGTTAAATCGAATATCCTATTATTATTATAAGTATAATACTTTGTCGGTTCACAATTATCTATCGCTTCAACTCCATTACTGTCTTTTTTCCCCAAGTTCCGGATGCAACGCACATAGCGTGGGGCACGATCGTCATTGTCGTCAGAAAATGTACTGTATGAAAAACCTTCTTCCGCCCAAAATACTCTATTCTTAGGTGTGCTGTTGTAATAATGGCGACAATCATCCTTGTTCAGATCATCATAAGGCTTATTAATTTTAGCTTCCGTCAGTTTTCCATTATAGAGTCTGGCTTCCGTGGCTATGGCATCTTCACCCAACCAGAAGCCGCAGTATTGCGAGATGGTGGGGGTGTACCATCGGATTTCGTCTTGGTCAATTTTGCCGTCTCTGTCCAAATCCCGGTTGCGGTCTACAAAAGCCCAACGAAGTTTGGGCTGCTGTCCTTTTGTGTCTTTTGATACACCGATAAGAATTTCTTTCCAAAATGTACCACCGGAGGTAAAACCTGATTTGATATCCAACATGGTATTCACACGACCGTTCCAATAAACGTAACCGCTTATTTCTGTTTTATCGTCAATTATAATAGAAGGTTTCTTTACTCCATCCGGAAGATCCGGTTCGGAGTTTGACGGGTCTTCATTACTTATATATTCGCATCCGTACGCCATGATTTCGTTTGCTTTTGTTGGATTGTAGAAAGTCTGTATGGAGTATTGCGAAATGCTGTGCGATACCTCCATGTACGTGCTGTGTCCATCCGGGCTCACCGCTACGGTTTCTAGTAAATAGAATGAACGTGGAGTGGTATTGGTGTATTCATTCCAAGGTCTGGGCGTTTTTGTTCCAATGCTATTTACTAAATCAATAGCGTATTTATCATCGGAATAATAGTATTCATCGATGAAACATATAACGTCTATATACTCTTTATTATTTTCATCTTTTTCCCATTTAGTATTAGTTAGCAGATAACTGAAAAACTCTTGAAAACTTTTTAAGTTGTCAGTTTTGCCATTTTTAGTATATGTATATGCCAAGAAAGGGACGTTACCACCTTTAGGATTACCGCCATCATATTTCATACTTGACAGTGCGTTTTTATAGTTAGTATTAGGGCAATAATCCGTTGAACTATTATTTTTAACCGCAGAAGCGACATCACTAACCAAAGCGAATGACAGCCAGTTTACATCCAAATTATTCAATTTAGTTTGGTAATCCTCATCACCAGTACTGACATGTTCAGACATACCACCCCAAGGTGTTTCCACCATGAATTGATATTTATCTTGTTTGTATATCCGCATAATGACGGCTTCATAGTGGCTATCCACCGTGTAGGCTTTACCTTTATTATAATTGATTACCAAGCCTTCCGTTCCGGGCTTGTCTTCCTTTTTATTTGCTTCTACGGTGATTTCGTTTGCGTTTTTCACCGTTACCTTGTAGGTGTACTCGCAGTTGCGCTCGTTGTCGAAGTTGTTGTAATTACGCGAATTCTCATCAGCACCGCCAAAGTCGCCCAAGTGGATGGTGTATTCCACATTGGCCCACAACTTCTGTTGCGTGTCGTGGTATGTACCTTTAATGACTACATACGTACCGTCATCGGGGGCATTGGTGAAAGATTTTATTTTCTTTGTTTCTTCATCATACGTGTTAGCCTCACGTTTATGCCATGAATCGCAAGTGTTTTTTACTTTTTGCAGATTCTCAGGAATATACAAAGTGAATGAGTTCGGTGATTCTTGTATGAAGAAATTCTTATACACATAGCCATCCTCAATCTCATAGTCGGTTATATCTCTGTTTTCATTAGTTATTTCCCTAGGAAGATAGCCCAAGAGGTTTCCCTTCTTTGTGATATTGTGAATTTCGTAGCTGAGGGGCTTGAACTCCACTTTTTTTTCTAAAGCATCAGCACTAAGATTGATGTTAAAAGTAACTTTTGACACCACACGCTTCAAGTAAATGATGGGGATAGCGTCTTTTTGGCTGTTGCGATTGTATATTACCACCATTCCGTTTTCTAATGCAATGGTACATGAACCGTCATCATCAACATTACGACCATTATCAGTTTCGTCTTGATAGCGTCCGGACATAAGGATTTTGGTTTCAACTTCGGGGATTTCCAATTCTTTTTCATCTCTTTCAAATGTCAGTTTCAAGAAATCGTCGCGGTTAATGTTTGGCTTTTCTCCATTGAGGCCATTAACCTTGTATCGGTTGGAGTTGTAATTGGCAACGGCGTAGATATACGATTTACCGGTCAGTGTTTCAATCTTCACCGACTGCTCCTCGCTTTCATTATAGTGAAACTCCGCTTCTGTCAGGCTTTTATAACCGGTCAATACTCCGGCTTTGTTAAAGATAAAGATTTGCAAGCCATAGTCGTTTGGCTTTTTATTCTCTGTTGTCCCGTTGCCTCCCGTTTGCTCGCCTTCTGCGGCTCTTGATGTGACTTTTATATCGTCCAGCATTTGATAAGAGAGGGTGAGGGTTACGGGGATTCCTTCCTTTACTTGGAGGCTTCCGGCAGGCATATCGTCGTCCGCGCACGAAAACAGGGCGGCGGATAACAAGCAAGTATAGAGGATGTTCTTTATCTTTTTCATTGTATTTTATTGTTTAATTGTTTGTTGATTGGTTGTAGTCATAATCGCAACCGGATTCGATGCTTATTTCATCTTTCTTCTCCCATAGGATGCCTTGATAGTAGATAGACAATTCTCCTTGCTTCAACGATACCTTGAAGCGGTAGATATGGTTACGAAGCAAGGTGGTTATGGGATTATCGGAAAGCTCCTTGCTGAGGTCTATGTTTCTTTCTACGCCGTTGCCGAACTTTACGGTCAGTATCATGGGGCTTGAAGAGTCGGTGGTGGTGTATTCGGGCACATAGAGAACGAACTTCTTCTTCGGGTCCGTACCCTCCGTTGATGTGTCTTTATCTTCCGTGAAGTTCAAAGGCGTTTTAGTATCACTGCCGCTTTCCGGTATGTTGCATTGGTCGAAATCGGCATTGGTTTTCCCACCGGTGTAGCCGCTTGCCGCCGGTTGTATATAGAATTGGGTGCTATGTCCCTCTAGCGAAACCTCTGTGAGTCGGAGGTCGCTATCCGTGGTTGCGTCGATGACTTCTATCTTGGCAAAGGCACGGAGCATATTGA
>CAYXZF010000045.1:0-19683 GCA_964469845.1 uncultured Phocaeicola sp.
TTGCAGTATATTTCAGTCGTGGATTAAGGGCACTATACTATCGCTGAATTGTTACTGCACGAATTATCATCCTGAAATATAACCGTTTTAGCAGGCTTTTCAGATTATCTTTATTTAAGTTTCGCAAGTAGCTTTATGCCGTTTTCTTTTCCGAACAAAGAACTCTTTGGCATAGTGGCAGAAGCCGCTTAGCCGATATGTTGAATTTTAACGGAGTATTATTTCAATCAATCCTTTCAAAACTTCAGTATCCAAGTTTGCAATCCCTTGTTTCTCCAGCAACGCATATTCTTCTCTTTTCTTGCTAATCACAAACTTACGTTCCTTGTTATTTATGGTTGCGTAAAGATGATTAATTACCTTTATAGGTCTGTTCAATGCGTACATTTTCATAGAGTACATCGCCTATTTCAATGTTTACAACCTTTTTAGATGCATCGGCGAATCCCCAACTCTCCAGAAGTTCTCTCAAACGAGTTTCAACTGCACTAATCCAACGCTCTTCTACAAGATACTTTTCTGCAAAAGACCTGAATTGAGATATGGCTGATACTACTTCATTGATGATATTTTCGGGCTTTCTTACGCCATTCTCCTTGGCGAATGTCAAGGCGTCTTCTTTGGTATGACCGTATAGTTTTCCATTCATCATCAAGCAGTGTGTTTGCTCTGGCAAGTAGCCTCCTGAGTTGAATATGTAAGTAAGGTCGTATGCTGGAGAGAGACTCCATTTGCCTTGTTCATCCATCAAGAAAGAGAAGTTCTTGTTATGAACATCCGTATTGTTGGCCAAAATATTGAATACCATTCTACGGAAGATCTTGTCAAATGTAGCAGCTGGTAAACGCATCTTTCGACATACCATCATCAACCTTTCATAACTATCGGCTTCCGGATATAGAGCAGCAAGTGTCTGCATATGAAGTTTGCGCTCTTCATCACGGTCGAAGCGTAGAGTGATTGGTAATCATTGTTTCTTATGTTTTATACGTTGTACTTTCTTTTGATTATCCCTGATTAAGTATGCTGATTCGGGAAGTTCTGGCATTATCTCCTCCAATGCATCAATCTGACCTATGGCTTTCATAAGCGACAAGAATGTTCCCAATGACATATCGCCAGTGATACCATTCTCGAATTTGTGAATGGTGTTGACCGTGATTCCAGATTGCTCTGCAACATCCTTTTGCGTCATATGAGAACGCAATCGGTAATCCTTGAATCTGGTTCCAAGCAATTTTACCAATTCAGGTATGGAATATTCATAATAATCAGTCATACTATCTTATCTTACACGTTAATTTAATAAGCTATTTAAGTATTTACTTATCGTATACAATGATTTATAATGCAAAGATATTGATAAATTCTTATATCCAATACATTAACAACAAAACTGCACCCCAAAAGTCGGACGCAAAAACAGTTGGAGTGCAGTTTTATTTGGGAACACCCTTTATCGCTATTACCTTATCGAATTAATTCTTCAACTCCGGATAAGTGATGCGGGTGTGGTACATTGTTTTCAGTTTTTCCTTGAACAAGGCTTTCACCATCGCGATGTCCTTGAAGGTGATGGGGCACTCCTTGAAATAGCCTTCGGCCACTTGAGCGTCGATAATCTTCTCGACCAGTGCGCCGATGCTTTCTTCCGTATATTCCGACAGGCTGCGCGAGGCGGCTTCCACCGAGTCGGCCATCATCAAAATGGCTTGCTCTTTGGTGAACGGATTCGGACCCGGATAGCGGAACTTTTCGATGTCTACCTCTTCATCGGGGTGTTCGTTCTTGTAGGATATGTAGAAATACCTTGTCACTCCCAGTCCGTGATGTGTGCGGATGAAATCTTTGATGACCTTGGGCAAGTTGTGCTTTTCGGCCAACTTGATGCCATCGGTGACGTGACTGATGATGACTTGCGCGCTTTGTTCGTAGCTGAGGCTGCGGTGCGGATTCACGCCCGACTGGTTCTCGGTGAAGAATGCGGGGTTTACCATCTTGCCTATGTCGTGATACAATGCGCCGGTGCGGACCAATTGGCTGTTTCCGCCAATCCGGTTGGCCGCTTCAGCCGCCAGATTCGCCATTTGCAAAGAGTGCTGGAAGGTGCCCGGGGCGATTTCCGACATTTCGCGAAGCAGTTTGTTGTTGATGTTGGAAAGTTCCACCAACGTGACGTTTGAAGTAAAGCCGAATGTCTTCTCCAGTACGAACAGCAACGGATAGGCAAACAGCAGCAAGATGCCGTTCATGACAAAATAGAGATACATGCGAGTGTTCAGTTTCGTCAAATCATCCTCGTGAATCAAATCGATGGCGAAGTAAAGCAACGCGTAACAGAGTACAACGAAGAATGCCGTCCGGAATAACTGGGAACGTTGTGACAATTCGCGTAAACTGTAGATGGCTGTCATGCCGGCGGCCATTTGCAGGATGATGAAATCGTAGGGGTAACGCAGTGAAATGGAACACAGCAGGATGATGATAGTGTGTGCCACGAATGCCGTACGCGAATCGAGGAAGATGCCTACGAAGATGGGAATCATGGCCAATGGGACAATGTAGACATTGGAGAGGTTTTGCTCCATCATGAGAGAAATGAACACGGGGAAGAATACGATGAGCGCAAACAGTAAGGCGAGGGTGTTCTTGTTCTCGTAATACTGCTTGCGGAACAACTCCAGATAAATCATGAAGAAGATGACGAAGATGCCCACAAACAAGATTTGTCCCGTGACGGTCAGCCGCACTTCTTGGGTCGATTCACTTCTCCGTTCCCATTCCTTTTGGAGAGACGAAAGAATGTTGTATGTTTCTTCGTCCACGATTTCACCCCGGTTGATGATTTTCTGTCCGTTCAGTACATAGCCGCTTGCCCATGCGATGCCGGAGAGTAAATCCTTGCGGGCCGCTTCTGATTTCTCTTTGTCGTACATCAGGTTAGGCGTGATGTAATTGTTGAGGTTGCATTGTTGCAGCACCCGTTTGTTGTAGTGCAGGGTGTCGGCGTGAAGCAGATATTCGTAAGCGGCTTTCGTGGTGTACAGTTGGTTGAAGGGGCGACCGGTAGCCATGTTCTTGTCTACCAGCAGAATGCTCTTGATGCTGTCGCCGAGGAGCGTGGCGTCATTGCCGGACAAGACGCCGCTTTCGTACACCTTCTTCAGTGTCCGCTCGATGTGGCGTAGGTAGTCGTTTCCGGGCAGTACGTGTTTCAGTTGGTTGTTGTAATCCTCTCGTAACTTGGTCAGTACATTCTTCTCCACATTCTTGTCGATGTTGAAATAGGGCTGGTAGGTCGCCATGATGCTGTCTTGCTCTTTCTGCACTTGTTGGTCGTTCTTGTAGATAGGGAAGTCGAACGAGGCTTGTAGCAGTCCGTACTTCCAGGGTTTGTTGATGTCGAACTCATAATTGAACTTTCCTTCTTTGGGAAGAAAATACACGATGATGGACACCGTAACGATGAAAACAAGGTTTTTATAAGCCAATTCCTTATATGAAAACCGTTTATGACTGTTGAAACTATTCATGATTCTATATTTTTGCGTGCAAAATACAAAAAAATCGGGAATTTAGATTAATTTTGCAACGTATTTTATATATAAAAAGACAATGACAGCAAGAAAAGTAAGAGTTCGCTTTGCTCCAAGCCCTACCGGAGCGTTACATATCGGCGGTGTACGCACTGCCTTGTACAACTATCTGTTTGCCCGTCAGCACGGCGGTGAACTGATTTTCCGTATCGAGGATACAGACTCCAACCGTTTTGTCCCGGGTGCGGAAGAATACATCATCGAGTCTTTCAAGTGGTTGGGCATCAAGTTCGACGAAGGTGTGAGTTTCGGAGGCAACTATGGTCCTTACCGTCAGTCCGAACGGCGCACCATTTATAAGAAGTATGTGGATGTGTTGATGCAGGCCGGCAAGGCTTACATTGCTTTTGACACACCGGAGGAATTGGATGCCAAGCGTAAGGAAGTGGCTAACTTTCAGTATGACGCCTCTACCCGTATGGGAATGCGCAACTCTCTGAGTATGCCGAAAGAGGAAGTCGATGCGCTGATAGCCGAGGGCAAGCAGTATGTGGTTCGTTTCAAGATTGAGCCGAACGAAGAAGTGCATGTGCACGACATCATTCGCGGAGAAGTGGTGGTCAATTCATCGGTCCTGGATGATAAAGTGTTGTATAAATCGGCCGATGAATTGCCTACTTATCACTTGGCCAACATTGTGGACGACCATTTGATGGAAGTATCGCACGTCATCCGTGGCGAAGAATGGTTGCCTTCGGCACCGCTTCACGTGTTGCTTTATCGTGCTTTCGGTTGGGAAGATACGATGCCTGAGTTTGCCCATTTGCCGTTATTGCTTAAGCCCGACGGAAACGGCAAGTTGAGCAAGCGTGACGGCGACCGTCTCGGTTTCCCTGTGTTCCCCCTCGAATGGCACGACCCGAAGACCGGCGATGTTTCTTCCGGTTATCGCGAGTCGGGCTATCTGCCCGAAGCCGTCATCAATTTCTTGGCTTTGTTGGGATGGAACCCGGGTAACAATCAGGAAATCATGTCGATAGACGAACTGGTGAATCTGTTTGACTTGCGCCATTGCAGTAAGGCAGGCGCCAAGTTTGACTATGAAAAGGGCAAGTGGTTCAACCATGAATACGTCAAGATGAAAGGCAATGCCGAACTGGCCGAACTCTTCCTGCCTGTATTGAAAGCCAACGGGGTGGAGGCTCCGATGGACAAGGTCGTGACGGTGGTGGGTTTAATGAAAGACCGCGTTAGCTTTGTCAAGGATTTGTGGGAAACCTGCAAGTTCTTCTTTGTGGCTCCGACCGAATACGATGAAAAGACCCGCAAGAAACGCTGGAAAGAAGATTCTCCCGAACGGATGTTGGAACTGGCCGATTTCTTGGAAGGATTGGACGACTTTTCGGTGGAAGGTCAGGAAAAAGCCACGATGGCATGGATTGAAGAAAAAGGCTATCATTTGGGCAATATCATGAATGCTTTCCGCTTGACATTGGTAGGCGAGGGCAAAGGACCTCACATGTTCGATATTTCCGGAGTGTTGGGCAAGGAAGAAACATTAAGACGTATCCGTCGCGCGGTGGAAGTGCTCAAATAAGAAAAAGTCATGCTTTATAATATAGGTATCTATCTTTATCTGTTGGGAGTGAAGCTGGCGGCTCTGTTCAGTTCGAAACCTGCCAAGATGGTGAAAGGCCATCGGGAGGTATTCGGACTCCTGCGCGATAAAATAGATCGGGATGCACGCTACATTTGGTTTCATGCGGCATCGTTGGGCGAGTTTGAACAAGGTCGTCCGCTCATTGAGCGTATCCGCAAGGAGCATCCCGAATACAAGATTCTGCAAACCTTCTTCTCGCCTTCGGGTTACGAGGTGCGCAAAGATTACGGAGGAGCCGACATCGTATGTTATCTGCCGTTTGATACGCCGCGCAATGTACGCCGCTTTATTGAACTGGCCCGTCCATGTATGGCTTTTTTCATTAAGTATGAGTTTTGGCAGAACTACCTGAATGAACTCAGTCGGAAAGGCATTCCTGTTTACAGCGTGTCTTCCATTTTTCGCCCTGGCCAAATCTTTTTTCGCCGGTACGGAAAAGAATACCGCAAGGTGCTGAAGACTTTTACCCGCCTGTTCGTCCAGGATGAGACCTCGAAGAAACTTCTGGCCGACATAGGTGTGGAAGATGTGACCGTGGTGGGCGATACCCGTTTCGACCGGGTGCTTGACATTTGTGCCGCCGCTAAGCAGTTGCCATTGGTGCGGACATTCAAAGGTGATGCGCTGACTTTCGTGGCAGGCAGTTCTTGGGAACCCGATGAAGAAATCTTCATCAAGTATTTCAATGCCCATCCCGGAATGAAGTTGATTATCGCTCCACATGTGGTGGACGACAGCCATTTGAAAAGCATCTTGTCAAAGTTGCAGCGTCCTTGCGTTCGATACACCGAGGCAACGGAAGAGAATGTGCGGCAAGCGGATTGCCTCATCATCGACTGCTATGGCTTGCTTTCCTCCATCTATCGCTATGGAGAAATCGCCTATGTGGGCGGTGGTTTCGGTGTCGGTATCCACAACGTACTCGAAGCGGCTGTTTACGGCATTCCCGTTATCTTCGGTCCCAACAATAAGAAGTTCCGCGAGGCGCAACATTTGCTTCTTGAAAGGGGAGGTTTTGAAATCACTTCGTCCGAAGACTTCACCCGCCTGATGGACGCTTTCTTGGCCGATTCGGCGTACTTGGAACGGTCGGGCCGGGCAGCCGGCGATTATGTGAAGAATAATTCCGGTGCCTTGGAAAAGATTATACGGAATGTAACATTCTAAACAAAAGAATAGCGGTGGCGAAAAAGTTCGTCACCGCTATTCTTTTGTCCCCGATGCTTTGTTTTGCATATCGCCAATTTGCGCTTTTACTCCAACGCGATACTTTCCACTTCCATTTTTTCTTGTCGGAGGAAGATGGAGGCGGATTCCTCAAACTTAGCACGGCTTTCGGTGGTGAGGAAGCGGCAGGTACCGCCTTGCGTGCACCGACGATTCATTTCGGGATGGCGTGTCAGGTAGTCTTGCAGGCTGTTCGCAACGTATTCTCCTTGCGACACGATGCGGACATGGGAGGGGGTGAAGCACCGGATTTTCGGCATGAGCAGGGGGTAATGTGTACATCCCAATATCAAGGTGTCTATCTCCGGGTCTTTTTCCAAGAGGTGACGGATGTGTTTTCGGACGAAATAGTCGGAACCTTCGGAAGCGTATTCGTTGTTCTCTACCAGCGGTACCCACATGGGGCAGGCTTCGCCGGTGACGGTGATGTCGGGAAAGAGTTTGTGGATTTCCAGAATGTAGGATTCGGATTTGATGGTTCCTGCGGTGGCCAAGATGCCGACATGGCGGGAGCGGGTGAGCATTCCGATACATTCGGCTGTGGGGCGGATAACGCCCAGCACTCTGCGTGAAGAGTCTATCAAGGGAAGATTTACCTGCTGAATGGTGCGGAGTGCCTTGGCAGAGGCGGTGTTGCAGGCGAGAATAACCAACGGACAACCTAAATCGAAGAGTTTTTCAACGGCTTGCAGTGTGAATTCGTAGACCACTTCAAAGGAGCGTGTACCGTAAGGGGTACGTGCATTGTCGCCCAAGTAAAGGTAATCGTACTGAGGCATTTGCTCGCGGATTTTTTCGAGGATGGTCAGACCGCCATAACCGGAGTCGAAGACACCGATGGGACCCATGACCTGCAAGTTCTTGTTTTCCATTGTTGATGTCTGAAGGAGATAAAAAGCAGGCACGGATGTTGCATGAATTTCTCCGTGCAATCCGTGCCTGGAAATGGTGAGTGATTTTTATTGAATGCCCAATTTGGTCTTTACGGCAGCGGTCACATCTGTAGAGAGTGATTCGTTTACGAAAGGAATGTTAGTGGCATTCAAATCGAAGATATAGACATAGCCGCCTTCTTGGCCTACTGCCTTGATGGCGTCGTCAATCTTCTTTGCGATGGGTTCCAACATGTTCATCCAAGAACGCTGCAATTCCTGCTGTGCGTCTTGCTGCATCTGCATACCCTTTTCGCTTAATTCCTGCAATTCCTTCTGACGTCTTTCTTGAATGTTCTTCGGCAGGTTGGCTTGTTCTTCCTGGTAAGCGGTGTACTTTTTGGTGAATTCTTCTTGTGCACGCTTGATTTCATCTTCATACTGCTTCTGCATGGTGTCGATGTCTGTTTGTGCCTTGGTGTATTCAGGCATTACAGTCAAGATGTCCTGTGTCTTGATGTGACCGAACTTCTGTGCGAAAACACTCATCGGTGCGATGAGCAAAAGGATAAAAGCGATTTTCTTCAACATAGTTTTTATAGTTTATTAGTTATTACAATTTTTCAATATCGGTTGCAAATGTATGAAATTAATTCGAATATCCCAGCATTGAAAGTACTTCATTGCTGATGTCGATGTGCGGCGAAGCAAAAATGAGACTGGAAGCCGATGAACGGTCTATCACGGCATCGTATCCTTGTCGCAAGGAAATCTGCTTTACGGCTTCATACACTTTGTTTTCGATGGGACTGATCAGATCTTCCTGTTTCTTGGCCAGTTCTCCTTCGGGACCGAAGTACTTCTGACGCAACTCGGCTGCTTCGCGTTCCTTGGCAACGATAGCCTCTTCTTTCTGGGTTTTCTGTGCGGCACTCATGGTCTGCGCGGATTTCTGATAAGCCTTGTAAAGCGTCTCGGCCTCTTTGGCTTTCGCTTCCACAGCCTTTTGGTATTGTTGTGAGGCTTGGGACAATTGGGCGTTTGCCTGCTGGTAGGCAGGGATGTTCTCCATGATATATTCCATGTCTATCAGGGCGAACTTCTGTGCTTGAACAACGACAATACCAGCCAACATGCACAGCGACAATGCGATTATCTTTTTCATAAATACCTCCTATCTTTTTATATGGGTTTAGAATTCTTGTCCGATGATGAAGTGGAATTGGCTTCCGCTGTATTGGGAAGAACCGTTGATTTTGTCGAAACCGTAAGCCCAGTCGATACCCATCATACCAATCATCGGGAGGAAGATACGTACGCCAAGACCTGCCGAACGCTTCAAACTGAACGGATTGAACTTGCTGACTTCGGTCCAAGCGTTACCGCCTTCCACGAAACCAAGCGCATAGATGCTGGTCGAGTTTTCGAGCATCAACGGATAACGAAGTTCGGCACCGAGGCGGACATAAGCATAACCTTCGCTGCCATAGGGAGTCAATGAACCGTTTTCGTAACCGCGGAGAGCCACTGTTTCGGATGCGTAGCTGGTGCTGTAACCGGTCATACCGTCACCACCTACATAGAACGTTTCAAACGGTGACTTCTTGTATTTGTTGTAGTGTCCCAACAAACCAAATTCGGCGCGGGTCATGATAACCGGACACTTCTGGGCACCCGACAAAGCGGTATAAGTCTTGGCTTTAAACTTCCACTTGTGGTATTCAATCCAGTTGTAGATGCTGGCTGCTTCTTCATAATTGTCTTTTCCGTATGTGGCGAAGTCCTTGTTGCTGAACAATGAATAGGGCGGTGTCAAATGAACGGAAGCCGAGAAATCCGAACCGCGGCGCGGGAATATCGGGTTGTCGGTAGAGTTGCGTGCCAATGTCAAGCCAAAGCTCAAGTTGTTGCAATTACCGGTAGACATATACTCGCCGTTGTTCAGGCGGATGTACAAGTAGCTCCAGTCTCTCAGGATGAAACGCTGGAAAGATAATTCGGCCGAGAGAGTAAAGTAGTCATCCGGCCAACGCAGACGCTTACCCCAGCCCAATGACAAACCATACATTTGAATGGATTTGTCGGGGTCGTAATAAGATTCGTAATTGTTATAGTAGTTATTGTAGTAACTTCCATAACCGCTGTAATAGCTGTAATAATTATTCATGTAGGCCGAGTTGTAATAGTTGCTGCTGATGTCAGTCTGCACGGAATAGAAAGCCGAAACAGAGAACGAATTCGGTCTTTTGCCGCCAAACCACGGGTCGAAGAACGATACGCTGTACGACTGGTAGTAGCTGCCGTTGGTCTGTCCGCTGATGGTCAGTGTCTGTCCGTCACCTTGTGGCAGGATTCCTCGGTAGTTATCGTTTTTACGGAAGAGGTTCGCCATCGAGAAGTTGGTAAACTTCAAACTCAGTTTACCGATGACACCCGTCTGTCCCCAACCGGCAGAAAATTCCACTTGGTCGTTGGCTTTGGATTCCAAGTTCCAATTGATGTCCACTGTACCATTGGCCGCATCGGGTTGTACATCGGGCTGGATATTTTCGGGGTTAAAGTGTCCCATCTGTGCGATTTCACGATAAGAACGCTCCAACGCATCCTTGTTAAAAAGGTCGCCCGGTTTGGTACGGAGCTCGCGGCGTACGATGTTTTCATACAGGCGGTCGTTACCGTTGATGCGTACACGGTTGATGGTTGCTTGCGGACCTTCCACGATGCGCATTTCCAAGTCGATGGAGTCGCCTACGATATTGACTTCTACCGGGTCGAGGCTATAGAATACGTAACCTTGGTTGTAGTAGTCATTGCCGATGGCGTCTTCGTCCGATGAGGTACGTTCGCCCAACAACTTCTGGTTGTACACATCTCCTTTTTTCATGCGGAGTTTAGCGGCCAGATAATCCGATGGATAAACCGTGTTACCTACCCAAGTGACATTTCTCAAGTAGTATTTGTCACCTTCTTCGATACGCATATAGATGTTTACCGTGCGGTCATCGTAGGGGGTGATACTGTCCACCACGATTTGTGCGTCGCGATAACCCAATTCATTGTATTTGTCAATGATGAGTTGTTTGTCCTCTTCGTATTTTTCTTCAATGAACTTCTTGGGTCGGAAGATGGTAGACAGTTTATTCTTTTCGTTTGTCTTTTTCATGACCCGTTTCAACTTCTTGTCGGTGAGGACGGTATTGCCATCGATGGTGATTTGGTGTACTTTCACTTTCTCCTTCTTGTCGATGGTGACATCTACGTTTACCTGTTCCTTTTCTCCCTCAATGGGGCGTTCGAGGATGCTCACTTCGGCGTTCTTGAAGCCCTTGTCGTCAAAGTGGCGTTTGATGACCAATTTGGCGCGGTCGATCAAGTTGGGGGTAATTTGGCTTCCCTTGGCCAATCCTAACTTCGCTTCCAAATCCTCGCGTTCGCTCTTCTTTACGCCGTGATAACGGATGTCGGCGATTCGGGGACGCTGCGCCAAAATGATTTTCAACCATATTTTGCCGTCTTCTATCTTTTCCGCTTCAATTCGTACATCCGAAAAAAGTCCGTGCCGCCAATAACGTTTGATGGCCGAAGTTACATCATCGCCGGGAACGGTGATAACCTGTCCTACGGAGAGTCCGGACAAACCTATCAATACATAGTCCTCGTAACCTTTTACGCCTTCCACCTTAATGCCGCCGATTTCATATTTCCTCGGAGTGGCGGAATAGAGGATGACGGGGGTGTTGTTTTCTTCTACACGGGTTTCCTGTGCCTTCGCTCCGGTGCAGAAGCTGCAGAGGCAGGCAAGTACAATCAGTATGGTTGGGATACGATGTTGCATTTTCTTTTCTTTATAGTTGTTCACTGGTTTTGCCGAATCGGCGTTCTCTTTTTTGATAGTCACATATCGCTTTGCGCAGTTCTTCCTCTTTAAAGTCGGGCCAAAACGTGTCGCAAAAATACAGTTCAGAATAAGCGCATTGCCACAGCAGGTAGTTGCTCAGACGAATTTCGCCGCCGGTACGTATCAGCAAATCCGGGTCGGGCATGAAGTTGGTGCATAAATAGGAAGCAACGGTTTGGTCATCCACTTCTTCCGCAGTCAGACGGCCTTTTTCGACTTCGGCGGCTATTTGCCGAGCGGCTTCCGTCAGCTCCCAGCGGGCCGAATAGCTCAAAGCCAGTACCAGCACCATCCCGGTATTGGACGAGGTCTTTTGGACGCATTGTTCCAAGCGGTTCAACACATCTGCCGGCAGTTTCTTTACATCGCCGATAATGCGGAAGCGGATATTGTTCTTCATGAATGTCTCTTCCTCGATGGAGTCCATCAGCAGTGCCATGAGGGCAGCTACTTCATTAGCAGGCCGGTTCCAGTTCTCGGTTGAGAATGTGTATAAAGTCAAGAACTCCACGCCCAGTTTGGCGGCTTCTTCGGCGATGACATGCACGGTTTCTGCGCCGGCCTGATGGCCTAACGTGCGAGCCTGTCCGCGCTGCTTTGCCCATCTGCCGTTACCATCCATGATGATGGCTATATGTCGGGGGATACGTTTCATATCCGGTTGTTCCTTGTTACTCATGCCTGTTCCTCCTTTTTATTGTCTGTCAAATCCCAGGCGGTTGATTCTACCGCGCCAAACCTCGCCTGTCCGACTCCACATCAACCAGATGCGTTGCCGGTCGTCTACGATGCAAGAGTAGTTTCCTTCCGCTTGCTCATACAGCTCGCCGAAAGTTTCGGGGAACATAGTCCGCTTTGTAACGGCAGCCCAAGTGATGCCGTTGTCTACCGACTCATACATTTGACAGAAAGGTGTCAATACCTTGCCGTCTTGTCCTTTTCCTCCAAATGTGTAGAGCTTGTTGTCATAACGAATCAGTGAGGCGTTCTCCAAATTCGGACAAGCGTTATTCAAATTTGCGGGAGTGATGTCTGTCCAATCCTTTTCATTGGTTAATTGACTCCATACGGTGTTCGTGGTGTCTGAGCTCAAACTTTCATCGCCTATCAATACAATGCGACCGAATGACGGGTTGGTACTTAATTCGTAAGAAACCGAAGCATAATTGCTTGTCGGGAAATTTTCGGGCAACTTGCCGCTTTGTGTCCAATGAAAGCCGTCGGCACTTTCAATGTAGTGGTTTTCTGTGTCAGTGCCAATCAGTTTCGCCGCTCCGCAATCGCTTGTGGCAATCAGCCGGCCGAATGTTTGAGCGGTCTCTACCTTTGTCCACGCCAAAGCGTCCGTTGAGGTGTACAGCTCTTGTCCGGCCAACATGTAAAACAGTTCGCCCCATGCCATGACCGAAGTGAGGTCGGCTTGTGCGGGGAGATTGGTCGGCCGGAGTGGCGTCCATGCCCGTCCGTTGTCAATAGAGGTCGTGGTGAGGTTCACTTGTCCGTTCTGTTCGGCAAATACGTAAATGTGTCCGTCCCGGTAAATCGCTTTCTGTTTGAGGATGTCCTTGCTGAAATCATTTCCGGCCAAGCGTGTCCAAACCATTGAATCGGGTTCCTGTTGGTGTACGTTGATTTGTGCCGTATAAATCTTGCCGTAGATGCCTGCCTGGCTCAGCACCTTGAAACGGATGGGGTTACGGAAATCCAGCGAGTCGGTACTTTCCCACACGCTGTCCGTTTCTGCCACGATGAACACGTAGTTGTCCGCAGTGATGTTTACCACTACCTTACTGAGATCCGTGCCTACGGGCAATGAATCCGGGTTGTAGATGTTTCCGCTGTTTTGGTCGATGACAAACGGATAATTTGCACCCACAACTGCCGCTGTCAGCGTTGTATCTTTCCCGTTCACGGTCGCCTGATAGCGGGTGAGTATACTGTCTGTAATGGCAAAAGCCGTGATGGATGCGTTGGAACTGTATTCATATTCCACGGCATCGTCGTCCAAGCAAGAGGTGATGACGCACGAAGCGACGAACAAACTTGCAATGATATTCAGAATTCTTAATTTCATTTTTATGAATGACTCTTTTGTTACAAGTTGCAAAAGTAGGAAGTTTTTTTTCTCCACAGAAGTTTTAGAACAAGTTTTATATTAATTTATAGATAAAATCAGGCTTTTTCTCTCTTATTCAGTCCGTTTTTTCCCTCCAAAGGGAGTGTGGACGGCAATTCGAATGCTTTTCCCGAATCGGGATTCTGTTAAAAAATCATATTCCCGGGGCAGGAAAGGTGATCGGACTCCGGCGTGCAGTCGGATGTCCGATTGCTCGATGAAGGCTTCGTCCCAATATCCGGCATCGATGAAAGAGCGGAGCAGGATGCTTCCCCCTTCTACCAGTAGCGATTGCAGTTTCCGTTCGTAACATACCTCCATGATTTGCGGGAGGATGTCGCGACTGAAATCCAAGTGGATGTACTCCACGTTCGGCAATTCGCTTTCTTTTTTCTTGCGGGTGAAGACCAATGTTTGCACGCTTCCATCGAAAAGCTTCAATGTTTCGGGAAGGGTTAAGTCTTTGTCTATCACCATACGGACGGGATTCTTGCCGTACCAGCTTCGGACGGTCAGCGAGGGATTATCCAATAAGGCTGTTTTCCGGCCCACCAAGATGGCGGCATGTTCCGCCCGCCGTTTGTGTACGAGCATGGTGGTGAGCGGCGAAGAAAAGACAACCGGTTGTCCGTCCGTTCGTTCGCGGTCGATGAAGCCGTCGGCCGATTCTGCCCATTTCAGGGTGATGTACGGTCGCTTTTGTATGTTGAAGGTGATGAAACGGCGGATGAGCACCCGGCATTCTTCTTCCAAGACGCCGACCTTTACATCGATTCCTGCCCGACGGAGCTTCTCGATGCCTCGCCCTGCCACCAGCGGAAAAGGGTCGGGACAGCCCACCACCACGTGCGGGATACCTTTATTAATAATAAGGTCTGCGCAAGGCGGCGTTTTGCCGTAGTGCGAACAAGGTTCCAGACTGACGTAGATGGTCGATTCTTTCAGCAGACTCTCGTCCTTGACCGAACGGATGGCGTTCACTTCGGCGTGCGCTTCTCCGCAGCGAACGTGATAGCCTTCGCCGATGATGGTGTCGCCGTGTACGATTACGGCTCCCACCATCGGGTTGGGAGCGGCGTTGCAAAGCCCGTTTTGAGCCAGTTGGAGGCAACGGGCGATATATTTTTCGTCTTTTGTCATCGTCATGTCTTTAAAAGTTTTACTTTTGTACCCGAGAAATGAAAGAACCATGCATCCCATAGTCTACGAAATAAGAGAAGCCCTGCGGGGGCATTACCCCGACTCCGAAGCCCTTTCCCTGGCAAAGATGTTGCTGGTGGAAGTGTTCGGTTTTTCTACCCTCGAATTGTACGGGGGCAAAGATAAGGAGATTTCCGGAAAACATCGGGACGTTTTGAACGAAATGATAGTGCGTTTGCAGAAAAACGAACCGATACAATATATAATAGGTGAAGAAAACTTCTGCGGCCTGCCTTTCGAGGTCGGTCGGGGAGTGCTTATCCCCCGGCCTGAAACCCGTGAACTGGTGAAGTGGGTGGCGGACGACGGCACGAACAAGGAGGGTTTGCGGGTGCTGGATGTCGGAACGGGCAGCGGTTGCATAGCCGTCACCTTGGCGAAGCGGTTGCTCCATCCGGAGGTGGAGGCATGGGACATTTCCGAAGAGGCGTTGGCCATTGCCCGAAGAAATGCCGCCCGGCACGAGGCGAAAGTCCTTTTCCGCCGGCAGGATGTGTGGCAGACTGTTCCCGAAGGTCGTCATTATGATGTCATGGTGAGCAATCCGCCTTACATCGCCGAAAAGGAAAAGGCGGAGATGGAAGCCAATGTCCTCGATTGGGAACCTTCGGTGGCGCTGTTCGTGCCCGATGACGACCCGCTTTGTTTCTATCGGCGGATAGCGGAGTTGGGGCGCGTCTTGTTGCAGGAGGGCGGTGCTCTTTATTTTGAAATTAATCGGGCGTATGGCGGGGCGATGGTGGCCCTGTTGGAAGGTCTGGAGTATAAACAAGTGGAGTTGCGGAAGGATGCTTTCGGCAACGACCGCATGATAAAGGCGATTCGTTGAAATGAAAAAAGGATGTTCGGCAGAAGAAGCCCGCGTCAAGGCCGAAGCCTATTGCGCGGCGGCAGAGCGATGCAAGGCGGATGTGTCCGCCAAGTTACAACAATGGGGTGTGTCGGCGGAAGCGGCAGGCGAAATCCTCCGTCGGCTGGAAGAAGAACGCTTCATCGACGAGGCGAGGTATGCCGTCGCTTTTGTGCGCGACAAGTATCGTTTCGACCGTTGGGGGCGCGTTAAGATTTCGCAGGCTCTTCGGATGAAACGCTTGGATGCTTTGTCGATTGAACGCGCGTTGGAACATATCGAGGAGGAAGACTACCTCGACATCCTCACTTCTCTGCTGGAAAAGAAGCGGGCGTCAGTAAAGGGGGATACGGACTATGAGCGAAACGGCAGGCTCATCCGCTTTGCTGCCGGTCGAGGCTATGAGATGAACGACATTCTTCGATGTCTCCAACGGATAGGTTGCGATGATGCGTATTCTGAATGACCTTTGGGAATTCTTCTTTCCCCGTTATTGCGTGGTGTGCGGAAGGCGTTTGCTGACGGGTGAAGAGCATCTTTGCCTTTCGTGCCTTTCCGCTTTGCCCCGCACCGGTTATCATCGCTTCCCCGGTCATCCGATGGAAAAGGCGTTGTGGGGAAAAATCGCGACGGAGAGGGTCACGGCTTTCCTTTTCTATGCGAAGGGCGGGCCGGTCAGGCAGATTCTGTATGCACTGAAGTATTACGGCAATCAGCGCATCGGAGTTTTCATGGGACGCTGCATGGCGGCGGAGCTGAAACCTTCGGGATTTTTCGACGGCATCGACTGTTTGATGCCTGTGCCGCTTCACGCCGCCAAACTGAAACATCGCGGCTACAATCAGAGCGCGAGCCTCGCCGAGGGGATTTCCGCCGTCACCGGGATTCCGGTGGGCGAAGGGCTGTTGGTGAAAGTTCGTCCTACCGATACGCAGACCCGGAAAAGCAGCTATGAGCGATGGGTGAACATGAGGGATGTGTTTGTCTGTCCGTCGGAACGCTTGCTTGAAGGCAAGCATGTCTTGTTGGTGGACGATGTGTTTACCACCGGTGCCACGATGGTGGCTTGCGCCGATGCCATGCAGGGAGTTCGCGGCTTGCGCATCAGCGTTTTGACATTGGCGTTGGCGGGCGAAAGTTGATATGTCGATTAAATTGAAAAAAACTTTCCTTTCTTTTCGTAATTTCAAAAGCTTTCTATACTTTTGCAGAAAATATCAGATTTTATTTGGTTATGAATAATTTAGAAAAACTGTTCGCAGAGAAATTGTTGAAGGTAAAAGCCATTAAGTTGCAACCCACCAACCCGTTCACATGGGCTTCGGGCTGGAAGTCACCTTTTTATTGTGATAATCGCAAAACGTTGTCTTATCCTTCTCTCCGTAATTTCGTGAAGATTGAAATCAGCCGTCTTATCCTTGAAAAGTTCGGTCAGGTAGATGCCATCGCAGGTGTAGCTACAGGTGCCATCGCGCAGGGCGCTTTGGTAGCGGAGGAATTGGGTCTCCCCTTTGTTTATGTTCGTTCAAGTCCTAAGGACCATGGCTTGGAAAACCTGATTGAAGGTGAACTTCGTCCGGGCATGAAGGTGGTGGTCATCGAAGACTTGATTTCGACCGGCGGAAGCAGTCTGAAGGCTGTGGAAGCAATTCGTCGCGACGGTTGTGAAGTCATCGGCATGGTGGCTTCCTACACTTACGGTTTCCCCGTGGCTGTCGAAGCGTTCAAGAACGCCGAGGTCGAGCTGGTGACATTGACCAACTACGAAGCCGTATTGGAAGTGGCTTTGAAGACCGGCTATATCAACGAAGAGGATGTACCTTTGTTGGATGCTTGGAGAAAAGACCCCGCTCATTGGAACGCAAATTAATGATTCGTCATTTTAGGTAAAAAGAATCATAGTGTAGAGGACTTGTCCGACGCCCGCCGCGGCTTCGGACGGTTCTCTCTTTTATTTTTACAGATAGAGAGTTATGGCACAATTTGAAAGTAGTATAAAGTATGTTCCTTACAGTCAGGAACGTGTGTACGCCAAGTTGGAAGACTTGAACAACTTGGCGGGCATCAAGGAGCGCTTGGAGCAGATGCGCGAAAAGATAGGCGATAAGATTCAGGACATCGCTTTCGACCGCGATTCGCTCACGCTCACCGTACAGGGCATGAACGTGACCCTTCGCATCATCGAACGCGAACCGTGCAAGTGCATCAAGTTTGAAGGCGACAAGTCGCCCATCCCGTTGAACCTGTGGTTGCAGATTCTTCCGGTGACCGCCGACCAAGCGAAGATGAAAGTGACCATTCGCGCCGATGTGAATATGTTTATGAAAGGCATCGTTTCCAAACCCTTGCAGGAAGGCGTGGAGAAGTTGGCCGAAATGTTGTCGATGATACCTTATTAATAAAGACATGGCACAGAAACTTTGGGAAAAAAGCGTGCAGGTCAATGCGGAGATTGACCGCTTCACCGTGGGACGCGACCGCGAGTTAGACCTTTATTTGGCCAAGCACGATGTGCTCGGTTCGATGGCTCACATCACCATGCTCGAAAGCATCGGCCTCCTCACCGCCGACGAACTGGCGGTGCTCTTGGCGGAACTGAAAACCATCTACGCCTCGGCCGAGAAGGGCGACTTCGTGATAGAGGAAGGCATTGAGGATGTCCACTCTCAGGTGGAGCTGATGCTGACCCGCAAGTTGGGCGATGTGGGCAAAAAAATTCACAGCGGCCGTTCGCGCAACGATCAGGTGCTGGTCGATTTGAAGTTGTTCACCCGTGCGCAAATCAAGGAGATTGCCGAAGCGGTGGACGACCTGTTCGGCGTGCTCATCGCGCAGAGCGACAAGTACAAGGAGGTGCTGATGCCGGGTTATACTCACTTGCAGATAGCCATGCCGTCGTCGTTCGGCCTGTGGTTCGGCGCCTATGCCGAAAGTCTGGTGGACGACATGATGTTTCTTCAGGCCGCCTTCAAGATGTGCAATCGCAATCCGCTCGGATCGGCGGCGGGATACGGTTCGTCTTTTCCGCTGAACCGTGAGATGACCACCCGCCTGCTCGGTTTCGACACGATGAACTACAACGTGGTTTACGCCCAGATGGGGCGCGGCAAGATGGAGCGCAACGTGGCTTTCGCCTTGGCTTCCATTGCGGGAACCGTCTCGAAGATGGCGTTCGATGCCTGTATGTTCAGCAGCCAGAACTTCGGTTTCGTGAAGCTGCCCGACGAGTGTACCACCGGCTCCAGCATCATGCCGCACAAGAAGAACCCGGATGTGTTCGAGCTGACCCGCGCCAAGTGCAACAAGATTCAGGCGCTCCCCCAGCAGATTATGTCGATCATGAACAACCTGCCTTCGGGCTACTTCCGCGACTTGCAGATTATCAAGGAGGTGTTCCTGCCGGCTTTCGAGGAGCTGAAAGACTGCCTGCGCATGGCCGCTTACATCATGGACAAGCTCAAAATAAACGAGCACATCTTGGACGACGATCGTTATCTGCACATCTTCAGTGTGGAGGAAGTGAACCGTTTGGCAAGCGAGGGCATGCCTTTCCGCGATGCGTATAAAAAAGTGGGTCTCGACATCGAGGCGGGCCGATTCACTCACGACAAGCAGGTGCACCACACCCACGAGGGAAGCATCGGCAACTTGTGCAACGACCGCATTTCCGCGTTGATGAATACGGTGATCGAAGGCTTCAATTTTGCCGCGATGGAGGCGGCGGAACGGACTTTGCTGGGCAGATAAAGAAAAAACGGGTGCAAAAATTTGGCTGTTAATGCAAAAGCACTTATCTTTGCACCCGTTAAAACCGATATGCGGAAATAGCTCAGTTGGTAGAGCACAACCTTGCCAAGGTTGGGGTCGCGAGTTCGAGTCTCGTTTTCCGCTCAGTTTCATGGCCGCCCGAATGGTGGAATGGTAGACACGAAGGACTTAAAATCCTTTGGCCAGTAATGGCTGTGCGGGTTCAAGTCCCGCTTCGGGTACATTGGAAGAAATCTTTGCAGGCTCAATGTTCGCAAAGATTTTTTTATGTAATAATCTTACCTTTTTCTTCTCGTTTCTAAAAAATAGTCTTATCTTTGCGAAGTCACTCATTTCCCGAACTTTTCGTAAAAGCGAGGGCGGGTGGCTTGACATATATGAAGAAAGACGTTTACTAACGTTTTGTCTTTGGCCCAACAGAACTTCGCAACTTCTAATCCTGCCAAAAGCAAAGCAACGGTAAATGTCTGTGTGATGTGTGGTTGTCCTTGGTGTACCTCAGTAAAATGGGGTATGCCGAGTCCGCATACCTATTCGGCGTGGGCATTTGGCGTTG
>CAYXZF010000046.1:0-19675 GCA_964469845.1 uncultured Phocaeicola sp.
GTCAGTAGCTTTTTAATGGGGATAAGCGACTGACCCAAAGTAACCTCTAACCAAATGGCCGAAGCCCTCGGCATCAACTGCAGTGCCGTTTCCAAGCATCTGAAGAAGCTGCAAGAGGATGGCATCATCAAGCGTGAAGGACCGGACAAGGGCGGCAAGTGGATAATTACCGAAAGCGCCTGCTATAAGGCACAGAGGGGTGAAGGCTGACCTCCGAAGAAGGAAACGGACGCAGGAGGAAGCACTGTATAGAACCAGAATCCGTGTTCGGACAGATGAACGGGAAAAGACCGGGAGTGCGCGAAAATGGCGCACCCCCGGTCTTTTTTTCTCTTTCACACGCATATGTGTATCTTTAAATGCTCTTTTCCACGTTCCACACAAAGGCGCGCAGGCCGAGCATCTCGGTTTCCTTGTCCATGGCATGAAGCGCGTCGAGCAACGGCTCTACACGGGCATCGTCCACGATGGTGATGATGGCCGAACACATGCCGGGCCACGCATGGCTACCGTAATGAGGCTCACCGGTCTTGCTGCCGCGTCCCTGCACCTGTTGGAAATAGCTGAATCCGCGGCAGTTCAAGCGGTCGAGCGTAGCGATGATGCGTTCGTAGAACGCTTGGTCGAAAGTGATAAATACTGATTTCATGGTTCTGCTTTTATTAATGTTTCTTTTCTTTGGTCATCTTGTCCTTGTGCGCCTGATAGTATTCGTTCAGCATACGCTGCTTCTTCAAAGCCTTACGATTGCGACGGATGCCGAAACCGGCAAACGAGCAATAGAGCACGGGCACGAGAATCAACGTGAGGACGGTAGAAACGGTGAGACCGCCGATAACCGACACACCGAGCGGACGCCACATCTCGGAACCTTCGCCCTGACTGATGGCCATCGGCACCATACCGAGAATGGTGGTGAGGGTAGTCATCAACACCGGACGAAGACGGCTCCGACCCGCCACCACCGCCGAGTGGAGCGCCGACATGCCGCGCTCGCGACAAAGCATGGTGTAGTCAATGAGCACGATACCGTTCTTCACCACAATACCAATCAGCATGATGCCGCCGAGCATACTCATCACGTTCATCGTGGTTCCGGTCATGGCCAACGCCATCAGGATGCCGCTGAAGGCAAACGGGATGGAGAACATGATGATGAACGGATAGCTCAACGATTCAAACTGGGCGGCCATCACGATAAATACCAAGATGACAATCAGGATGCCCAACACGCCGAGGTCGGAGAACGACTCCTGCTGGTCCTCGAACGAACCGGCAATCTGCACGGTGACGCCCGTAGGCAAGTCCATCCGGTCGATGATGCGTTCGCCCGAAGCCACCACATCGCCCAAAGGCGCACCCGAAATGACGGCCGACACGGTCACGATGCGTTCGCGGTCCTTACGCTCGATGGTGGGCGGATTGGAACGTTCCACCACCTTGCCCAAATCCTTCACACGGACTCCCTTGCCGCTCACTGGCGAATAGATGAGAATGTTTTCAAGGTCTTCGATGCTGGTACGGAACTCCGGAGCGTAACGCACCTTGATGTCGTATTCGTCGCCGTCTTCGCGATAGTAAGAAGACAACGCGCCGTTCACGCGGTTACGCAGGTAAGTGGAAGCGGTAGAGAGGTTCAGTCCGTGCAACGCCAGCTTTTCGCGGTCGAAGTCCACCTGATATTCCGGTTGGTAGTCTTCACGGCTGATGTTCACTTCGCTCACGCCTTTCACCTTCAGAAGCTCGGCCTGCAAGTCGGCGGCGATGCGGTCGGTCGTTTCAAAGTCGTAACCATAGATTTCAAAGTCTGCCGTAGACTGTCCGCCCATGCCGCTGTTACCGCCGCCGAGGAGCACCTGCGCCTCATCCAGCTCCGGATACCCCTTCAGGTCGGCACGCATTTCTTCGCACACCTGCTCCAGACGGATGTCGCGCTCTTCCACGCTCACCAGACTGATGTTGAACGAAATGATGTGCGAACCGTTGTCCTGCATCGAAGCGTAGGTGTTGTCCGAGTCGGCCTGACCGACGCGGTAGTTGCATACTTTCATCACTCCCTGATAGCGGGTCATCCACTTCTCGGTCAGTTCGGCGGAAAGTTCCTTGGCACGTTCCACGCGGGCACCGATGGGCAACTTCAAGGTGACGCCGATACGGCCGTTGTCCTGCGAAGGGAAGAACTCCGTACCGATGGAGCCTGCGCACAGGCAGCTCAACACGAAGAAACCTACGCAACCCAAGAACACTGTAACCCGGTGACGAACCGCCCAGTTCAGGCGAGACTTGTACCAGTCGTCCAACTTGTCGAGCGCACGTTCTATCGGTTTGTAGAATGTTAGGAAGATTTTGCTCGGCTTCTTCTGAAGTTTGAGGAAGTAGGCGCACATCATCGGAGTGAACGACAACGCCGAAACGGTGGAGATGGTCATAATCACACACATCATCCAACCCAACTGGCGGAACAACACACCCGACATGCCGGTGACCATGGTCAGCGGGAAGAACACCGCAATCATGGTCAACGTAGACGCGATAACGGAAATCGCCACTTCGTTCGTACCGTGAATGGCCGCCTGCTTCGGCTCCGCGCCGCGCTCGATGTGAGTCGTCACGTTTTCCAGCACCACGATGGCGTCGTCCACCACGCTACCGATAGCGATGGAAAGACACGACAGGGAGATGATGTTCAACGAGCCGCCGTCTATAATGCCCAAATAAATAAAGGAGCCTACCAACGACATCGGGATGGTGATGCAGATAATCACCGTCGCACGCCAACGGCCCAAGAATGTAAACACCACAATCACTACGAACAGCAAGGCGTAGACAATGGTCTCGGCCAAACTGTGGATGGTGTTCAGAATGTTGTCCGACGTATTCACGATGATGCCCAGCTTGACATCGCTCGGAAGCGTTTTCTGCAACTTGGGCAGTTCCGCCATCACCCGATTGGAGATTTCCACGGAGTTACCTCCGGTTTGCTTCTGGATGATAATCATCGCGCCCTGCACGCCGTTGTTGAAAGTTTCCTGCGCACGTTCTTCCACCGAGTCTACCACGGTGGCCACGTCGCGAAGATACACGGCGGCACCGTTCTTGGTACCCACCACGATGTGTTCCATTTCCTTCGGGTCGTCAAACTCGCCTTCCACGCGGAGGGAATACGTGTCGCTGCCTATATCGAACGTACCCCCCGGCGTGTTCCGGTTTTCGGCACCGATGATGGAGCTGATGGTTTCGATGGAAAGGTTGTAGGCATCGAGCTTGTTCGGGTCGCAATACACGTTGATTTCACGCTTCGGCGCACCCGATATGGATACCGTACCCACTCCCGGAATACGAGCCAAGGGGTTCACCACCGCATCGTCCAGAATCTTGTAGAGGGCGGGCTGGCTTTCGGCAGCCTGCACAGACAGCATCAAGATGGGAATCATGTCGGTGCTGAACTTAAAGATAATCGGGGTGTTCACTTCGTCGGGAAGTGAAGAAGTCACCATGTCCAGCTTGTCGCGCACGTCGTTGGTCAGCACGTCGATGTCGTTGCCATACTCAAACTCCAACGTCACGATAGACATGCCTTCGGACGACTTGGACGTGATGTGCTTCAGGTTTTCCACGGAGTTCAAGGTGTTTTCCAACGGACGGGTCACGTTGTTTTCAATATCCGAGGCGCTGGCACCCTGATAGGACGTCATTACCATGATGGTGTTCGTTTCGATATCCGGATACAAGTCCACCGGAAGTTTCGACAACGAAAACAGACCAAATATCGCTACCGCCACAAAGCTGAGCGTGGTCATAATCGGTCTTTTAACCGCTCCTTCGTATAAACTCATACTTTTCTGATTAAGGGGTTAAAGGATTATTGGATTACTTCGACTTCGATGCCGTCCGCCAAACGAGTCTGTCCGGCAACAACGACCTGCGAGTTATTTTCCACACCCGAAACAAGTTCGTATTCCGTTCCCATGCGGCGACCCAGTTCCACCTTGTCATAAGACACCTTGCCGTTGCTGTACACATACACATAACGGTCGCCGGAGCCGGCGCGCTTCACAATCGCCATGTCGGGCACCACCACGTGGTCTTTGCTTCCGAAGTTCATCGTCACACGACCGAACATCCCCGGACGCACGCGTTGGTTGGCGTTGGCCAAAGTCACTTCCACCGGGAAGGTGTGCGTGGCGGCATCGATGGTGGGGTAAACCAAACTTACCTTGCCTTCAAACTCTTCGTCGCTATAAACATCCAGTTTCACGGTCACAACCATGCCCTTGGTCACTTTCGGGAAGTTCGGTTCCGACACATTGACCAGCAGTTTTACCGGAGTAATCTGTTCCACCACCAAAACCGGCGTCTGGGTAGAAGTGTACAAGTCGCCGTTATCAAAGTTACGAGCCGTCACCACCCCGTTGATCGGGCTGACCAGCTGCGTGTTTTCCAGCAAGTTTTGATAGGAAGTGGTACGTACATCGAGTGAAGTCTTGGCAGCATCCCATTCCGACTTGGAAGCACCGCCCACCTTATAAAGCTCGTCGATACGGTTGAACTCCTTCTGCTCGTTGTCGAGCTGGAGCTTCAACTGCTTCAGGTTAGCGGCATCCATCTGCACCAACTTCTGTCCTTTGCGCACATGGTCGCCCACTTCCACAAAGATTTTGTCAATACGTCCCGGCGAAGTCGGAGCGATGTTGTTCTTCGCTTCCGCTTCTACGGTAGCCGTATATTCCTCTATCTGCTCCACCGCGCGCGAAGTAACGGTGGCAAGTTTGACCGCCGGTTTTGCGGCAACCGCTTCTACCGCATTTTCCGTTTTCTTTTCTTCACCGCCCGAACAGGCGCCCAACATAGCTGCAACCACCACGGCAGCTACCTGAAAACTTTTCTTCATACTTTCTTTATATTAATCTGTTATTATTATTCCTGTTCCGGTTCTATCATGTCTTCCACGCCCATCACGAGGTCAAGGTCAGCCTTGGCCACAAGGAAATCGTAGATGGACTGGTTGTAAGTAAGTTTGGCCTGAGTGAGCGCCACTTCCGAGCTGTTGAGTTCGAGGATGGTGCCGCGTCCCACTTCGTAACGCTTCTCGGCGATGACGCGTCCCTTTTCCGCCTGAAGCACGGCTTCCTTGTTGCTCGACACCTGTTCGGTGCTGGCCGCCATGTTGTCCAAATAGCTTTGCGCCTGCATCTTGAGTTGGCGTTCGGTGTTGATGCGGTTCTGGTCCAACTGCTTTAGTTGCAGTTTGGCCTGTTTCACCTGCGAGAAGTTACCTCCCTTGAACAAAGGGATGGAAAGACTCAGCCCGATGGTGGAATACGGATTCCATTGGTAGTGACCGATGCGCCAATCGTTGCTCAGCGTGGTGTACATATATTGACCGGTCAATGCCAAGGTAGGCATGAAATTGGTGTATTTCAATTTCAGGTTGCGTTCAAGGATGTCTCTGTTCAAGTCTATCTGGCGCAAAGTCGTGTTCCCGATGACGATGTTCTCCGGACGCGGGCGTGCCTGACGGGTGAACATGGCCATTTCGTAATCTTTCAAGTTACCCTCTACGGCAACGGGCAGAGTCGACTCCATGCCGAGCAACACTTTGAGTTGGAGGACAGCCAAGTTCACACCGTTTCCGGCAGAAACCACGTTCGGCTTCAACGAACGCATCTGCACCTCCGCGCTGATTTTGTCGTATTCGCTCACACTGCCTTGCTGATATTTGGCGTTCACCACGTTGAAGTTGTCTTCGCTCTGCTTGTAACTCTTCTGAAGCACCTCGTAGCTGTCTTGCGCCAACAACAACTGAAAAAAAGCCTTGGTCACTTGGTTCACCATGTCCAGACGAGACGAACGGGCCTTTTCCATCGCCAGTTCCACGTCCTTCTTTGTCAGTTTCATGCTCTGATACAAAGCCGGAGCGAAGACCGGCAGACTGGCGGACAGACCGCCGTTGGCACTGTTGGTAGAACCCACCTTGAAGGTCTGTCCCATCATTGCCATCGTCTGCTTTTCAATGGTGTGTGTAAAACTGCCCACCATGTTTATTTCCGGCAACAAGCCATAAATCGCCTCGCGGTTGGCTTCCTTCTTCAACTGAATTTCCTGATCGGCCACCTTGATAGTGGGATTGTCGCTCAGCGCAATGCGAATCGCTTCCTTCAGCGTGATTCTCAATGTGTCCTGAGCTTGTGCGCCCATCGCTGTCGCAAGCAATGCAAACGCCAAAACGGGTTTCAAAAAGAATTTCATTGATTTTGTTCTGTTTTTATTAAATTAGTATTGTTTCTTCTGTTCTTTTCGGCCGGTTCTCCTCGAAAACAGAAAACTTTACAAGTTTCCGTCACGTCCGAACCGCAAAATTAATCCTTTTTTCGCCAACAATATACGATACAAAACATTTTTTAATAATAATAACGTGATATATTCCACAGAATCCGAGTTTTTGACGAGTTTTATTTCAACCTTTCTTACTTTGAGACGTTGATAATTTATTGGAAAGAAGTCACTTTTTATAAAACAAGCATTTCTAATTTCTAATATTATTTGTACTTTTGCTGCCAATCTAACGAAACAATAAGTTTAAAGTAAGGAAAAAGATTATGGTCAAGATTACGAAAGAAACCGCTTTGCTGTATCACTCACAAGGCAAACCGGGAAAAATTGAAGTGGTGCCCACCAAACCCTACAGCACCCAAACCGACCTTTCGCTGGCTTATTCTCCGGGAGTGGCCGAGCCGTGTCTGGAAATTCAAAAGAATCCGCAAGATGCTTATAAATACACCGCCAAAGGCAATCTGGTGGCTGTCATCTCCAACGGTACCGCCGTTTTGGGATTGGGCGACATCGGCGCCATGGCAGGCAAACCGGTAATGGAAGGCAAAGGTTTGCTGTTCAAGATATACGGCGGTATCGATGTGTTCGACATCGAAGTAAACGAAAAGAACGTAGACAAGTTCATTGAAGCCGTCAAGGCCATTGCGCCGACATTCGGCGGCATCAACTTGGAGGACATCAAGGCGCCCGAATGTTTTGAGATAGAACGCCGATTGAAAGAAGAACTGGACATCCCCGTGATGCACGATGACCAGCACGGCACAGCCATCATTTCGTCTGCCGGACTGCTGAACGCCCTCGAAGTGGCGGGCAAGAAAATTGAAGAGGTACGCATCGTGGTGAACGGTGCCGGTGCCGCCGCCATCTCGTGTACCAAATTGTACGAAGCCTTGGGTGCCAGCCACGAAAACATCATCATGCTCGACTCGAAAGGAGTCATCACCAGCGACCGCGAAAAGTTGGACGAAACCAAGCGTTACTTCGCCACCGACCGCCGCGACCTCCACACACTGGAAGAAGCCGTCAAGGGTGCAGACGTGTTCCTCGGCTTGTCCAAAGGCAATGTGCTGACTCAAGACATGGTACGCAGCATGGCCGACCACCCGATTGTGTTCGCCTTGGCCAATCCCGTGCCCGAAATCTCCTACGAAGACGCCATGGCCGCCCGTCCCGATGTGTTGATGTCTACCGGACGCTCCGACTACCCCAACCAAATCAACAACGTCATCGGCTTCCCCTACATCTTCCGCGGTGCGCTGGACGTAGCGTCTACCGCCATCAACGAGGAAATGAAGCTTGCCGCCGTACGCGCCATCGCCGGACTGGCCAAGCAACCGGTACCCGATGTGGTGAACGAAGTCTATCACGTAAACAACTTCACTTTCGGTCCCGACTACTTCATCCCCAAGCCGGTAGACCCGCGCCTTATCACCGAAGTGTCTATGGCGGTAGCCAAGGCAGCGATGGAATCCGGCGTGGCTCGTAAGCCCATCACCGACTGGGATGCTTACCGCCTGCAACTGAAGGAACTGATGGGACAGGAAAGTAAACTTACCCGTCAGCTTCGCGACACCGCCCGCCGCAATCCGCAACGCGTGGTATTTGCCGAAGGCATCCACCCGAACATGCTGAAAGCCGCCGTGGAAGCCAAGGCCGAAGGTATCTGTCACCCGATTCTACTGGGCAACGACGAAGCCATTGGCAAGTTGGCAAAAGAACTGGATCTCAGTCTGGAAGGTATCGAAATTGTCAATCTTCGCCACCCCGATGAAGCCGCCCGCCGCGAACGCTATGCCCGCATCCTCTGCGAGAAGCGTGCCCGCCAAGGCGCCAACTTCCAGGAAGCGAACGACAAGATGTTTGAACGCAACTACTTCGGCATGATGATGGTAGAAACCGGCGAAGCCGACGCGTTCATCACCGGACTCTATACCAAGTATTCCAACACCATCAAGGTGGCAAAGGAAGTAATCGGCATCCGTCCCGAGTACAAGCACTTCGGCACCATGCATATCCTGAACTCGAAAAAGGGTACTTACTTTGTTGCCGACACGTTGATAAACCGTCACCCGGACACCGAAACCTTGATTGACATCGCCAAACTGTCAAAGACCAAGGTAGAGTTCTTCAACCATACGCCGGTAATGGCCATGCTTTCTTATTCCAACTTCGGTGCGGATGCCATAGGAAGCCCCGCCAAAGTACACGAAGCGGTGGACTACATGCAGAAGGAATACCCCGAACTGTCCATCGATGGTGAAATGCAGGTGAAGTTTGCCCTAAACACCGCCATCCGCGATGAAAAGTATCCGTTCACCCGACTGAAGGACAAGGAAGTGAACACGTTGATATTCCCGAACCTGAGTTCGGCCAACGCCACTTACCAGCTCATTCAGGCGATGAGCAACGAAACGGAAGTCATCGGCCCGATTCAAATGGGACTGAACAAGCCTATCCACTTCACCGACTGCGAAGCATCGGTGCGCGACATTGTGAATATCACCGCCATCGCCGTCATTGACGCTATCGTAGAGAAGAAGAAACAACACTAATCGATGATCTGATAACAAGAAAGGAGGGCGAAATCCGACGCCTTCCTTTCTTCTCAAAACTCCCGACACTATGCGAAAACCACTGAACACCACCCAAGCCGTTATCCTGACCTTGCTTTGGGTATCCATTTGCTTCGTTGTCCTCACCGGAACCGAACGAATCGACGGACCGCTGATTGTAACCATTCTGCTTTCGGGCGCCTTGGTCTTCATTCCGATCGTCAAGTCTTTCAATAAAGGACGAAAGTAACCTTTTTACTTCGCTTTAGCAAACCTTTCAAACAAAATGATATTCATTCTTACTTTTTATTTGTAATTTATTGGTGGATTAAAATTAAATATATACTTTTGTCGCATTAAAAGAAACTAACGATAAATCATATAACGTAAAAAGAAAAGAACCATGAACGCAGCAAAGGTATTAGAAGATTTGAAAAGAAGATTCCCCAACGAACCTGAATACCATCAGGCAGTGGAAGAAGTACTCGGTACGATTGAAGAAGAATACAACAAACATCCTGAATTTGATAAGGCGAACCTGATAGAACGCTTGTGCATCCCCGACCGTGTGTACCAATTCCGGGTGACATGGATGGACGACAAGGGCAATATCCGCACCAACATGGGCTACCGCGTACAGCACAACAACGCCATCGGCCCGTACAAAGGCGGCATCCGTTTCCATGCTTCCGTAAACCTCGGCATCTTGAAGTTCCTCGCTTTTGAGCAGACTTTCAAGAACTCGCTGACTACCCTCCCGATGGGCGGAGGCAAAGGCGGTTCCGATTTTTCTCCGCGCGGCAAGTCGAATGCCGAAGTGATGAGATTCTGTCAGGCCTTCATGCTCGAATTGTGGCGTCACATCGGTCCGGACACCGACGTACCTGCCGGCGACATCGGCGTAGGCGGCCGCGAAGTGGGCTACATGTTCGGTGCCTATAAGAAATACACCCGCGAATTTACCGGCACTTTCACCGGAAAGGGGCGTGAGTTCGGCGGTTCGCTCATCCGTCCCGAAGCGACCGGTTACGGCAACGTGTACTTCCTGATGGAAATGCTGAAGACCAAAGGCATGGATTTGAAGGGTAAGACCGTCTTGATTTCCGGTTCGGGCAATGTGGCGCAGTACACCGCCGAAAAGGTGCTTCAACTCGGCGGAAAGGTATTGACCATGTCCGACTCCGATGGTTACATCTACGACCCGGACGGCATTGACCGCGAAAAACTGGACTACATCATGGAACTGAAAAACCTCTACCGCGGCCGTATCCGCGAGTATGCCGAAAAGTACGGCGTGAAATACGTGCCGGGCGCCAAGCCGTGGGGTGAAAAAGCAGACATCGCACTCCCCTCGGCCACTCAGAACGAACTCAACGGCGACCATGCACGTACCCTTGTGGCCAACGGTGTCATCGCCGTTTCCGAAGGTGCCAACATGCCTTCTACCCCCGAAGCCATCCGTGTGTTTCAGGAGGCGAAAATTCTCTACGCGCCGGGAAAAGCCGCCAACGCCGGCGGTGTATCCGTTTCCGGCCTTGAAATGAGCCAAAACTCCGAGCGTCTGTCATGGACCGCCGAAGAAGTAGACGCCAAACTCCATCGCATCATGGAGAACATTCACGATAATTGTGTAAAGTATGGAACAGAAGCCGATGGCTACGTGAACTACGTGAAAGGCGCTAACATCGCCGGCTTCATGAAAGTGGCTAAAGCCATGATGGCACAAGGCATCCTGTAAGCCGACCGCCGTCAAAAGAACAACAAATCCGTTCGTTTTACAGGCAACTCAAACTTGCCCGTTCAAACGAACGGATTTATTTTTTTAGCTTTTCGGTCAATCCCGCAAGCGGCACTTCCCGACCCGCTTTATTTCATGCTGAACGACTGCCGGCCAATCATCGTTCCATCGGCAAAGATATAAACCTGATAAGTTCCGTCCGGAAGGTATTCTTCCACATCCCAGTAGACTGTTACCGCCTGTTCTTCGCCGGTGTATTCGATGTATTTCTTGATGGAATACTCCAACTCACGGTTTTCGTACGGGAACGTATCCGAAGCACTCTTGCTCAGCACCTCGTTGTCCGGTTTTGCGATTCGTATATATAAGGTACGTTCGCCTGTTTGGGCCGTAATGTTCTTTACGATGGTGAACGAAACGGCTATCTTCTTGACATCTTTGGCTTTCTTCGCCGTCTTTCCGCGCTTGTTCTTCAGCGACACACCGATATTGGTCGCATCCAACTGCGCAGCCAGCGACACTTTGGCACTCAAACTCTTGGTTTCCTTAGCCAACGTGTTGATTTGGCGAGTGGCTTCGTTGTACTTTTTCTTCACTTCCTTGTTCTCGGTGGTCAAAGCCTCGTTGATACGGTTCAGCGAGTCTATCTGCAACACATAGCTGCGCAGGACGGCACGCACCGTCTTCAGCTCTTTTTTCAACCGGGTGATTTCGGCGGCGTTGCTGCTCTTCACCTGACGGACTTCCTCCAAAAGGCGTTGGGTCTTCAACTTTTCGCTTTCCAGCTGCTCGCGGAGGGAGTCGTTGTTAATCTGCACCTGTAACTCATCGTATTGCGTCGCGAAGGTCGTGTATTCATTTTCCATTTCTTCCTTCTCGATGGCAAACAGTTGGGTCATCTCTTTGTTTTCCTGCACCTGACGGAATGCAAAGAACGAAACTCCGCCGATAATGACAATCAGCAGGGCAATGATAATCATCAGTTTTTGGTTCTTGTCCATAGCGTAACGTTAAATTTACCGCAAAAGTACAACATTTTATGTATACAGCCCGAAAATAAATACGGAATTTTTTCTTCAAATCGGATTTAGGTTGTAAATTTGCACAACGAAACAAAGAGAATCATATTAATCAACTTAAAATAAATTATTGAGATTATGTCAAAAGTAACCGTAGTAGGCGCAGGCAACGTAGGTGCTACATGTGCCAATGTGCTCGCTTTTAACGAAGTGGCAGACGAAGTGGTAATGCTCGATGTAAAGGAAGGCGTTTCAGAAGGTAAAGCAATGGATATGATGCAGACAGCCCAGTTGTTGGGTTTCGACGCTACCATCGTAGGCTGCACCAATGATTATGAAAAGACCGCAAACTCGGACGTAGTGGTTATCACATCAGGTATCCCCCGCAAGCCGGGCATGACCCGCGAAGAACTGATTGGCGTAAATGCCGGTATCGTAAAGTCAGTGGCTCAAAATATCCTGAAGTATTCTCCGAATGCCATTTTGGTGGTTATCTCTAACCCGATGGATACCATGACTTACTTGGCTCTCAAGTCTTTGGGATTGCCGAAGAACCGCGTTATCGGTATGGGTGGCGCTCTCGACAGCTCACGCTTCAAGTATTTCTTGTCACAGGCTTTGGGCTGCAACGCCAACGAAGTAGAAGGTATGGTTATCGGTGGTCACGGCGATACAACCATGATTCCTTTGACTCGCTTCGCTACTTACAAGGGCTTGCCGGTATCCAACTTCCTGTCGGCAGAAAAATTGGAAGAAGTGGCTGCCGCTACTATGGTAGGCGGTGCAACACTGACTAAGTTGCTCGGCACTTCTGCTTGGTACGCTCCGGGTGCGGCAGGTGCATACGTAGTTGAATCCATCATCCACAACCAGAAGAAGATGATTCCTTGCTCTGTATTGTTGGAAGGCGAATACGGCGAATCAGACCTTTGCTGCGGTGTTCCCGTTATCTTGGGCAAGAACGGTATCGAAGAAATCATCGAGCTTCCGTTGAACGAAGACGAAAAAGCTAAGTTCGCTGCAAGTGCCGCCGCTGTTCACAAAACAAACGCTGCCTTGAAGGAAGTAGGCGCTCTTTAATCCGAACTTTTTTCATAGCATAATATCATTTAATTAAATAAGGCTATTCCTTTTCTTTGGGGATAGCCTTATTTTTATTTGAAAACAACAGTACCGTCTTTAGAGATTGCCCAACGCTTGAAAGTTATTTCAGGATAGGATGCCTTTCCGGTGGTATCTATCCAATTGTTGAGTTTTTGAATAACAGGAATCTTAGTCTTAGTAGTAATCAAGACTGAATCATAAGATTCGTTATCAGCTGCATGACAGGAAGTATTATATAGTTTTAATTTATTGTCTTCACCATAAAGACAATTAGTTATAGATAATTCACTTGAATTATCTCCTACAATCAATCCTCTTTTGGTCGAACCTTTAAAAGATATTTTAGAAAGAAAACAATTGGATATTATGCCGGAATCAGCACATCCACAGATTCCTCCTCCGTTAGTTGATTGATTTTGAATAGTATCATTCATAACCAAACAATTCAAGACACAACCACCTTGAACGTATCCAACAATACCTCCCAAGGAAAAATCATTAGCTGTAATATTCGTTTCTTTTACTTGACAATTAACAACTCTTCCATTCAAATTATGCCCAACAAGACCTCCTGTATAAGAATTATACTGATTATTTAGCACGCTATTATTTACTGAACAATTATAAACTTCTCCCTTGTTTCTACCCGCTATAAACCCGACACCAGAACCGGCACTTTTAGTTATTTTTATGGATGAGCAATCAACCAAATGAAGATTCTTCACAGCACCCCCCTCCTCAATTACTCCGAACAGACCGGCTGTTCCCCCAAAAGGTGATAATATCAAATTGCTTATGGTATGATTACCTCCATCAAAAATATTGGTAAAATAATGTTTCTTATCATAACCGATAGGTTTCAATTCGTTATTTTGTGCTTCCGTCAATGTGATGTTAGCCATAAGTCTAAACACACCATCTTGCGTTCTAAACTCATCCAATTTTCTTTTTCCTGTGTATGTATTCGGAGTGTTGATTAGTTTAGCAAATTCTATCAAATCATCCGCATTCCAAATCCCCGGTGCTTTTCTATCTACAACATTACATTCATACTGATAACCACCGTTGAAATCATGGCTCAACGAACGAGATATTTCGGTATTTTCAGTAATTAATTTCAAGGTACACTCGCTCGACCGGGGCGGTATGATAAAAGTGTAAGTGCCCGATTTATCATGAGAGAGTAATGTGGTATGTGTGTTCGATTCCGAAAGGGTTATCGCTCCATCCACGGGATTAATCTCTACGACCTCGGGGACAGTCAAAGAAAGCTGTTTCAAAGTATCATTCAACGTAAAATGTACCCGGACCGTCAGCATTGAGAAAAGATGCGTGAATTTCAAATTGATGTTTGACAGAGTATCAAGCGTGCTTCTTGCAATCAGGATGTCGGTCAAGGCATCGGTTTCAGCATCGTAAAGATTCTTTTGGGAATAAGTGCGGTCGGCATACACGGGAGAAAGAGCGGTCAAGGTAGTGGAGGCTTCAGTGTCCGTCCATTCCGGTTTATACTCATCACTGTTCCAAACACCGTTTGAATAGGTGAATACTTCACATTCGATATTCAAACCTCCGGCGGCATTGAACAAAGCCTTGGTATTTTCCGGCAAGGCTTCTTCGGCGTTCATCCCACGAGAATAGATATAAAAGGAAGGCACGACTTCGGAAAGAACCGAAGTTTCCGAGTTACAAGCTCCCAATCCGCATAAAAAGAGAAGGAGAAGGACGAGCGAATGTATTCTATTACGTTTCAAAATCAATCGAGGCGTTAAAAAGCGTTGCTCACCTTCACAGGCAAGCAACGCAGATTACAATACAAAATACAACTAAACGAGGTATTATCTATTAACAATTTGATAGTTCTTCTTTAATTATACAATACCTTGAGCCATCATGGCGCGAGCCACTTTCATGAAGCCCGCGATGTTCGCGCCCTTCACGTAGTTGATGTAACCGTCAGGCTCCGTTCCATACTTCACGCACTGCGCGTGAATGCCGTGCATAATGCCATGGAGTTTTTCGTCCACTTCTTCTGCGCTCCAACTCAGGTGCATGGCGTTCTGGCTCATTTCGAGTCCGGAAGTGGCTACACCGCCCGCATTGACCGCCTTGCCCGGCGCATAAAGCATTTTGTGTGCGATGAAAGCATCGATGGCTTCCGGCGTACATCCCATGTTGGAGATTTCGCCCACGCAGAGTGTTCCGTTATCGATGAGGTGCTTGGCGTCTTCGCCGTTGAGCTCGTTCTGAGTCGCGCAAGGAAGCGCGATGTCTACCTTCACTTCCCACGGACGACGATCGGGTACGAAAGTGGCACTCGGATACTTTTCGGCATACGGAGCCACGATGTCGTTGCCGGAAGAGCGGAGTTCGAGCATGTAGTCTATCTTGTCGCCGCAAATACCGTCCGGGTCGTACACATAACCATCGGGACCGGAAATAGTCACCACCTTGGCACCCAGCTGGTTGGCCTTGGTTACAGCTCCCCATGCCACGTTACCGAAGCCGGATACGGCAACGGTCTTGCCCTTGATGTCGATGCCGGCAGTTTCCAACATTTGGTTTACAAAGTACAAACCGCCGAAACCGGTCGCTTCGGGACGGATGAGCGAACCGCCAAATTCCAGTCCTTTGCCGGTAAATGTTCCGGTAAATTCGCGGGTCAGTTTCTTGTACATGCCGAACATATAGCCCACTTCGCGACCGCCTACACCGATGTCGCCGGCAGGTACGTCCATGTCCGGACCCACATGACGCCATAATTCAAGCATGAAAGCCTGGCAGAAACGCATCACTTCGGCGTCGCTCTTGCCGCGCGGAGAGAAGTCGGAACCGCCCTTTCCGCCACCCATAGGCAAGGTTGTCAGGGCGTTTTTGAACGTTTGTTCAAAACCGAGGAACTTCAATATAGAGAGATTGACGGATGCGTGAAAGCGGATACCGCCTTTATACGGACCGATGGCGTTGTTGAACTGCACACGATAGCCTAGATTCACCTGAACTTTTCCTTTATCGTCTACCCAAGGCACTTTGAATGTAAAGATACGGTCGGGTTCTACCAGTCTTTCAATCAAAGAGGCTCTTTCAAATTCCGGATGCCGGTTGTAGATGTCTTCAATAGAGAGTAACACTTCCTTCACCGCCTGCAAATACTCGGATTCACCGGGATGCTTAGCTTCCAGAGAAGCCATAATTTGATTTATGTCCATAATAATGATATTTAAGGTTTTGACAAAATGACATTCATTTCTGATGCAAAGATAGGTGTTTCAGTGAAACCTCCAAATAAATCGGCGAAAAAAAACGAAGAAAGATAAAAAAGGGTCAAGAAGAGCCGTCAAGCACGTATTTTCGCTGTCATATTTTTAATGGGAAAACAGTTGCATACATCGGGAATTATAGCGACTTTTGTATCATTCAAACTAAAAATCAAGAACCATGTTTAGCAAACTGAAACTGAATCAGCTATATTTCAAAGACACTTCGTTCGTCAATCTGATGACCAAGCGAATCTTCAATGTGCTGCTGGTGGCCAATCCTTATGACGCATTCATGCTGGAGGACGACGGGCGCATCGATGAGAAGCTCTTCAACGAATACATGGACCTCAGCCTCCGCTATCCGCCGCGGTTCACGCAGGTTTCTACCGAAGAAGACACGTGGAAGCAACTGGCCAACACCACGTTCGATTTGGTTATCGTCATGCCGGGCACGGACAACAGCGACACGTTCGACATCGCCCGGAGCATCAAGGAAAAGTACAGCCACATTCCGCTGGTGGTGCTGACTCCCTTCTCGCACGGCATCACCGCCCGCATGGAACACGAAGACCTGAGCATCTTCGAATACGTGTTCTGCTGGTTGGGGAACACCGACTTGTTGTTGTCCATCATCAAGTTGATAGAAGACAAGATGAATCTGGAACACGATATTAAAGAGGTGGGCGTGCAGATGATTCTGCTGGTGGAGGACTCCATCCGATTCTATTCTTCCGTGCTGCCCAACCTCTATAAGTTCGTGCTGAAGCAAAGTCAGGAGTTTGCCACCGAAGCCTTGAATCCTCACCAGCGCACCTTGCGTATGCGCGGCCGTCCCAAAATCGTACTTGCCCGGACCTACGAGGAAGCCATGAGTCTGTATGACCGATACGCGAAGAACGTGCTCGGTGTCATCACGGACGCACGCTATCCGCACGAAGGTGTCACCGACCCGATGGCGGGCATCAAACTGATGGACGAGATACGGAAGCGCGACCCCTTCCTGCCACTGATTCTCCAGTCTTCCGAAATGGAAAACAGGAAATACGCCGCCCGCTACGAGGCCCGCTTCGTGGACAAGAACTCGAAGAAAATGAACGTGGACTTGCGCGACATCATCTCCGAACACTTCGGATTCGGCGACTTCGTGTTCCGAAATCCCGACACGATGGAGGAAGTGGCCCGTGTGCGCAACCTGAAGGAGATGCAGAACATCATCTTCTCCATCCCCAAGGAATCGCTGCTTTATCACATCAGCCACAACCACGTGTCGCGCTGGCTTTACTCGCGCGCCATGTTTCCGCCGGCGGAGTTCTTGAAACAGATTACGTGGGACGACTTTGACATCGACGCTCACCGCCGCATCATCTTCGAGGCCATCGTGAAGTATCGCAAAATGAAGAACCAAGGCGTGGTGGCCATCTTCCAGCGCGACCGCTTCGATCGCTATTCCAACTTCGCGCGCATCGGCGAAGGCTCGCTGGGCGGCAAGGGGCGCGGATTGGCGTTCATCGACAACATGGTGAAACGCCACGGCGAGTTCGAGGAATTCGACAACGCCAACGTAGCCATCCCCAAGACGGTGGTGCTTTGCACCGACATCTTCGACGAATTCATGGATACCAACAAGCTGTATCAAATCGCACTGAGCGATGCCGATGACGACACCATCCTCCGCGCCTTCCTCCGTGCCCGCCTGCCGGAAAGACTTATCGAAGACTTTTTCGCCTTTTTCAATGTCGTGAAGTCGCCCATAGCCATCCGCTCATCCAGCCTGCTCGAAGACTCTCACTACCAACCGTTTGCCGGAATCTACTCTACTTACATGATACCGTTTCTGGAAGACAAGTACGAAATGCTGCGCATGCTGAGCGACGCCATCAAGGGAGTCTACGCCTCCGTTTACTACAAAGACAGCAAGGCCTATATGCAAGCCACCAGCAACGTCATCGACCAAGAGAAAATGGCGGTCATCCTGCAAGAAGTGGTGGGCACGCAGTATGGCAACCGCTTCTATCCGCCCGTCTCCGGCGTGGCACGCTCGCTCAACTACTATCCGTTGGGCGATGAGAAGGCGGAAGAAGGCATTGTCAGTCTGGCGTTGGGACTGGGCAAATACATCGTGGACGGAGGCATGACGCTCCGCGTCTGCCCCTACCACCCCGGACAGGTGCTGCAAACAAGCGAAATGGAGATGGCGCTCCGCGAGACGCAGACGCAGTTCTATGCCCTCGACTTGGAAAACGACGGTAAGGACTTCTCGCTGGACGATGGCTTCAACCTGCTCAAACTTCCCGTAAAAGAGGCGGACAAGGACGGTGCGCTGACCTATATCGCCTCTACTTACGACCCTTACGACATGGTTATCCGCGACGGCATCTATCCCGGAGGGCGCAAAGTCATCACCTTTGCCAACATCCTCCAGCACGACGCGTTCCCCCTGCCGCAGATACTCCGGCTGGTACAGGAGTACGGACAGAAAGAAATGCGCCGACCGGTGGAAATCGAATTCGCCGTCACGCTCGACACCCAGCAGAAGACGGGCACTTTCTATCTGCTTCAAATCCGCCCGATGGTGGACGTGAAGGCCGATCTGTCGGAAGATTTGAACCGGATTCCGGAAAATCGTCTGCTGTTGAAGAGCCTCAACTCGCTGGGACATGGCATCATGGAAGACATTCGCGACATCGTGTACGTCAAGACCGAGAATTACAACGCCGGAAACAATCAGACCATCGCCTACGAAATAGAAAAACTGAACCGCCGCTTTCTGGACGAGGGAAAGAACTACATACTGATAGGTCCGGGGCGATGGGGAAGCAGCGATTCGTGGCTGGGCATTCCGGTGAAATGGCCGCACATCTCGGCGGCAAGAGTCATCGCCGAAGCCGGACTGACCAACTACCGGGTAGACCCCAGCCAAGGGACGCATTTCTTCCAAAATCTGACATCCTTCGGCGTAGGTTATTTCACCATCAACGCCTACATGAACGATGGCATCTACAACCAGTCTTTCCTTGACGCCCGGCCGGCTGCGGAAGAAACCGAACATCTGCGGCACGTCCGCTTTGAACAACCGATAACGGTCAAGATGGACGGAAAGAAGAAATTGGGAGTCGTCATGATGCCGGAGGGGGCGTCTTGAAGAAACCGAAGAGTCCGACCGAAAACGCCACCGCATTTTTTTATTTTGCGGTGGTGTTTTAAAAAAACACCTAAGAGTTTCGGCAGAAGAAACCCGGAAGAAAAAGATATGCTTCTTACTTGGAATCTCAAAACTTTCTGTTTAATAACACGTAAATCCTTTATATTCCCCTTTTCCCTTTTGCCTTTGGAAAAATAATCTTACCTTTGCATAGATTAATGCATCTGTTTAAGATGTAAGATTTTAGTCATATATATTATGAATTAGCGTTTGCTATTTATTCGAGATGCTCTGAAAATTTGGCGATTAGAAGAAGTGTCTATGCGAATAAGTTCAGTGGATGCCTGCGCTTTAAGCGTGGGCAGAACTTATCGTAGACACAGGTTACGCCAAATACCTCAGAGCATGATAAGAGCCGGCCACGCTCTTTTTATGCTCTAAGTATTTGACGCGACTTGTATTTCCGAAAAATAGTTCGCGCGCAGCAAACAAGCGTATGTATGAGAATTTCAAAAGCAGTAAACCAA
>CAYXZF010000047.1:0-19371 GCA_964469845.1 uncultured Phocaeicola sp.
AGTATCTCTTACATAGAGAGCAATCATTTTGCTAAACATCATTCACGAATGAGCAGCTGTGAAAATGCAACGGGTTGCGTTGCCGCATCCAACGGGTTACGCAGGCTTCTTTAACGGGTTGCATCGCCCTTTGCAGCGGGTTGCCTTTTCCGATGTGCCCGGATGCTTGAAAAACAGGACGTTTTTTTCGGATAAACATAATCTCGTATAAAAAAGAAAGGGAGCGATTTTTATTTCGTTCCCTTTCTTTTTATTACTTGATTTCGATTTCCTCTTTCATGTCTATTTCTTCTCCCTTCTTGTCGGTAAATCTATACTGAAGGAAGGCGAGACTTTGATCGGGGATTACCTTGATACTGAATCCGTACTTCATCTGCCACCTGCGCTTCATAGACATCAAGCCTTGGTTTACGTAAGCGGCAATGTACGGGTGGATGTACAAGGTGAACTTCTTTATCTTCAGTTTATTGACCAGGTAGTCAATCTTGCTCTCCAGCGTGTCCGTAAAGAGGATAGACGACTTGATTTTTCCTTTTCCAAAACAGGTGGGACAAGTCTCGTCGGTGGTTACATCCATGGCCGGGCGTACGCGTTGGCGGGTGATTTGCATCAATCCGAATTTGCTGAGAGGAAGGATGTTGTGCTTCGCTCTGTCCTTCTGCATGTTTTGGCACATGCGTTCGTACAACTTCTGGCGGTTTTCAGCGAGGTTCATGTCGATGAAGTCCACGACAATGATACCTCCCATGTCTCGCAGTCGCAACTGGCGGGCCAGCTCATCGGCTGCGCCCAGATTCACGTCCAGCGCATTGGCCTCCTGACCGTTGGCGGATTTCGAACGGTTGCCGCTGTTCACGTCTACCACGTGCATGGCTTCGGTATGTTCGATGATAAGGTAAGCTCCGCTCTTGTAGGAAATGGTCTTTCCGAAGGAGGACTTCAACTGCTTGGTGATGGCAAAATTGTCGAAGATGGGAAGTTGTCCCTTGTAGAGTTTCACGATGTCTGCCCGTTCAGGAGCGATGAGCGTTACGTAGTCCTTGATTTCGTGGAATACGGTTTCGTCATTTACATAGATGTTCTCGTACGAGGGGTTGAACAGGTCGCGGAGCATTCCTACCGTGCGACTGGTTTCTTCGTGTACCAGTGTGGGCAGTTTTTCGCGCTTCTGCACCTTGGTTATCATGTCTTCCCAATGCTTAAGCAAGACTTTCAGCTCTGAATCGAGTTCGGCCACTCTTTTGCCTTCGGCTACGGTGCGGACTATCACGCCGAAGTTTTTCGGCTTGATGCTCTGCAGCAACTGCTTCAGGCGGGCGCGTTCTTCACTCGACTTAATTTTTGACGATACGGACACCTTGTCGTTGAAAGGGATGAGCACCAGATAACGTCCGGCGAAAGAGAGTTCGCAGGTCAGGCGGGGGCCCTTGGTCGAGATAGGTTCCTTTACGATTTGTACGATGACTTCCTGTCCCTGCTGAAGGGTGTTGGAAACCGTTCCTTCCTTTTCAAGGTCGGGCAGCATGGAAGCTTTCGTGATGGGGTAGAGTTTTTTTCGGTCGCTGACGACTTGCTTCAGATACTTCTGATACGAATTGAATTGTGGACCTAAGTCAAGATAATGAAGAAAAGCGTCTTTCTCGAAACCTACATCCACGAAGCACGCATTGAGGCCCGGCATCAATTTCTTGACCTTGCCCAAATACATGTTGCCCACATTGAAAGAGGCCGTTTGGCTTTCTTTCTGAAACTCCACGAGCGCTTTGTCTTCCATGAGCGCGATGGAGATTTCCTTGGGCTGTACGTCAATTACAAGTTCGCTTGTCACTTTTCTTTTCCTTTTAATTTTTCTTGTTTAAACAAAGAACAAACCTGAAAGACGATGGTTGCTTTGCAAGGTTTGTTCTTTATCTTTGTTGTCTAGACACAGACTACAAATGCTTATTTGCTTTTATGTCTGTTCTTGCGCAGTCTTTTTTTACGCTTGTGAGTAGACATTTTGTGTCTTTTTTTCTTCTTTCCGCTTGGCATAGCTTCAAAATTTTATAGGGTTAATACTAAAGTTATTTCTTCACTGAAATGTTGAATGTCTTGGCCGGTTTGAAAGCCGGGATGTTGTGTTCGGGAATGATGATGGTGGTGTTCTTCGAGATGTTGCGAGCTGTTTTCTGCGCTCTCTTCTTCACGATGAAACTACCAAATCCGCGCATATATACGTTTTCTTCCCTTGTGAGGGATTCCTTAACTGTATCCATGAATGCTTCGATAGTGTTCAGCACTGTACGCTTATCAGTGCCGGTTTTCTTCGAGATCTCATTTACGATATCTGCCTTAGTCATTTTTTTACCTATTTTATTTATAGTTATACTTATTGTTCTTGGTTTTCAGTCTGCAAATATACAGATTTTCTGCCGCTTGAAGAAATATATTGAGAATAAATTTCAGAAAAAGTCCGCTTGATTGCTTTTCTTGCTTTATTTTTGCAGAAAAATTATCGGATAGACACTCGGATATGAAGAATTTTGCAGATAGATTGATAGATTGGTATGAAGAGAACAAGCGCGACCTGCCTTGGCGGGACACGAAGAATCCTTATCTGATTTGGATTTCGGAAATCATCCTCCAGCAGACGAGGGTGGCGCAGGGATTTGATTATTACCGACGTTTCGTTCACCGTTTTCCCGATGTCTTCGCATTGGCGGAAGCGGACGAGGATGAGGTGATGAAGTATTGGCAGGGATTGGGGTATTACTCCCGTGCCCGTAACCTGCATGCCGCGGCCCGGCAGGTGGTGCAATCCGGCGGATTTCCCGATACATACGAAGGGGTGCTGGCTCTGAAAGGGGTGGGGGAATATACGGCGGCGGCCATTTGCTCGTTTGCTTACGATATGCCTCGCGCCGTGGTGGACGGCAATGTCTATCGGGTGCTTTCCCGTTGGTTGGGCATGGATACGCCCATTGATTCGACAAGGGGCAAGAAACTGTTTGCCGAGGCGGCGGCCGAACTGATGGATTCTCGTCGGCCGGCTCTTTACAATCAGGCGATTATGGATTTCGGTGCCTTGCAGTGTACCCCCGTTTCGCCCGCTTGCTTGTCCTGTCCCTTGGCGGACGGTTGCGCGGCTTTGCAGACGGGTAAGGTGTCGCAACTTCCGGTCAAGCAACATAAGACGAAAGTAACCAACCGTTACTTCCATTATATTTATGTACGCACGGGTGCGAATACTTATATCCGGAAGCGTACCGGCAATGACATTTGGCGTAACCTTTACGAGCCGCTGTTGCTGGAAACGGACGGAGACCGGACGGAAGAAAAGGAACGCTTGTTATTTGAAAAACTTCAAGGCGTTTTTGGAATTCTTCCCGATGTTTTTTTAAAACCTCTGCGTCGGGGAGTGAAACATGTGCTTTCGCATCGGGTGATTTATGCCGACTTTTATCTGATGGAACTACCTGCCGAAACGCCCGTTCCCGAAGGCTATCTGAGGGTGGCGGAAGAAGATTTACATAAATTTGCAGTGCCGAATTTGGTTTATCAGTTTTTTTCGCTAATTTTGAAGCCTGATAATCAAAATCTGTAAAGCATGTCAGTAAATAAAGTCATATTGATTGGCCATGTGGGGAAAGACCCCGATGTGAGATACTACGACTCCGGACAGGCAGTCGCCACATTTCCTTTGGCTACCACCGAAAGAGGATACACCATGCAGAACGGTACGCAGGTACCCGACCGTACCGAGTGGCACAACATCGTGCTGTGGCGCGGATTGGCGCAGACTGCCGAAAAGTATGTCCGCAAAGGCGATAAACTCTACATCGAAGGCAAACTTCGGAGTCGCTCTTACGATGACCAGAACGGTATCAAGCGTTATGTGGTGGAAATCTATGCCGACAATATGGAAATGCTGACTCCGAAAGGCGCGGCACAGCCTTCCGCCGTCGCTCCCGCCGCGCGGGCGTCGAAAGGAGAGGAAACGCCGTCGGACGCTTTGCCGTTCTGATTGTCGCTATCAATGTTTAACTAAAATTTTATTCCTTGGACCCTGATTCGTATTTATGCCGCTTGGCGGATTTGTTTGACGGTATAACCGTCACCACTCCTTCCATAGGAGCGGTCGTGGCCGTTTGTCTGGCCGTGTTGTTGTTGTTTGCTTCGGGCTTTGTGTCCGCTTCCGAAATAGCTTTCTTTTCTTTGTCGCCCGGCGACCTGAACGACATCGAGGAAGAGAACCATCCTTCGGATAAGCGCATTAAGGCTTTGTTGGAAGACTCCGAGCATCTGCTTGCGACTATTTTGATTTCCAATAACTTTGTCAATGTGACCATCATCATGCTCTGCAACTACTTCTTTGCCGAGACGGTGAATTTCGGTCATGCGGTTATCGTGGAGTTTCTGGCCATTACCGTCATCCTGTCTTTCCTGTTGCTGCTGTTCGGCGAAATCATGCCGAAAATCTATTCGGCGCAGCACACTCTGCGTTTTTGCCGCTTTGCCGCTCCGGTCATTTTTGTTCTCCGGAAGGTATTCTCGCCCGTATCGGGATTGTTGGTCAAGTCTTCTTTTATAGTAAACAAGTGTGTGGCGAAGAAGAATTACAACATCTCTGTCGATGAACTCTCGCAGGCGTTGGAACTGACCGACAAGGCGGAAATTCAAGAGGAAAGCAACATTCTGGAAGGCATTATCCGCTTTGGTGGCGAGACCGCCAAGGAGGTGATGACTCCGCGTTTGGATATGGTGGATTTGGACATCCATACCCCTTTCCCGGAGGTGTTGGAATGTGTGGTGGAGAATGCTTACTCGCGTGTGCCGGTCTACGAAGATTCGCGCGACAATATCAAGGGTATCCTTTACATCAAGGATTTGCTTCCCCACCTGAAGAAGAGCGAGGACTTCCGTTGGCAGGACTTGGTACGTCCCGCTTATTTTGTTCCCGAAACCAAGATGATTGACGACCTGTTGCGCGACTTTCAGGCGAACAAGATTCACATCGCTATCGTGGTGGACGAGTTTGGCGGAACATCGGGCATCGTGACGATGGAAGACATCATCGAGGAAATTGTGGGCGAAATCAACGACGAGTACGATGACGAGGAGCATACCTACGTCAAACTGAACGACCACACTTACGTGTTCGAAGCAAAGACTTTGCTTTCCGATTTCTATAAAATTCTGAAGATTGATTCGGATGAGTTTGAAGAGGTGGAAGGCGAAGCCGACACGCTGGCGGGACTGTTGCTTGAAATCAAGGGAGAGTTTCCCAAACTGCACGAATGCTTGGAATATCGCCACTACCGGTTTGAAGTGCTTGAAATGGATGCCCGCCGCATCCTGAAAGTGAAAGTGATTATCGGCGGAATCGGAGACAAAGCTTGATAACCTCTTTTCGTTATGCCTCTGTATCGAACATATCGACAAGGCGACTTGACGGTCGGCGTGTGGAAGATGGATGAAAGCATCGAAACGCTTCGTTCGATGTTTCGCGAGTTTTCCATGTATGAGGCAGGTTATGCCCGCTTTACAGCCGATAAGCGCAAGCAGGAGTGGCTGGCTGTGCGCATACTGCTCAAAGAGTTGTTGGGCGATGAAAAGGAAATAGCCTATCTGCCTTCGGGCAAGCCTTACTTGACCGATGGGAGCTTTCGGGTTAGTTTCTCGCATACGAAAGGTTATGTAGCTGTCGCGTTGCATCCTTCGGCGGAGGTGGGGGTGGACATTGAGCAATATGGCACGAAAGTGCAGCGGGTAGCCTCCAAGTTTATTCGTGACGATGAGCGTCCTTCTCTCTGTTCGGGCGATGAAGTGTACGCTTTGCTTCTGCATTGGTCGGCCAAGGAAACCCTGTTCAAACTGATGGAGGAGGAAGCCGTGGACTTTGTCGAGCATCTCCGCATCCTTCCTTTCGTACCTCGCTTGTCCGGCGAGATGGAAGCCCGTGAGTATCGAAGCGGTCGGGGACGGTGTTTCCGTATTCATTACGTTACCCATCCGGATTTTGTGCTGACTTTCGGGACGGTCGGGTAAATTTGCGGATTACTTTTTAGCCAGTGTGAAGATGAACTCCAGCCCTCCTTTCGGATTGTTCTTGGCAAAGATGGTGCCTCCGTGCAGGATGACCGCGTTCTTGACTATCGCCAGTCCGAGTCCGGTACCTCCCAACTTTCTGGAGCGTCCTTTGTCCACCCGGTAGAAGCGTTCGAACAAACGTGGCAGGTGTTCGGCGGCTACGCCCACTCCTGTATCGGCGAAGCTGAAATAGCAGAACTTCTCTCCTTGACGAAAACAGCGGACGGTGATGGTGATGCCGCTTCCGGCGTAGGCAATCGCATTGTCGGTCAGGTTGCGGAAGATGGAGTAAATCGTAGATGCATGACCTGCAATGTTCAAGTCTTCGGGAATCAGGTTTCGGACGGTTATCTGTTTATCTTCCAATTGTAAGGCGACTTCGTTTTGAATGCTCTGCATGGTTTGTCGGAGGTAGATGATTTCCTTTTCGCCCATGCCGGGAGCTTCTTCCATACGGGTCAGCAGCGAAATGTCGCGCAATAAATGCGTGAGCCGGTTACTCTGTGCATAACTCCTTTCCAGAAATACATTCATCTTTTCCCGCGGGAGGTCGGGGTTGCTTACGATGGTTTCCAGATAGCCCTGTATGCTGCTTACGGGGGTTTTCAGCTCGTGGGCGATGTTCTGTGTCAGTTGTTTCTTCAGCCGGCTCTGTTCTTCTTCTTGGGTGACATCGTTGATGGAGATTTCGAAGCTGTCGTCTTGAAAGATGATGCATTCGATGTCGAAGACGCGCCCGTCCTTGTCTACGGTGAACGACATCCTTTTTTCGCCATCGGGTACGGCCTTTTCTTTGTTCTTCAGAATGAAATCGGCAACGGGACTGAGTTCGGGAATGGAGAATACCTGCTCCGTATCGCTCAGATTCTTGTCCGAAATTTGGTTGATGTACTGTTTGAACAAGCTGTTCACCAAAATCTCTTCTTTTTTTCTGGTAAATATGCCCAGTCCTTCGTGCGAAGTCTGAAGGTGGGTAATCAGTTTTTCGCGTTCGATGTAAAGAGCCTCTTTCGTGCGGTGCAGGCGGTAGTAAATCTGAATGATGTGTTGAGAGATTTCTCCCAGCTCATTCTTTGGGAACGACTTTAGCGTATTCGCGTCAATCGGTTCGTTGCGGTCGGCACGGAGGGCGAAGTTTTGAAGTTGAAGGATGGAGGTGCCCAACTTCCGCGTAAAGCTGTAGAAGATGCCTATCAGCAAGGAACTGACGATGGTCGCAAACCAAAGATAGTGTGAGTCGGCTTCCAGATGCTTGCTTAAATCCACCGTATAGGGTAGGGCGGAACGGATGATAATCTTCAAGTCCGGATAGTATTGCGCCGAGTAGAAGAATTCTTTGCCCACACTTTCGGACAGACGGTTGATGGAGTAGCCGCTTCCGTGCTTCAAGGCTTGTGTCACCTCCTTGCGGTCAAGGTGGTTTTTGAAACTGTGGGAGTCCTCACGAAGGCTGTCGAACCATACGTTTCCTTGGGGGGAGATGAGGGTAACGCGCAGATGTTCCAGCCGGTGGGTGTTTACATATTCGTTCAGTCGTTGGATGTCAAGCGTGTTGTGTTGGCGGAGGTAGTCGCCCAACCGGTTGTTGTAGTTTTGGAGCTGGGTGTTGAGCAGTTCTGCCTTGTAGTCTTTCTCCCGGCGGTATTGAAACGCCATGAAGCAGGCCACGAACGTAAGAAACAAGGCAATGACAGAGAGAAACAGCCGTCGGCTGAACGAGAACAGGTGCTTGGAGAGCCGGAGAGTCATGTCGCGTCGGGTGGTTAATGGTTATTCACTTTCAAAGCAGTAGCCATATCCTAGTCGGGTGATGATGCACTTGCCGTAGTTGCCTATTTTCTTGCGAAGTCGGGTGATGTTCACATCGATGGTGCGGTCGAGCACGCAAACTTCTTCCTGCCACACTTCGGTCAGGATGTCTTCGCGCGAAAAAACTTTGCCCCGGTTTTGCAGCAGCAGTTGCAGAATCTCAAATTCTTTCTTGGTGAGGGCGATTTCGGTGTTGTCGGCGGATACTTTCTTTTGAATCGTGTCGAGCGTCAATCCTTTGTAGACTATTTTGGAGTCGGCGTCTTTCGATGAGGTGGCGGCGGTGCGGCGCAATACGGCTTTTACCCGGACTATCACTTCGCGCAGGGAGAAAGGTTTGGAAATGTAGTCGTCGGCTCCGATGTTAAAGCCCGTTACGGTATCGTTTTCGGTGTCTTTGGCGGTGATGAAGATGATGGGGATGTGAGCCGTTTCCTTGTTTTCTTTCAGCATGTTGGCCATTCGGAAACCTGAGATTTCTCCCATCATCACATCCAGCAGGAGCAGGTGGTAGCGGGTGAGGTCTCTTTGCAGGGCTTCTTCGGCGGAGTTGGCCGTGTCCACCCGATAGCCTTCGTTCTCAAGGTTGAACTTGAGAATTTCGCACAAGTCTTCCTCATCGTCTACCACAAGGAGTTGATAATCGTTCATAAAAGCGTTGTTTTAGTTTTTCGGTGCGTTGCTCAAGGTTGGGTGAACTCTCCGGCGAGGGATATGCTCATCAGGTGACGGATTTCCCGGTCGTTTTTGCCGTGTCCTAACAGGAACATCAGTTTGGTGAGCATGGCTTCCACCGTACAGTCGTATCCGCTGATGACTCCGGCATCGAGCAGATGGAGTCCTGTTTCGTAGCGTCCCATTTCCACCATGCCGGTAGGACATTGCGAGATGTTTACGAGTACGATACCCCGTTCGGTCGCTTCTTTCAGCAACTTGATGAACCAAGGCTTTTGCGGTGCGTTGCCCGAACCGTATGTCTTCAGCACTACCGCCCGCAGTCCCGGTGTGTGGAAGACATTGCGGATGACATTTTCCTGAATGCCGGGGAAGAGAGTGAGTACAATCACGTTGGTGTCGAATCGGTAATGCGGTTTCAGCGGCAAATGGGGGTCGGGACGGTGGATGTAGTTCTGATCATATTTGATGTGGATGCCTGCCGTGGCCAGTGAGGGGTAGTTGTACGAGCGGAAAGCGTTGAAGTTTTCCGCGTTGATTTTGGTGGTGCGGTTGCCGCGCAGCAAATGGTTTTCGAAGAAGATGCACACTTCGGGCACCATGGCAGTGCCATCGGGGTGCTTGGCCGCGGCTATCTCGATGGCGGTAATCAGGTTTTCCTTACCGTCTGTGCGGAGCATGCCGATGGGCAGTTGGCTGCCGGTCAGGATGACGGGCTTGGTCAGGTTTTCGAGCATAAAACTAAGGGCGGAGGCGGTGAAAGCCATCGTATCCGTGCCGTGCAGGATGACGAACCCGTCGTAGTACTCGTAATTGCTGTGGATGATTTCGACCAGTTTCGACCAGAGCGAAGGTTCCATGTCCGAAGAGTCGATGGGCGGTGTAAACTGATAGGAAGAGATGCGGTAGTTGAAGCGTTTCAGTTCGGGGACGTTCTCGATGAGTTGGTCAAAGTTGAATGCTTCCAAGGCACCGGTTTCCTGATTCTCTATCATGCCGATAGTTCCGCCGGTGTAAATTAGCAAAACGGAAGGGTATTCGCTCTTTATCATAGATTATGGGTCATTTAATTGTGGTACAAAGATAGTGATTCTCTTTATATTCACCAAAGAAAGTTTCGCTGATTATTTATTCGTCACCGCTGATTTTATCTTCGCCGCCGCAAAATCCGCGCCGGCGGTCGCGGAGTGTAAGAGGGGATGGCTTGAAAAAATAGATTCAACTTTCGTTTATTCGTTCGGAAAAGTGTAATTTTGCCTTTGAAAGAATGAGACAGTACCTTTACTTAATAATAAGAAGAATAGAAACATAACGCACCATGATTGTCCGCTGTTATTTGGAAATAACCAATGTCTGTAACCTGAATTGCCGTTTCTGTCCCAAGACGGAACGCCCCAAGCACCGCCTCTCTCTGGAGGAGTTTGATTGGCTGACGGGACAGCTTCAGGGAAAAGTACAATACCTTTACTTGCATTTGATGGGAGAGCCGACGCTTCATCCTTTGCTGCCGCGGTTTGTCCGTATGGCGAGGGAAAAAGGTTTTCTTCCCGTGATAACCACCAATGGCACTTTGTTGTCGCAGGCGTACGACTTGGCGGAGGCGGTGCCTCACAAGGTTCAGGTGTCTCTTCACTCGCAGGAGGGGAACGGAAAGGATAATCCGGAAGAATACATCCGAGGGGTCATGGATTTTGCCGGTGAGGCGATTGCTAAGGGTACGCTGGTGGTGCTCCGCTTGTGGAATCAAGGCGGATATGACAGCGAGAATGAACGGATACTGCAATTGATGGAACAGCATTTCCCCCGGCCGTGGACTCCCCGTCACGACGGTTGGAAGCTGGCTTCGAAATTGTATCTCGAATTCGACCGGATGTTTGAATGGCCGGACAGTGAGCGAGAGGAATATAAAGAAGAGAATGTGTTCTGCTATGCGCTTCGCAATCAGATAGGAGTGCTGGTGGACGGCAGCGTGGTTCCCTGTTGCCTTGACCATGCGGGGGAAATCGTGTTGGGAAACCTCTTTGAACAGTCTTTGGAGGCTGTCTTGTCGTCTCCCCGTGCCCGTTCGGTCTACGACGGGTTTACGCGGCACGAGGCGGTGGAGCCTCTTTGCCGCCGTTGCGGATATGCGGCGGTCAACAAACAATACCGCCGATAACTTCTTTTAAAAAAACGTGTCATTCAGCCAATGGGAGAATGACACGGATTTCATTTACTTGTTCAAGCCTCGATTTCTCAGCAGCGCGTCGATTTGAGGTTCGCGCCCGCGGAAGTTGGTGTACATCACCATGCCGTTGTCTATGCCGCCGGGGGTGAGGACATATTTGCGGAACTTGTCGGCCGTTTCCGGGTCGTAGATGTTCCCGGTCTCCTTAAAGGCCTCGAAGGCGTCGCAGTCCAGCACTTCCGCCCACATGTAGCTGTAATAGCCGGCTGTGTATCCGCCGCCCATCGTGTGGCTGAAGTTGGTCATGCGATAGCGCGGGAAGATTTGTGACGGGATGCCGCGTGCTTTCAGCTTTTCCTGCTCAAAGTCCATTACGTTCAGGTCTGCCGGAACTTCTGTCAGTACGTGAAGGTCGAGGTCGGCGAGCGAAGCCGCCACGTATTCCACCGTCGCGAATCCTTGGCCGTACTTGGCGCTTTCTTCCATCTTCTTCACCAGTTCCATCGGGATGATTTCGCCGGTTTCGTAATGCTTGGCATATACGTTCAGCACTTCGGGTTCAAAAGCCCAGTGTTCGTTGATTTGCGACGGGAGTTCCACGAAGTCGCGTTCGGTGCCGGAGGCGCTGTTGTACTGCACATCGCGGAAGAAGCTGTGGAGCGCATGTCCAAATTCGTGGAACATGGTGTTTACGTTGTCGATGGTTTGCAGTGCCGGGCGGTCGCCATCGGAGGCGGTCATGTTGCAGGCGTTCACCACGATGGGGATGATGCGCTTGCCGTTTTCGTAGCTCTGTCCTCGGAAGGTGGTGCACCAAGCACCTGCGCCCTTACCGTCGCGGGGAAAATAGTCGGCATAGAACACGGCGATTGTCTTGCCGTCCTTGTCGATGACTTCAAAGCACTTGGCAGTCGGCTCGTAGGCGGGGACTTCCGAAGTGATTTCCTTGAAGCTGACACCGTAGAGTTTGTTGGCCACGTGGAAGATGCCTTCTCTGACATTGTTGATTTCGAGATATTTGCTGATTTCTTCTTCGTCTACGGAGTATTTGGCTTTCTTGGCTTTGTCGAGGTAGTATCTGTAGTCCCATCCGGCGGGTTCAAAGTTCTTTCCTTCCTTTTTGATTTCGGCGCGGATGTCGGCAAGCTCTTCCTTGGCTTTTCTGACAGCCGGTTCCCACACTTGATCGAGGAGGTTGTAGACGGCTTCGGGAGTCTTGGCCATGCGATCTTTGAGAGCCATTTCGGCGTAGTTCTTATAACCCATCAGTCGGGCTTTCTGTAGGCGCAGCGTGACAATTTTGCGGGAGATTTCCTTGTTGTCGTATTCGTTGCCTGTATTTCCTCGGTTGTAGTATGCGTTGTACACCTTTTCGCGGAGTTCTCGGTTGTGGCAGTACTGAAGCACGGGGTTGCAGCTGGGGCGCTGCATGTTAAACATGTATTTGCCCGGCTGTCCGTTGGCTTCGGCCATTTTGGCTGCGGCTTGAATGTTGGCTTCGGGCAGTCCGTCGAGTTCTTCCACCTTGTCCACGGTTACGAAAGTCTTGTTGGTTTCATGTGTCAGGTTCTGTCCGAATCGGAGTTGGAGCATGGAAAGTTCGGTGTTCAGCTTTCTGAGTTCGGCTTTCTGTTCGTCGTTGAGTAGGGCGCCTCCGTCCACAAACCGGTCGTAGATGTTTTGCAGGATGGTCTTTTCTTCCGGTGTCAGTGTAAGAGTCTCCTTGTTGTCGTAAACGGTCTTCACTTTGGCGAAGAGAGCCGGGTTGAGGTAAATGTCGTCGTTGTGGGCGGAACTGAGCGGTGACATTTCTTTTTGCAGGGCGCGTGTCTCGTCGGTTGCGCTGCCGCTTGCGAGGGGACCGAAGATGCCTCTCACTTTTCTCATCAGCTTGCCGCTTTGGTCAAGGGCCTTGATGGTGTTTTCAAAGGTGGGTGCTTCGGTGTTGTTGATAATGGCTTCCACTTCCTTTTTCTGTTCTTCCATGCCTTTCAGCATGCCTTCGCGGAAATGGTTTACGGTGATTGTTTCGAACGGTGCGATGCCGAACGGTGTCGTAAATTCGCTTAACAAGGGATTGCTGCCTTGCTTGGACTGTTCGGCGCATCCGCATAGTGCGACAGCTACTGCCGCAGCTAAAAGTTGATTCTTGATTCTCATTCGTTTTTTTACTTTAAGTAGATTAATCCGGCGACAAAGATAAGAAATAAACCGATGTAAGAAAAATGTAATGCGGAAGAATGCGTTTGAGAACGCATCTTTATGTTGTTTACTCTTGAACTGTTAAAGAAATACAAAAGATACATAAAGTAGCATTGTATTTAAGAAAAATGAATTTACTTTGAACGATTTATAAATCTAAAATAAGAACGTTATGAACGAATTAATCGCAAAAATCAAGGAAATGAGCGAAGCATTGTTGTCTGATGCCGCTGCTCAGGTTGAAAAGGGAAACAAGGCTGCCGGCACACGTGCCCGTAAGGCATCTTTGGAATTGGAAAAGGTTTTGAAGGAATTTAGAAAAGTTTCTTTGGAAGAATCCAAGAAGTAATTTAGAAGCTGTTTTGATTATTCAAAACAGGCTTTTAAATATTCCAACCTGTTTTTTTGAGAGCCGTCCCTTTTCAGGATGGCTTTTCTTTTATAAACTCTGTTTCGCCATGAATAAACCAGCTCTGTTGTTGCCGTGGATAGGAGGTCTTCTCGCGATGTCCGTCCTCTTTTCATGTGTCGGTCGTCGGGAGGCGGAGGCTTTCCGTATGGCGGATTCGTTGAACCATCGGGCGTACGATTTCCGTTACAAGGATTTGTCCGTGTCCGAGCGGGCGGCGGCGGATGCTTTGCAATGGGGAGCGGCGGATGCTTCCCTTCGGGCGGAAGCCCTGAATCATCTGGCCTTTTGCGCCTTTATCCGCATGGATTTTGGACGGGCGGACAGCCTTCTGCGGGAGGTGTATGAGCGGACGGACAACGAACTGGAGTGTCTGGTGGCGGATGTGGGAATGATGAAAATTTGTCAGCGGACTGCTCGCAACAAGGAGTTTTACGATTATCGCAACAGCGCTTTGAAGCGCATCAAGCGCATCGGTGACGATGAGGCCGCCGTGTGGCAACCCGACATTCGCCGGCGGTTCAATTACGCTCGTTCGGAGTTTGCGGTCACTTCCTCGGTCTACTATTATTATTTGCAACAGGAGCGGCAGGCGTTGGAAGCGATAGACGGAATCGAGGTGGAGGAAGTGTTGGAAAAAGACACGGCGCAACTCCTGTATTATTATTATATGAAAGGTTCGGGCGGACTGTATGAGGCGGAAACCTCCGAGGAGGTGAGGGTTGGCGAATTCGATTACTTGCTCGATTGCCTGACCCTCGCTCACGAAACGGGGCATGTTTATTTTGAAGCGAACGCTTTGCAGGCTTTGGCGGAACTGTTGAAGTCGGAGTCGGACTTCCGTTTGCTGACGCAACGTCGGCCGGGGATGATGCGTGTCATCAACCGGCGCGATTTGCCTTGGGAGGAGTTGGCGTTGCGCTTGGCCGAAAAAGCCTTGCAGTTATTCAAGCAGTACGGTGATTGGTATCAGACGGCGGGCACATATCGCACCTTGGCTTCGTGTTACAACGAACGCGGGGAATACGAGAAGTCATTGGACTGTCTTTCCGAAGCGTTGTCTTACGTCAATCTTCATCACGAGAAATTTTATCATTGCCGCGACACGCTCGACCGCTTGAAGCCTTACATCCCGATGGCCACTCGTTCGATAGAACTTCAATGGATTAATCAAGAGGGCATCCTGACGGTGCCCGAATGGATAGCCCGCTTCCGCGAACAGTTGAGCGTCACTTATTCGGCGTTGGGGATGAAACTTCAGTCCGACTATAATCGCAATATCTATTTGGACATATTGGACTATACCCGTCAGGATAAGGAGTTGGAGAGCCGTTATGCCGCTTTGCAGGCCGAGTCGTCCCAACTCACTTGGATGCTGGGGCTGGTTGTTTTGTGTCTGGTGGCATGGGGAGTGCTGCTCTATCTTTTGAATCGCCGCTGGAAAGTCCGCAATACGCTTTATACCGACAAGTTGAAGACGACACTGGACATTTGCCGTCGAATCACGTCTTCCGTATCTTCCGGGGCGGAGGATATGGAAGATGTGAAAGAGGCGGTAGTGTCTGCGGTAGAAGACCGGATACTTCGTTTGGTCGGTGCTTCGTCTATGGAGATTGCTTTGTCGGACGAACCTGCCGCTTCTATGCCGATGGGCCGGCGTTGTACTTTCCCTTTGCTGGCTTCGGACAAACATTGGTTGGGAGAGTGGCGGGTCTTTTCGGATGCTCCATTGAAAAAAGACGACCGGGCGTTGCTTCAGGTGATGGTTCCCTACATTTCGTGGACGTTGGAAAACGGGCTTGCGCTGATTTCTCTGAATGACGAGCGGAAGCGTTTGGAACAGGAACAGTACGTACACGGGCGGCATTTGGTGGAGAACAAACGGCAGAATCTGATAAAGAAAGCCTGCTTTTTCATCGTCATGGGCATGACTCCTTATATCGACCGGGTGGTGAACGAGGTACACAAACTCAGGGCTTTCAATTATTTGGCTGATGCCGATATCAAAGTCGGCAAATATCGTTACATCGGCGAACTGATAGAACGCATCAACGAATATAACGACATCTTGTCGATATGGATTAAAATGCGGCAAGGCTCGTTAAGTCTGAGCATTGAGAACTTTGAACTGAACTCCCTCTTTGAAGTGTTGCAGAAAGGCAGGAAGAATTTCGAACAGAAGCGGCAGACGCTGAATGTGATGCCGACGCAATCGGTGGTAAAGGCCGACAAGGCACTGACCTTGTTCATGATAAATACCCTGACGGAAAACGCCCGTAAGTACACGCAGCCGGGCGGAAAGGTGGAAGTGTATGCGCAAGAGGGGGAGGACTATGTCGAAATATCCGTCCGCGATAACGGTCCGGGACTATCTTCGGAAGATGTGCGGCACATTCTGGGTGAAAAGGTTTACGATTCCGGTCGGATAGGCATGGACACGACCGCCGATGTCGGTGGGCTTCGCAAAAGCAAGGGGCATGGCTTCGGACTGATGAACTGCAAGGGAATCATTGAGAAGTATCGCAAGACCAACGACCTTTTCCGAGTGTGCGCTTTTCACATCGAAAGCCGGTTGGGAGAGGGAAGCCGTTTTTATTTTTGTCTGCCGAAAGGTGTCCGGCGGACGTTGGAGGTGCTTTGCGTCTTGTCGTTTTCTTTCTTGGGCGGGTGTATCCATCGGCAGGCGTCGCGACCGACGGAAAGTGAATCGGACTCGCTGCGCTTGCAGATACAGATGAACGATTCGTTGTTGGACGAAGCCAACCGTTTGGCCGATAAGGTCTACGGTGCCAACTTGAACGGTGCCTATCAGGATGCGTTGCTGTATGCCGACAGTGCGTTCGGCTGTCTGAACGCTCATTACCGCAAGTATTCGGGGCGGGAGTTTCCCCTGCTGACGCTGGCGGGCGAAGGGGATGCGGCGGAATTGCACTGGTTCGACGGTCGGTTCGATACGGACTATTATACTTTGCTCGATGTCCGCAACGAGGCGGCGGTGGCGTGTCTGGCTTTGGGTGTATTGGATGCCTATCGCTACAACAATCAGGCGTATTCCGCCCTTTACAAGCAGATTAGCAAGGACGCATCTTTGGAGGGATATTGCGAGCAGATGCAGCGGTCGGCCAACGATAAGATGATTGCCATCGCTCTGTGCGTGTTCTTGTTGCTGGCTTTGCTTTTGGGATATTACATGCTTTATTTCCGCCATCGGATTACTTACCGGTATAATCTGGAGCAGGTGTTCAAGGTCAATCGGCGCGCTCTTTCCACTCCTTTGTTCGGTCTTCGTGAGGGTGGGGAGATTGCTTCGGCGTTGGTGGAGGCTTTGGCTGACGAACTGAACGAACTGGTTTCGCCGGAAGTGTTGGGAGTGGCGGTTTACGGTGTGGAAGACCGGGCGTTATGTTATGCCTTTTCGGCTGATGCGGAAGACGTTGAAGATATGAAAGAAGAGATGGAACGTTGTTTTCGTTCGGGCGAAGTACTTTGGCAGTCCGACTGTTCGCGGAAGTGTCTGCCTTTGCAGGTCGAGGTGGGAGGCGAGACTCATCGCTTGGGGGTGCTGGCTTTCCGCCGGGCTTTCGACTCGGTACGCGAGGACGACCGTCTGGCACTCGAACTGGTGGCGGGCTATGTCTCCATCTTGGTCTACAATGCGGTCGAGCTGGTGGAGCGGAAGTATCGTGACATCGAGACGGCGCAGGATGAAGCGCGCCGATTGCTTCGCGAGGAGAATCAATTGCATGTACAGAACATGGTGCTGGACAACTGCCTTTCCACCATCAAGCACGAAACGGTATATTATCCCAACAAAGTCAAGCAGATTATCGACCGGCTCAATCGGGGAATGTCCGATGCGGACGAACGCCGGCAGGTGGAAACCATCGCGGAACTGGTGGCTTACTATAAAGATATGTTCACGATATTGAGTTCTTGTGCTTCTCGTCAGTTGGAGGAAATCACTTTCCGGCGGGGAACGGTGGAGGCGTGCGAATTGGTTGAGGCAGCGCGGCATTATTTTAATCGGGCGTCGCGAAAACTTTTTTTCCGGCTGGAACTGGTGGCGGAAGCGCAGGACGTGAAACTGTTGGGCGATGTCGTTCAACTGGAGTTCTTGTTGGAGAATCTGATCAACGAAGCCATCGCTCATGCCGGTGAGGGCCGGTTGGAACTGCATATTCGTCGGGACGGAGATTTTGTCCGAATCGACTTTACCGATTGTCGGCGTAATTTGTCGCAAGAGGAACTGAACCAATTGTTTTACCCGCATCTGTCGCGGGTGCGGCAGACCGGCGGAGAGGTGCTTTCGGGTACCGAGTATCTCATTTGCAAACAAGTGATACGTGACCACGATGAATTTACCGGTCGTCGCGGATGCCGCATGAATGCGTGTGCGGCTTCCGGCGGCGGCTTCACGGTATGGTGTACGGTTCCGGCCAAATAATGTAAATAATATGAAATGGAATAAAGATATGGATGAAAAGAAATTCAAGGTCATCATCGTAGAAGATGTGAAATTAGAACTGAAGGGGACGGAAGAAATTTTCCGTCACGAAATACCGAACGCCGAAGTCATTGGAACCGCCATGACGGAGGCGGACTTCTGGCAGTTGCTGGAAAAGCAGACACCGGACATGGTGTTGCTCGATTTGGGCTTGGGTGGCTCTACCACCATCGGAGTGGACATTTGCGCATCTCTGCGGCGTGAGCACCCCGACATCAAGGTACTGATATTCACCGGCGAAGTGCTGAACGAAAAACTGTGGGTGGATGTGCTCGATGCCGGTGCCGACGGCATCATTCTCAAGACGGGCGAACTGCTTACCGCTACGGATGTGCAGGCGGTGATGGATGGGAAAAGGTTGGTGTTCAACTATCCCATCCTCGAAAAGATTATCGCTCGTTTCAAACAGTCGGTGGCTCAGGAATTTCGTCGTCAGGAAGCAATCATTACATACGATATCGATGAATACGATGAACGTCTGCTCCGTCACTTGGCTTTGGGGTACACCAAGGATATGATAACCGCTCTGAAAGGGATGCCTTTCGGTGTGAAAACGATAGAGAAGCGTCAGAACGAACTTGTCAATCGTCTGTTTGCTCCCGGTGAGCGGAACGGTGTAAATGCCTGTCGTCTGGTGACGAGGGCTTTTGAATTGCGGATTATTGATGTAGACAATCTGGAACCGGATGAAGAGTAAGTTTTCTTTCCTCCGCCTGCCGGGCTTGTTTTTCTTGATGACCGTGGTTGTCGCTCTTTTGTCTTGGGTGGGGAGCATCTATGGCTGGCGGTCGGTGCAGAGTCTGCTTGGCGCGGATGGAGTGCGTTGGGTGCTTCGTCATGTTCTTGCCGATTATGTGCAGACTCCTGCGTTGGGCATCGTACTTGTGATGTTCATGGGCTTGGGTATCGGGGTGAGGGCAGGCTTTTACCATGCTTTTCGGTGTGTGTGGCGACGTGGAAAACAGTTGTCGGGCAAAGAACGCCGTGCTTTCCGGCTTTCGCTGATTTGTTTGGCGGTCTATGGGCTGACTGTCGCTTTCTCCGTGCCCTATTTGAAGAGTGTAACCGGTTCTTTGCTTCATTCTCCTTTCGAAGCGGGCTTTTTCTATATCCTGTCCTTCGGTTGGGGACTTTCGGGCGTTGTCTACGGTTATGCGTCGAACACCTGCCGTTCTTCGGCCGACATCATCGAAGGCATGTCTTGTCTGATAGCCCGTTTCGCCGCCTATTTTGTCACTCTTTTCATGGTGGTGCAGTTTTTTTCGGTGCTGCGATATACCGGTCTCGCCGCTGGAACTTTTTTTGACGGAATGGTTCAGGAGGTTGTCTTCCGGCTCTGTTGTTATCTGCCGTTGTTGGGGGGAAGTTTGAAAGTCTTGAAATGAAACACCTCCCGTTCTTGCTTTTGAGAAAGTAAGAACGGGAAGCGTGAAAATCGAATCCTAATCATCCTGACTTTGCTTACTTCGTTTGTTCCCTTTTCTTCGGCTTTTTATGTTCTATATTCCCTCTAAATATCCCGTAGTTTTCGTTTAC
>CAYXZF010000048.1:0-18603 GCA_964469845.1 uncultured Phocaeicola sp.
TATAGTTTACTATATTGCAAAGTAACGAATTATCCATCGAAAGTCCTAATGATAAATGCTATTTTTGTAGCAAAGAACAAAGAAAAACGTCCTGTTTTTCACATTCGGAGCACATCGGAAAAGGCAACCCGTTGCAAAGGGCGATGCAACCCGTTGAAGAAGCCTGCGTAACCCGTTGCATGCGCCAACGCGGCCCGTTGCATTTTCGCAACGGCTTAATCGACTGAATTACAACGTAAAAAAATTGGTTGAATTTATCTTTTTAGATTAAAGTTCACAATTTATAGGCGATTGAAAAATGCGCCGAAAGCGAACCTCTTCCGCTTTCGGCGCATTTTCATGCCAAAGCCGACTCTCCATCGACCGGGTTATCAAAACAGGAACCGCAAGACATCATTAAAGTTCGCCCATATCAGCAGTGCAAACAACAAAATCATGCCGACCATCTGTGCATATTCCATAAACTTGTCGCTCGGTTTGCGACGAGCTACGATTTCATACAGCAAAAACAGCACGTGTCCGCCATCCAATGCGGGGATGGGCAGAATGTTCATAAAGGCCAGAATGATGGAAAGGAATGCGGTCATTTCCCAGAAGCGATGCCAATCCCAAAATTTCGGGAAGATACTTCCGATAGTTCCGAAACCGCCCACACTCTTGGCTCCTTCCTTGGTGAAGACATACTTCATGTCGTTCACATAACCTTTCAGTGTATTGACACCCAGCGCGGCACCGGCCGGAAAGGATTCGAGAAAACCGTATTCGCGATTCGTTACCTTGTAATCCAAAGCCACCGGACCGGTTCCCACCATAAACAAAGAATCCGTCTGAACGGTCAGCGTATCGCACACGCCCGCACGCAAATAGACTAAGGTAAAGTCAGCCACCGGCTTGCCTTCCGCCTCAGCTTGCGCACGCACATCGGCAAGCGCATCTATAAATACATTCCAAGAACTTATCGTCCGGTCGTTCACCGCCAAGAGCGTATCGCCTTGCCGAATGCCGACCTTCGCGAAAGCACGACCGGGGAAAACCGAATCTACGACATTCGGAATCAGCGGACTGACGAAAGCGGGCGTTTCCTTGGCTATGTCCAGCAAACTGATTTCGGGCATGAACACTTCGACTTCCTGTCCCGCACGGCTGACCTTGACGGTACGAGCCTCGGCTATGGCGCGAAGCATGTCTACATCAAAGCGTTCCAAAGCCTTGTCATCGGCACTCAGGATGATGTCGCCGTCGCGAAAACCGATTTGCTCGGCACGTTCGTTGAATTCCATTCCGTGAGTCATGTCTTTCAACGACACATACGAATCGCCCCATGTAAACAGAATCATGGAATAAATGAACAAAGCCAACAGGAAGTTCATCATCACACCGCCCACCATGATGAGCAGGCGTTGCCAAGCCGGCTTGGCGCGAAATTCCCAAGGCTGTTCGGGTTGCTTCATTTGTTCGGTATCCATCGACTCGTCAATCATCCCCGAAATCTTGACATAACCGCCGAGCGGCAACCAACCAAGACCATATTCGGTTTCACTGTTCTTGGGTTTGAACTTGAACAGCGAGAACCACGGGTCGAAAAACAAGCAAAACTTCTCGACTCTCACCTTGAACAGGCGAGCAAAAAAGAAATGTCCCCCTTCATGAATGATGACCAGCAGCGAAAGGCTCATCATCAACTGGAGGGCACGAATCAAAAATGTTTCCATTATCAAACTTTAAATTATTTACTACGTTATTGCTATCTTTTCAAATTCCTATCAAACTTTCCGCCACCCGACGAGCCTCCGCATCCGTCGCCACATAATCTTCATAGGAAGGTGTCTGAATAAATGCGACTTGCTCCATGGTCCGTTCGATGACTTCACTCATGCGGAGGAAAGGGATGCGGTCGCGCAAGAAAGCGGACACCACCACTTCATTGGCCGCATTGACAATACACGCCATGTTTCCGCCCCGGTTAAGTGCTTCATAAGCCAACGCCAAACAACGGAAACGCTTCGTGTCGGGCTGTTCGAAAGTCAGCCGGCTCATGGACGAGAAGTCCAAACGGTCGAACGACGACTTGACCCGCCGCGGATAGGAAAAAGCATACTGAATGGGCAGACGCATGTCCGGCATGCCGAGTTGCGCCTTCACCGCACCGTCTTCATACTGCACCATGGAGTGAATGACCGACTGCGGATGCACCACCACTTCTATTTGGTCGGGGCGTACGCCGAAGAGCCACTTCGCCTCGATCACCTCAAACCCTTTGTTCATCAAAGTGGCCGAGTCGATGGTTATCTTGGCACCCATGTCCCAATTAGGGTGCTTCAACGCCTGTTCCTTGGTGACGTGTTGCAACTGCTCCATCGTGAAGTTGCGGAAAGGTCCGCCCGAAGCGGTAAGAATGACCTTTTCCAACGGATTGTCCGGTTCCAAGCACTGAAAGATGGCGGAATGTTCCGAATCCACCGGCAGGATGGGTACCCGATATTGGTGAGCCAGCTCGTTAATCAGTTCACCTGCCACCACCAGCGTTTCCTTATTGGCCAATGCTATCGCCTTGCCTGCCCGAATGGCATTCATCGTGGGGCGAAGGCCGGCATAACCTACCATCGAGGCCAGCACAACGTCTATCGGTTTGGCTTCGACAATCTCGCAAAGCGCATCGGCACCGGCATAAACCTGAATAGGGAGGTCGGACAAGAGTTCCTTCAGTTGTAAATACTTGTCCTCGTTGGCGATGACGACCGCAGCCGGCATGAACCGGCGCGCCTGTTCGGCCAGCAGTTCCACCTGATTGTTGGCTGTCAGCGCATACGCTTCATATAAGTCGGGATGTTCCGCTATCACCTGCAAGGCTTGCGTCCCGATGGATCCCGTAGAACCCAATATGGCTATTTGTTTCTTCTTCATGGTTAGAATACGATATATTTAGAGGGGTCGAGCGCGCGTCCCCGGTTCCATAATTCAAAATGCAGATGAGGTCCGGTAGTCTTTTCGCCGGTGTTTCCCACCAAGGCGATGGCTTCGCCGGCCTTCACCGTGTCGCCCTCTTTCTTCAAGAGCGTACCGCAGTGCTTGTACACCGATACCAAGTTACGGGTGTGCTGCAACTGGATGACATAGCCCGTCTCTGCCGTGTAGGCAGAGAGAATGACCGTTCCGTCCAACGTGGCCAAGACGCTTTCATTGGGATTGGCGGCGATGTCGATGCCGAAATGTTTCCGTCCGGTGTCAAACTCCGACGACATCATGCCTCGGGTGGGACGGAAGAAGATGAGTCCGCTCACCTCCGGCGCATCGGTCGTGGAGGTCAGGTTGTATCGTTCCGCTTCTTCGTATTGTTTGAGGTATTGTTCCTCGGCCTCCGTCCGTTCCATCAATTCTTCCGAACGAAGAACGGTCAGCGAGTCAATGGAATGAATGGTGTCGGCGGCCACCTTTCCGTTAAGGATGTCGCGAATGTTCATGATGTACATGTTTTGACGCGCCAACACTTGTTGCAGCGAGTCGGCCCGGAGGGCATTGAGCACCACCTGCTCGCGCACTTCACTGTTCATGTAGCCCGGCAAGTAGTTGCGCAGCGGCGTAAAGGAAACGATGAAAGCCGCTATCAGGAAGATGACGGTCACGGCGGAAAGCAGCACGGACATGCCGTTCAGCTTGGACACGTGGATGCCGACCACCTCTTCCAACGTATTTTCGTTGGTGACGGTCAGTTTGTATTTGAACTTGACGTTACGCCAGAATGCTTTCCTTCCTTTTTTCATATACCTTATTATATAGAGAGGGTTAAATCAATCCATCGGGGATGTCTACCGTCAGCCGACGCTTCTTTTTCTCCAATTTCACCATAAACTCCTCGTGGGCGGGCAAAAGGAGTTCTTCGCCATCGGGGCGTTCGATGGCAAACAAGACGTTCATCGTGCTGTCGTCCACCGCCACAATCTCGCCCAAATCGCCGTGACGCACATCCTTTACGCGGAAACCGACAAAGTAACCCCACGTGGGGATGTCGTCCGAATCGTCCTCTTCCGCGTATTTCTTGGGGAAGTAGACTTCCACGTTGGTAAACTTGCGTGCCTGCTCGGCGGTGTCTATCCGCTCCAGCTTCACCAGCGCAGTGGTGTCCGAACGGAAACGGTATTCTTCGATGAAGAACGGAACCAGAATGCCATCCAGCAGACAAACCAGATATTCACAATCCACACGGTCGAAGATGTCGTCGGTAAAGGTAAACGAAAGTTCGCCTTTTACGCCGTGCGGTTTGTTGAACATCCCAATCTTGAATACTTCGTCTTTCTTTATCATAAATCGTTTAAATTCTTGTGATTCTTGCTCCCAACGCATTCAGCCGTTGTTCGATGTTTTGATAGCCCCGGTCTATCTGCTCGATGTTATGGATTCGGCTGCTGCCCTCCGCGCTCATGGCGGCTATCAGCAGGGCGATGCCGGCACGGATATCCGGCGAGGTCATGTTGCCTCCACGCAACGGGAAGTTGTGGTCGTGACCGATAACCACCGCGCGATGCGGGTCGCAAAGGATAATCTGCGCGCCCATGTCTATCAGCTTGTCCACAAAGAACAGACGGCTTTCGAACATTTTCTGATGGATGAGCACGCTGCCCTTGGCCTGCGTGGCCACCACCAGCATGACGCTCAGCAAGTCGGGAGTCAGACCCGGCCAGGGAGCATCGGCGATGGTCATGATGGAGCCGTCCATGAACGACTCAATCTGATAATGGGCTTGTTCGGGGACGAAAAGGTCGTCGTCCCGCTGTTCCACCTTGATGCCGAGGCGGCGGAACGCGTCGGGGATGATGCCCAGATTGGCCACCGATACATTTTTGATGGTGATTTCGCTACCGGTCATGGCGGCCATGCCGATGAAGCTGCCTACCTCAATCATGTCGGGCAACACCGTGTGTGTGCATCCGTTCAGGCTCTCCACCCCTTCGATGGTGAGCAGATTGGAAGCGATGCCCGATATGCGTGCCCCCATCGCATTCAGCATCTTGCAGAGTTGTTGCAGATAGGGTTCGCAAGCAGCGTTATAGATGGTTGTAGTGCCCTTGGCCAGCACCGCGGTCATCACGATATTGGCCGTACCCGTCACCGAGGCCTCATCGAGGAGCATGTAAGTGCCTTTCAATCCGCGGGCGGTTATCCGGTAGACGCTCCGTTCTTCATCGTAGCGGAAGTCGGCTCCCAACTTTTGGATGCCGATGAAGTGTGTGTCCAACCGGCGCCGACCTATTTTGTCGCCGCCCGGCTTTGAAATCATCGCCCGTCCGAAACGGGCTACCAGCGGACCTACCAGCATCACCGAGCCGCGAAGGCTGGAGCAACGCTTCAGAAACTCGTCGCTTTCCAAGTAGTTCAAGTCCACCGCATCGGCCTTGAACGAATAAGACGACAGGCCGGACTTAGAGACTTTCACTCCCATCTCGCGCAGGAGCTGTATCAAGTTGTTTACGTCCAGAATGTCGGGAATGTTGTGTACCGTCACTTCTTCGGAAGTGAGCAACGTGGCGCAGAGAATCTGCAACACTTCGTTCTTGGCACCTTGCGGAGTGATTTCTCCATGCAGTCTGTGTCCTCCTTCTATCACAAATGAAGCCATGAGATTTCGCCGGGGGTTAAGGGTCAGCGCGGTTGTTGTTTTCTACGCTGATAATTGTTGTTATAGTTATTCTTTCGCTGGTAGTTGTTGTTGCGGCGCTGGTAATTGTTGTTATTGTAGTACGTCCGTTGCGGTTCGCCCCAATACAAGTCTTCCACTTTCAGGTCGATTTTTCCGTCCGAATACTCGCGCAAGTCGTCTACAATCTTCTGTTCTTCCACACCGTCCTTGTTCCAGTTGGTGAAACTTCTCTTCATCTGGATGGCCAGCAGATTGATTAAATGTTTCCGTTCCGCTTCATTTTCCAGTTCCACGGCCTTCTGCACCAGTTCTTGCAGGAAACGTCCGTAATGACGGTAACGGATGCGCTTGTGCGGATACGGTATCGAAGCGGGTTTGACGGCGAGTTCTTCTTTCTTCACCACTTCAAACGGATAGTCGATGTCGAGCTTGAAGTCGGACATGATGGCCAAGTGGTCCCAAAGTTTATGCTTGAAGTCGGGCACATCGCGCAGATGCGGAAACATGCCGCCCATGATGTTGATAATCGTGTTGGCGCAACGCTGGCGTTCCGCACGGTCGGTTATCGTCAGTGCGTGGTCTACCATGTTCTGTACACTCCGGCCGTATTCGGGAAGCGGAAGTCTTCTTCGTTGGGTATTATATTCCATTTATATTATATATAGATTGATTTAAATAAGTTTCTTGGGTTTCGATGCCACGAACTCCTTCAGATAGAAAGGTTCAAAGTAGGCCACATCCTTGAAGTCGCCTCTTGCTTTCGCCTTTTCAGCGAGGGGAAACATCCACTTGGCGAGCGGATAGACATCGTCGATGAAGCGTGCGTTGGGATGCGTAATCTTTTCGCGGCACTTGCCCGAACCGTTGCCGAAGAAATAAACGGGATGTTCCTGCAAAAAGTTCAGATAAGAGTTTTCGTCCACGATGTCGGCGGCAATGTCCCGCTTCACGTTCAGGGCGCGGTCGTACACGGCGGCGTATACCTCCATGCGGCGGGCGTCTATCATGGGGCAGAGCAGCGCGTCTTCGGGCAGTTCGTGCTGAAGAAGCACCGGCACGCACATCACTTCGAGCGTGGGAAGGGCTATCAGCGGCAGGTTGCGCCCGTAGCAGATGCCTTTCGCCATCGACACACCGATGCGAAGCCCGGTATAAGAGCCGGGACCGCAGCTCACCGCCACGGCATCGAGCACCATTCCATGACTATCGACAAACGAAAGAGCCTCGTCCACAAACACGCCCAACTGCACGGCGTGTTGCGGGCCTTGCAGGTCGGACATCTTAAATTCATTCCATCCGTCCTCGCTGACGGCCACGGAACATGCCTCGGTAGAGGTCTCTATATGTAAAATACACGACATAATGTTTTTGTTCCTTTTTATTAAGGTGCAAATATACAATTTTATTCAGACTTCCTGCCAATAGAAGTGTTACTTTTTCTTGATTCATACCAAACGGCACGACTTTCGCGCTTTCGGGAGCCGATGGCGGTCCGCGATTGGAAGGCGCGCATCCTCCGAAACATGCGCCGAGAAAAAATAAAAACCTCGGCACGTTTTTTTATTTTCTCTCCGCGTATTCCTTCAAACGTCCCCGCGTTTATCCGCCCGCTTAAAAGCGGCCCGAAAGATTTCCATCCGCTTATATTTGTATATCCAAGAGAAAAAGCGTAAGTTTGCAATTCAATAATATGTTTTAAAGATATGATACAATCAATGACCGGATACGGCAAATCGACCGCCACATTCGGAGAAAAAAAAATCAACGTTGAAATCAAGTCGCTCAACAGCAAGGCACTGGATTTGTCCGTCCGCATCGCGCCGCTCTACCGCGAAAAGGAAATGGAAATCCGTAACCTCATATCCAAAGCCCTCGAACGCGGCAAAGTAGACTTCAGCCTTTGGGTGGAAAAAGACGCCACCGAAACCGCCACGCCCATCAACGCCGCACTGATGGCCAACTATTACGAACAAATAAAAAACATCACGGAAACCACCGGCATCCCGATGCCCGAAGACCTTTTCGCCACACTGCTACGCATGCCCGACGTGCTGACACGGGTAGACGCGCAAGAACTGACCGATGAAGAATGGGCCGTGGTGCGCCAAGCCGTAGAAGAAGCCATCCGACACCTGACGGACTTCCGCAAGCAGGAAGGCGCCGCACTGGAAAAGAAGTTCAACGAAAAGCTGGATAACATCCGCGCGCTGATGAAAGAAATCGAGCCTTACGAAACGGAACGAGTAAACAAGATACGCGAACGAATCACCGAATCGCTGGAAAAGTACATCGGAACGGACTATGACAAGAACCGACTCGAACAAGAACTCATCTACTACATCGAAAAGCTGGACATCAACGAAGAGAAACAACGCCTGAGCAACCACCTCGACTACTTCCGCGAAACCATGACCAACGGTCACGGACAAGGCAAGAAACTCGGCTTCATCGCACAGGAAATGGGACGCGAAATCAACACCACCGGAAGCAAATCAAACCAAGCGGAAATGCAAAACATCGTGGTGAAGATGAAAGACGAACTGGAACAAATCAAAGAACAAGTACTGAACGTAATGTAACCCTCCCCACCCAACGAAAAGAAACAGAACACTATGGCAACCGGAAAACTCATCATCTTCTCCGCCCCATCGGGGTCGGGCAAATCGACCATCATCAACTATCTGCTGACGCAGAACCTGAAGCTCGCCTTCTCCATCTCCGCCACCAGCCGACCGCCCCGAGGCACGGAACAAAACGGCGTAGAGTATTACTTCCTCTCGCCCGAGGAGTTCAAAGAGCGCATCGCCCGCAATGAGTTCCTTGAATACGAAGAGGTGTACGAAAACCGCTTCTACGGCACACTGAAAGCCCCCATCGAGAAACAACTGGCAGAAGGCTGCAACGTGGTGTTCGACGTAGACGTGGTGGGCGGATGCAACATCAAGAAATACTATGGCGACCGCGCGCTCTCCGTCTTCATCCAGCCGCCCGGCATCGCCGAGCTGCGCAAACGTCTGGAAGGCCGCGGCACCGACAGCCCGGAAGTCATCGAAAGCCGCATCGCCAAGGCCGAGTTCGAGCTGAGCTTTGCCGACAAATTCGACGCAGTGATAGTAAACGATGATTTGGAAAAGGCGAAAGCCGAAACATTGGAAACCCTCCGAAAGTTTTTGGGATGATAAAGACAGGTATCTTCGGCGGCTCGTTCAACCCCATCCACATCGGACACCTCGCACTCGCCAATTACCTGTGCGAATATGCCGACTTGGACGAACTTTGGTTCATGGTGTCCCCACAAAATCCATTCAAGGCAAACGCCTCGGATTTGTGGGACGATGACCTTCGCTTCGAACTGGTCCGTCTCGCCACGGAAGACTACGCCAAGTTCCGGGCATCCGACTTTGAGTTTCACCTCCCCCGCCCGTCGTACATGGTGAACACCCTGCAAAAGCTCCGCGAGACATATCCCGACCGCGAGTTCATCCTCATCATCGGTGCCGACAACTGGGTGTCTTTCGCCCGTTGGAAAGACGCGGATACCATCCTGAAACACCATCACATCATGGTTTATCCGCGCCCCGATTATGAGATAGACAAACACAGCCTGCCCGAAAATGTACAGCTCATCCCCACCCCCTTGCTCGAAGTCAGCTCCACGTTCATCCGCAAAAGTCTGAAGCAAGGCAAGGATGTGCGGTACTTTCTTCACCCGAAGGTATGGAACAAAATATGCCAAGAGCGATAAACTCTTGGCATTCCTCCTTTATTTTTTAGAAACGATAGCCAATCGACAAGCGGAAACCGGAATTTCTCAATCCATAGTCGGGCAACGCTTTCTTTACGCCATAAGCATAATCCAAAGAAAGAGTATAACGCTGATTCCAAACAGCTTTCACATCGGCAGCGGCTCCCCAATCCCATTCCCGGAAACCGTCCAATCCCCGTTCTTTCTTTCCGTCCAAAGGTTTCCATTGCGCGTCACTCACCTCTCCGGTTTCTCCATCCAGCACTTTAAGGTCACACTTACCGGCGCTGAACCCGTAAGCAAAGTAAGCACCGACGGAAGGTATCACACTGAAACGTTCATTCAACCGAAAATGATAGCCTAACTTCAAAGGCACTTGTAAATAATTGATTTTGGATTGCACCTCAGGAAACTTCATCAACGAAGTAAGATTGGTATAAGCACCCGCTGATGCACCGTTATAATTCTCGCCCAATCCCAATTCGCCTTGCATCCGGACAAAAGTCAATCCCGACATCAGCATCCAGCGGTTCTTGAATTCATAATCGACATTCACTCCCAATTGTCCTCCCACCTTCGCCGTTTTCTCCGAAGGCAAAGAAGATGATCCGACCATACGAGACAGATTCACTCCTGCCTCTACACCGACCTTCACCTGCGCAAAAGCCTTGCACACCAAAAGCATGACGCTTATTAAAAATAGTAGTTTCTTCATGATTGTTGTTAATTATGATAATTATAAAGTTATAATATGGTTCTTTTTATGCTTGGCATTAAGCATTCTATGCAATTAAATTACATTCATCTTTAGCGCCTCCTTTCTATCATTCAAATGCAATAGTCCTTTTCAGTTCACAATTAGTTTTGTTTGATGCGCTAAAATTAGCTATATACAATTTCACTTCCAAATTAAAACTTCCATATATCAAAAGCCTTAACCTGATTTAAAAGGCATTAAGGAAAGCATATACTTCAACTAAATACACCTATCTTTTGTTATAGCTGTGTAATCTCTAACCAACCATGTCATGAATCCAGTTAGATACATCTTACTTTTCATCTGCCTTCAAGCAAATTTAACCGCATTTGCCGAAAACGTGCCTTCTGCCGTACGGGATTCTTTGAAAGTTCTTTTCCCCTCTGTCCGAACCGTCGGCTGGAACACCGACGGCAATTATTACGTAGCCGGATTCCAATCCGAAGGTTTCGTTGTGCGAGTATGGTTCGACACCCAAGGACACTGGGTGATGCGACAAACCGACTGGGGCAACTTGGATGAAGCACCGATGCCGGTCTACCACACCTTTACCTACGGTCCCTACTCCACGGACAATGTGCTGGACGTCACGCTCGCGGAGTTTCCTCACCAAACTTCGCAGGTGGTTGTCCGCATCGGAATAGATAACGCACTGACGGAGTATCAGCTCTTTTACTACCCTGACGGAACATTGATAAACGCCCGCAATGTGACCTACATGAACAACATTTTGGGAGCAAACACCTTCCTATAACCGCAGGAAGTACTATCTTTGCAGAAAAATAACACTCATGAAAACCGTACAACCTCATTCCATCCAAGCATGGATATTGGCCGCCCGCCCCAAGACCTTGGCCGCGGCCGCTACTCCCGTCCTCATCGGTTGCTCTTTGGCTGCCGCCGACGGAGTTTTTCAATGGATGCCTGCCATCCTCTGCTTTCTGTTCGCTTTCAGCATGCAGATAGACGCCAACTTCATCAACGATTATTACGACTTTCTGAAAGGCAGCGACCGGGAAGACCGCCTCGGCCCTGAACGGGCTTGCGCCCAAGGATGGATAAGCCTGCCGGCCATGAGGAAAGGGATGATTGCCACCACACTGCTTTCCTGTTTTTGGGGACTCTTATTATTAAGGTACGGCGGATGGGAAATGATTCCCGTAGGACTGCTATGCGTAGTCTTCGCTTTTCTCTACACCGCCGGACCTTATCCGCTCGCCTATCATGGCTGGGGCGACGCGCTGGTCATCGTCTTCTTCGGATTCGTCCCCGTGGGATGCACCTATTATGTCATGGCGCACGATTGGACTCGAAACGTCACCCTCGGCTGTGCCGCCTGCGGACTGGTGTCCGACCTTTTGCTGATGCTCAACAACTATCGCGACCGCGACCAAGATAAACTGAGCGGCAAACGCACCTTGGTGGTACGCTTCGGCGAACTCGCCGGACGACGGGCTTATCTGGCTTTGGGGTTCATCGCCGTGGCTTTATGCCTCTGCCAACTGTTCAGCGGACGCGTCGCCGCCGCCCTTCTTCCCCTCTTGTTCCTGCCGCCGCACATCGCCACTTGGCGACAGATGGTACGCATCTTCCAAGGCAAAGCACTGAACATCGTATTGGGGAAGACCGCCCGAAACATCGTTATCTTCGGGTTGTTACTGAGCGCGGGACTGCTGCTTTCCGGCGGGAATTGACCATTCCGCTCCCTTAGTCTTTTTCTATCAGTACCGTCGCATACGCCGAAATGCCCTCTTCGCGACCGGTGAAGCCAAGTTTCTCGGTCGTGGTGGCCTTGATGGAAACGTCATCGGCATCCACCTGCATCAAATGGGCAAGCACTTCCTGCATCTCCGGGATACGGGCTTTCAGCTTCGGCCGCTCGGCACAGACGGTGGCATCGACATTCCCCACCCGAAAACCTTTGGTCGCAAGCAAGTCAATGGTCTTGGCAAGCAAAATCTTGCTGTCGATGTTCTTGAACTCCCCAGCATTGTCCGGGAAATGATAACCGATGTCTCGCATGTTTGCCGCACCCAGCAACGCATCGCAAATGGCATGTATCAACACATCGGCATCCGAATGTCCCAACAAGCCCAATTCGTGTTCAAACTTTATGCCGCCCAGCCACAAATCGCGACCCGACACCAAACGGTGTACATCAAATCCAAATCCTACTCTTATCTTCATCGCACGTAAAAATCCAAAAGTTTCTCACCTTCCAAATAACCTTCCAAACGCTGACCTACGCTGACCGGTCCGACACCGACCGGCGTACCGGTATAAATCAAGTCGCCTATCTTCAATGTATAGAAGCGACTGACGTAAGCTATCAGGTCGTCTATCTTGAATATCATGTCGCGGGTATTGCCCTGCTGCCTCTTCGTACCGTCTATTTCCAAATAAAAATCCAGATTCTGTACGTCCTTGAAACGGCTTACAGGCACAAAATCACCAATCACCGCCGAATTGTCAAATCCCTTGCAAAGCTCCCACGGCTTCCCTTCGGCACGAAACTTGCGCTGCAAGTCGCGCGCCGTAAAGTCGATGCCCACGGTCACCGCATCGTAATAACGGTGAGCAAAACGGGGCGCGATGTTTTTTCCCAACCGACAGACACGCACCACCAATTCGGTTTCGTAATCAATCTGCGCGGAGAAGTCGGGGATGAAGAACGGCTTTCCGTCTTTCAGCAAAGCCGAGTCGGGCTTCATGAAAATAACCGGCTCTTCGGGCAACTTCTCGTCGGCATGGAGTTCGCGGCAATGTGCCGCATAGTTCATTCCTACTGCTATTATCTTCATTCTCTTATCCTTGGTTAAAATTCAAACGATTAAACATCACAGCCAGATGGGCATACAGCGAGGTGTTCTGCACCACGATAGGTTCGGGCACCCGGATGCGGAACGGCGTAAAGTTCCACACGGCCTTGATGCCGCCAGACACCATCTTGTCCGTTATCTCCTGAGCGATGTTAATGGGTACGGTCAGCACTCCGATGGAAACGGCCGAACTTTTCATCACTTGTTCGAAATCATCGGTATGATAAATGGGAATTCCCGCTATTTCAGTCCCTACCAACGATGGATTGACATCAAAAGCCGCCACTATCTTCAAGCCGAAATGATGCAAGCCCGAATCGCGAAGCAACGCGCCTCCCAAACTGCCAACGCCGAAAAGAAAAGCGTCGTGCATGTCCGTAAAACCCAAGAATTCTTCCAGCACCTCTATCAGCGCACTGATTTCGTAGCCCACGCGGGTACGTCCGGTTATGCGGACGTAAGACAAATCTTTGGCTACCTGCGAAGCATCGATATTTATCTGCTTCGATATCTGAGTGGAGGAAACATACCGCTCCCCTCTTTCCCACATCAGTTTGGCGTTGGAAAGATACCAAGGAAGCCTGCGCAAGGTAGGTTCCGGGACTTTTTCCGGGTGCTTATTGGAAGACATACGCATCTCTTAATGTTTGTTTTTAGCTGTGACGGTACAAAAATACACTTTTATTCGCAACGGACATCAAGCAAAATGAAAAAAGTCGTATCTTTGGCGCATCATTAAACTATATTCACATGAAGAATAACGATTGGAAAGACCGTCTGAATGTGGTATACTCTACCAATCCGGACTATTCATACGAGAACATGGAGGAAGAAGAAGCGATCACTCTGCCGAAGAACCAACAAAAGCTGCGCGTCAGCATCGAGAAAAAAGGGCGCGGCGGAAAGACCGCGACATTGGTACGAGGTTTTATCGGCACGGAAAACGACTTGAAAGAACTGGGAAAATCGCTGAAAACCAGATGCGGCGTAGGCGGCTCGGTCAAAGACGGAGAGATTCTGATTCAAGGCGAACTCAAGCAAAGGGTTATCGACCTGCTGAAAGCGGAAGGCTACACGCAGAGCAAATGAAAAAGCCGGGCTTCAAACCCGGCTTTTTCCATATATGCTTTTTATCCGCAAGGAATTATTCGGCACGCAAAGTGAAGCGTTTGAATTCGACTACCTTCAATTCGGCATCGGCTTCTTTCAACACTTCTCTTACAGTCTTCTTGCCATCCATGATGTCTTCTTGGTTGAGCAAGCAAACTTCCTTCAAGAACTTGCCCAAACGACCCTTGGCAATGTTCTGAATCATTGCTTCAGGCAGGTTGGCAGCCTTCTGTTCAGAAACGGTAGCGATGATTTCCTTAGCCTTGGCAATGTCTTCATCGGTAATCCATCCCTTAGCCTTGTTGCTTTCCATGTGGTCTTCGCTATCCACGTGAGCCGGGTTGATGCCGGCCTTCTTCAAGGCAGCTTCAACAGCCTTCTGCACCTGTTCGGCCTTTGTCTTCTCGATAGCCACGTTGATTTCGGTTTCCTTTACCGATTCGGGTACACCGTCTTCATCCACAGCAATCGGGTTCATAGCGGCAATCTGCATAGCCACCTGCTTGGCAATCTGAGCATCGGCAGCCTTGTTGAAAGCAGCGATTGTACACAAACCATTCTTGTTCTGGTGGTTGTAAACAACTGTATCCGCACCTTCTACGAAGCAGTAGCCGTCCAATTCCATCTTTTCACCGGTGATACCGCTACGGTCGGTCACTGCATCTTGCACAGTACCGTTGCCCAACGGCAAAGCCTTCACTTCTTCCAAGTTTTTGCACTTGTTGGCAACAGCAGCATCCAGAATATCCTGAGTCAGTTTCACGAAGTCAGCATTGTTAGCCACGAAATCTGTTTCGCACTTCAATGCGATGATAGCGGCAAAGTCGCCTGTCGATTTAGCCAACACACAACCTTCTGAAGCTTCACGGTCCGAACGCTTGGCAGCGACAGCCTGACCCTTCTTACGGATGATTTCCATTGCCTTTTCGATATCGCCTTCCGCTTCATTCAAAGCGTTCTTACAGTCCATCATACCAGCACCGGTCATCTTGCGGAGCTTGGTAATTTCAGCCATAGTTACAGCCATAGTAATTTCTTTTATTTTAATAAGTTAATAATATGCTTTAAAAACAAAATTGAGAATTGAGAATTGAAAACCGGGAAACTGAAGCGCACGAAGCACCTTTCCCCATTTTCAATTTTCAATTCTCAATTTATTGAAATATTAAGCTTCTTCTTCTTTCATGTAAGCAGCAGCCTTCGATGCGTTCAAAGCATCTTCTTCCGCCTTGTCCATGCGAGCCTTTGAAGATTTCTTCTTGCCAACCTTCGGAGCGTTTTCGCCGGCAGCTTCCATATCTACCTTTTCAGCTTTTCTTTCTTCCAAGCCTTCGGCCATGGCAGCGCAGCAAGCATCCAATACAACTTCGATAGACTTTGTAGCGTCATCGTTAGCCGGGATTACGAAATCCACATTAGAAGGATCGGAGTTTGTATCTACGATAGCGAACACGGGGATACCCAAACGGTTGGCTTCGCGGATAGCGATGTTTTCCTTCAAAACGTCTACCACGAACAATGCAGACGGAAGACGAGTCAGGTCAGCGATAGAACCGAGGTTCTTTTCCAACTTGGCACGCTGACGTGAAATTTGAAGAACTTCTCTCTTGGAAAGGTTAGAATAAGTACCATCGTTAGTCAACTTGTCGATAGTAGCCATCTTCTTTACAGCCTTACGGATAGTCGGGAAGTTAGTCAACATACCGCCCGGCCAGCGCTCGATTACGTAGGGCATGTTTACAGATGCAGCCTTTTCGGCTACCACCTGCTTAGCTTGTTTCTTAGTAGCAACGAACAGGACTTTCTTGCCTGACTTTGCGATTTGCTTCAAAGCTTCTGCAGCTTCATCTACTTTAGCAACAGTTTTGTGGAGGTCAATGATATGAATACCATTGCGTTCCATGAAAATATAAGGAGCCATTGCAGGATTCCACTTTCTCTTAAGGTGTCCGAAGTGGCAACCGGCTTCCAATAAAGTATCAAAATTTGTTCTTGACATTTCTTTTAAATCTTTAGATCGTTTACTTTCTTTTTTGTTTTTCTCAACCAACCATCGGGTAGTCCTGAAAGAATCCCGGCGGTTTAGATACTAAACGCTTCTTAACCAGTCCTAAGTAAAACCGGATATTAACGTTTACTGAACTGGAATCTACGACGTGCCTTCGGCTGACCCGGTTTCTTACGTTCAACAGAACGCGGATCGCGTGTCATGAAGCCTTCTGCACGAAGAGCTTTCTTGTCTTCTGCGTTGATTTTCACCAAAGCACGGGCGATAGCAAGACGCAAAGCCTGTGACTGACCGGTGAAACCACCACCGCAAAGATTTACCTTGATGTCATATTTTTCAGCCACTTCCAACTTGTTCAGAGGCTGCTTTACCACATATTGAAGAATAGTTGATGGAAAGTACTCTGCAAGGTCTCTCTTGTTAATAGTAATCTTTCCTGTACCTTCGCTTACGAATACGCGGGCAATAGCGCGTTTACGTCTGCCTAATGCATTTACTACTTCCATTCTTTATTATTTAAGTGCGTTAATATCAATTGACTTCGGGCATTGTGCTTCGTGCTTGTGTTCGCCGCCGGCGTAAACATACAAGTTCTTCAGCAACTGTGCTCCCAGACGGTTCTTGGGAAGCATACCCTTCACTACCTTCTTCAACAGCTTTTCTTCGCCGTTTACTTTCTTAATCAATTCAGCCGGAGTTGTAGAACGCTGTCCACCGGGATAGCCCGTGTAGTGCAAGTAAACCTTATCGTTCCACTTGTTACCGGTAAATTTCACTTTGTCTGCGTTGATGATGATGACATTGTCACCGCAGTCTACATGAGGAGTAAAGCTCGGTTTGTACTTTCCTCTCAACAGTTTCGCAACTTTTGAACCGAGACGGCCTACGACCTGATCGGTTGCGTCAACAACCACCCATTCTTTCTGGGCAGTCACTTTGTTTGCAGAAATGGTCTTGTAACTTAAAGTATCCACTCTTAAATCTTTTTAAAATTACTACTAAAAAACATTATCCTTTCCGGTTTCCTTAACCGTTCCCGGACAAAGAACCATTAATTCACCGGAAATTAATCTTTTATAAACTTTTGATAATAATCGGCTTGCAAAGGTACGGCTTTTCTTTGAACTGACAAATAATTTCGATGTTTTTTTAATGACAGAAAAAAGGAGGCGAATCATTGCGGTCTGCCTCCCATACCTTTATTATATATAAGGTCTCATCTCACCAAATTTTCCGGATACGCTTTAGGCATCTTTACCTTTTTCCATGTTTCATAGAACCAAGAGTTCAAGTCATGCCCTTCCTCATCTTTCTTTACGAAGAATTTCACCAGCATTACATCATCACCTTTCATTTCATATTCCAGCACATTGTCCTGTCCCACCAACTGCGGAAGGTGCAGATTCTTCACCACATGTTCCGTAAATGCGTTGGGAGCCGTTTTCGCATAAGTGCCGGAGCCGATGATGATGGCTCCCTGATTGGGAATCACCGTCAGGTTGGCAAATTTCCCGTCATCCGAAAGAATCTTGAATGAATTGCTGGGCTTCAATTCGCCGGGGATGTCGGGGTCATTAGACACATAGAAACACATTTGCCAAATCCCGTTCAACTCGGTAGTAGCCATCGCTTCTGTCTGAGCCACCACCCTGCCCGTTCCCGCCCAAAGGAACAAAGCGACCAAGATAAATAAAAAACGCCGTTTCATAGCTGCATATTTTAAGTTAACAATCTACGCCGTACAGATAATCTCCTGATAGGACAAGACAAAGTTAGCAATAAAAATAGAAATACCATCACGTTTGAAGCGTATTTTTCATGCGAAAAACAACATTCGCCACAAAAGCCCCTATACCGAAACATGCAAAATTCCATTCGCCAAAGTCTTCGCACCAAAACACCGCCGCAAAATAAAAAAACTCTTCGGCGTATTTAGGACCTGTTTAGCTTTGTCTCAATAAGTATGCAGCTTTGCCATCATGTATATTGGCTATGGTATCCATGACGACAATCAAATCAGAAATATTTCTTCTGAAAGGCTTCGCTCCCGTCACACGTCCGCAACCCACTGACAATCAATGCATCGGTGTGAAGGGAGAGTGAATAATCTCCTTTCACACCTTCACCCCACCCGGGTGCACCGCCGGAAGTCACCAATCGCAATGGCTTGCAAAGTCCGGCAGACGTAAGTAAAACGCTTTGTAATCTTGTCGTGCCTGTGTGAAACGGTGAAAGGAGCTTTTTAAAGCTCCCTTCACATGGATACTTTGATAATCAGTGCATTAACAAGTAGTGAAAGGAGTGAATGCAAGATGTGGAAAATCCAGGGTTTCAATAGGTGTCTGTCAAAAGAAGAACATAAGACAACAGACAAATATTCTCTAACAACAATCCTCAAAGAAAACAGTTATCCTCCTGATAATGAGATTTTAGTAAGTATAAAAGTTATTTTGCCACTTCTCCTCTCAACTTCCGATAATCCTCCTTATCGGAAGTTGGCAGGAAAAAGCGGTTTTGAAGTGCTTTGAT
>CAYXZF010000049.1:0-18030 GCA_964469845.1 uncultured Phocaeicola sp.
TGAAAAAGAGGTTTGCATGCGGAGAACGAAGTGTTCGCGACGCTTCAGTTTGTATTACGGAACCGGCTTTGATGGTGTCGTATGTCGCCGCCTTTTCGCTTCCTTTGATAAGATAGCTCCACCTGAAATGGTATCCGTCATCTTCTAACTTGAAAAAGGAATTCTTGGATTTCAGTATGCATGGAATGCCTTGTATTGTGCAAGGATTGATACGGGCGGGAGACCCTTCTTCCCATTTACATTGTAGCAGAGGTGTTACCGATGTGTTGTTCCAAGAGGACAAGAAAGTCGGTACGTCTTCATTTCCGATAAACTTTTCTTGTCTGTCGGGAAACAAAATTATATCGTGCGCAAGAAACATGGGGATGCTTCCTTGTCGTGCGGCGATAGTCAATGTGTTTTCTCCGCCTACTCCACAGTTGATGATTTTATACTCATCGCCCAATAACTCCTGTAGAATTTTAGGATAAGAATTGTCGCCTAAAAGTATTCTTTTGACAGTTCCTTTAACGCCGCTTCCGGTATGAGGTGCGGTTAGGCTGTCACCCCAACACACGATGGTTTTCTTGTTAGTTTCTGTACAAGACATAAACAAGGACAATGATAAAAGCGCAAAACCTGCCGGTTTCAGTAATTTGGTTATGTTCATAATGAAAAATTTTATTACGCATCAACCAAATATTTGCGCCGAACACATAAAAAAGGCATAGGCCATCTTATGCGTTCGTCGAGGCTGCGTCGGAATGAGACCTCTCTATCCTTGTAAGAATAACCTATGCTGAATGGAGCAAAGGCAATGACTTCTATATAAGGATAGAAAGGCTCATCCGACATCGGACTTGCCAACCACTATTTGTATGTTCTTATCTCCTGATTAGTTTCCGACGCTATTCAGACGAACGCAAATAATAGTCAATGCTAAGTGAATAATATGTCTGCGCTAAGTGCTGTTGTTATCTGTTTCTTCTTTTTATACTTGGGGCGGTTTCTGCGGGCGAGTCTTGCCAAAACCGCATGATTATTATCGTTCCTGTGACTCCTTTGCAGAATTGTTTGCAAAGGTACTTTATTTATCATTACTTGGCAATGCTTCCTTGTTAAAAAAGCAAAACGAAGCGAGTTCCTTTCATGGGATAAGCTTCGTTTTGCTGAAAAAATAGACTTGTTGCGTAAAATGCTTTGAGGTTGCCCGATTGTTTTTTATTTTGAATTTTTCATCCGCTTGATAGCCAGATGATGTCCTTCTTCGGCTGCCTGCCGATACCACTTCAGGGCGAGCGACGGGTTGGGGGAGGCAATCCAACCTTCTTCGTAGGCCTGACCGAGGCGGTAGTGGGCATACGGGTCTGTGGAGAGGCGGTAGGCTTCGAACGCTTTTCGCAGGTCGGGCTTCACCGTGCCGCAGCCTTTGCGGTAGAGGTCGCCCAGATTGGTCGGTGCATAGAGCGAGTCGCCCGCCCGATAGGCCTCGGTAAACCAATGGATGGCCTCCTTGCCGTCCGCAGGAATACCGATGCCTTCCTGATAAATCGTACCGATGTCGTTCAGCACCACTCCGTGAAGCGGTTTTCCGTTCCGATGTTCGGAGGCAAGGGCGAGCAGATGTTTCACGTCCTCTCGCGAGTAGGTCTCGTACGTTTCCGAACCGTCCGTTTGCCAAGACTTCACCCGTCCGACGGGGCAATGCTGCGGAATGTCCACTTCCACTTCTTCTTCCACGTCCGACAGGGTCATTTCGATCCAATCGTTCAGTCGGGGCAGCAGGTGATGTCGCATCAGGTATTGCAGGTAGCCGTAAATGCGCGGGGTGGACGAATGGAGGTTCACGCCGAAATCCGCCAGCGTGTCGAGCGAGACGTAGGCCAGTTCGTCGATGGGTTGCGAGAGGAAGTAGCGGGGCACGACCGTGAGCGACCCTTTCAGACAGGCCACTTCATCGGCGATGGTTTCTTCTATCCATTCTTCGCCGAAGGTTTCGTACAGCGAATCGACCTCTGTTTCTCCGTCGAGGTATCGGGCGAGCGAATCCGCCAGATAGGGGAAGAACTTCAAGTCGTAGTAGGCCGCCAAGTTGTCGACGCTCAGCTCGTAGGTGTCCTTTCGATGAAAACTGAGTGCGAAGAGCGTGGTCGAGATGCCTTTGCGGTGGAAATACCAATGCCGGCTTTCGGGAAGGGCGGTGCTGAAGTCGAGCGTCACGCCGGGAACTTCCAGATAGGCGAGGAAGTCCTCGAAGTCGAAGGAACGGTGGCTGCGGATGAGGAGGGAAGTGTTCATAACATTCTGCTTAGTGGCTGCAAAGATACGATGTTTATTTAAAAACAGCTGCTTTTTGCCCGCATATTTGCAACGTCTGCCTTCATCGGTAGGGGCGGGGTGTCCCCGCCCGCCGATGATTCTCTTACGCTTCGGACGTAATGCGCAGACGTTCCTCTTCGGTCTGTCCGGCCAGATGCTTCACCCATGTCAGGTCCAAGTGCAATGCTTCGGACAGGCGGCTACCGTATTCCTCGTCTGCCAGATAGCAATGGGCGGCGTGTCGGTATTTGATGTTGTCCGTCACCGGCCGGATGTCGGCGGCGGTGTTCGCTATCAGCAGGCGGCGTTTCTCCTCCGTGAGCAGGCGGTAGAGATTTCCCGGCTGATAGAAGCAGTCGTCCGTGCGGTCTTCGTAAGGATTGTAACGCATGGACGGGCCGTCGGTGGGGGAGTAGGTTTGCGGGGTGGACTTGACGTTCCACTCACCGATGCTGTTGGGCGAATATCCTTTGGTGGAACCCGCATTTCCGTCCACCCGCATCTGTCCGTCGCGGTGAAAGCTGTGCATGGGGCATCGGGGACGGTTTACCGGAATTTGGTCGTGGTTTACGCCCAAGCGGTAGCGTTGTGCGTCGCCGTAAGAGAACAATCGTCCTTGCAACAGTTTATCGGGCGAGAGTCCGATGCCGGGCACGAGGTGTGTGGGGTTGAAAGCGGCTTGTTCCACCTCGGCGAAGTAGTTTTCGGGATTACGGTTCAGTTCCAGTTCGCCCACTTCAATCAAGGGGAAGTCTTTGTGACTCCATACCTTCGTGATGTCGAAAGGATTTTCCTTGTAGTTGGCGGCCTGTTCTTCGGTCATGATTTGGAAGTAGAGTGTCCATCGGGGAAAGTCTCCACGGGCGATGGCGTTGAACAGGTCTCGCTGATGGCTTTCGCGGTCGTGGGCTATCAATTCGGCGGCTTCTTCATTAGAAAGGTTCTTGATGCCCTGCCGGGTGCGGAAGTGGAACTTGACCCACACTTGTTTTCCCTCTCCGTTGATAAGGCTGTAGGTATGCGATCCAAAGCCGTGCATGTGTCGGTATGAGGCGGGGATGCCGCGGTCGGACATCACGATGGTTACTTGGTGAAGGGCTTCGGGGAGCATGGTCCAGAAGTCCCAGTTGGTTTGTGGCGAGCGGAGGTTGGTTTGCGGGTCGCGCTTCACGGAGTGGTTCAGGTCGGGAAACTGCAACGGGTCGCGGATGAAGAATACCGGCGTGTTGTTGCCTACCAAGTCCCAGTTGCCTTCTTCGGTGTAGAACTTTACGGCGAATCCTCGGATGTCTCGTTCGGCATCGGCGGCTCCCCGTTCGCCCGCCACGGTAGAGAATCGCACAAACACCTCCGTCTGTTTCCCTATCTCGGAGAACAGACGGGCGCAAGTGTAGGCTGTCACGTCGCGGGTTACGGTGAAGTGTCCGAAGGATCCGCTTCCTTTGGCGTGCATCCGTCGTTCGGGGATGACCTCTCGGTCAAAGTGCGCCAACTTTTCGATGAGCCAGGTGTCTTCCAGCAAGACGGGGCCTCGCTGTCCGGCGGTGAGCGAATGGGTATTGTCGGCAACGGGTGCGCCGTTCTCGTGAGTCAAGAATCTTTCTTCCATAAGTTTGTTCTTTTTTAAAAGGATTGCTAATCTGTTTGTTTTGTTTTAACAACTGAAATGTGTTTTGGTTTAATGTCGGATGCAATCCTTTCCGCTTTGTGGTGAGATGGTGTTCGCGACATTCAATAAAAAACAAGCTCTTTCGGGAAGAGGAAAGAGCTTGTTTGTAGGTTGTGTAGTCCGGGGATGCGAATATCACACCAATTCTTCCGATGTATAGCCTTTCGGCAGTTCGCGGCAGTTGTAGCCCGAAGCCATGATTTCGCCATACGCGCCTGCCGAACGGAGGGCGAACAGGTCGCCTCGACGGGCTTTGTTCAAATCCACTGCTTTCAGGAATACATCGCTCGATTCACAGATGGGACCCACCACGTCGTAGGTTTCTTCCGCCTCGTCCGAGGTGAGGTTCTCGATGCGGTGATAGGCCTGATACAAAGCCGGTCGAATCAAATCGGTCATGCCTGCGTCGAGGATGGCGAATTGTTTGTTCGAACCTTGTTTTACATAAGTCACCTTGCTGATGAGGCTTCCGCATTGGCCAACCACGGCACGTCCCAGTTCAAAATGCAGGGCTTGTCCCGGTTGCAGCTTCAGAAACTTGTGATAGGTGGCGAAGTACTCCGCGAAGTCGGGAATCGGCAAGTGATTGGGGTGATGATAGTCGATGCCCAATCCGCCGCCCACGTTGATGTGTTCGCAGATGATGTGCTGCTTGGCCAGTTTGTCTTGAAGTTCGTTCACGCGATTGCAGAGAGCTGCGAAGTCGTCCATCTCCAATATCTGCGAACCGATGTGGAAGTGCAGACCGATGAACTTCACGTTCTTCAGATGTCGCGACATTTCAATCACGGTGTCCATGTCTTCCATGCTGATGCCGAACTTGTTTTCCGCCAGTCCGGTGGTGATGTTGGCGTGAGTATGGGCGCCTACGTTCGGGTTGATGCGGAAAGCCACCCGGGCAACCTTTCCTTTGGCATCTGCCAGTTCGTCTATGATTTCCAGCTCAGGCACCGACTCCACGTTGAAGCAGAATATATCGTGTTCCAGACTGTAGTTGATTTCCTTGTCGGTCTTGCCTACGCCGGCAAATACAATCTTATCGCTTGGAAAACCCGCTTTCACTGCGGCACGTACTTCACCTCCGCTCACACAGTCGGCACCCAGTCCGCTTTCGCGGATGATGTTCAGTACCTTCGGGTTGGCATTGGCCTTTACGGCATAGTGCACGTGGAAGTTGTCGTACTTGCCGGCTTCCTTGTTGATGGTGGCCAAGGTGTCTCGAAGCACCTTTACATCATAATAATAGAAAGGTGTTTCGAGTTCTCTGAATTTCTCTATGGGGAATGTTCCTTTTATCATATTCGATTAATGGTTGAACAAATGGTCGCTCAGTGATTGCAGGGCGCGTTTCTTGTCGTCCTTGCTTACCAAAAATGAAATGTTGTAGTCGCTGCCGCCAAATGAAATCATACGTACCGGAATTTCGCGCATCGCGTCGAGAGCTTTGGCCTCAAATCCTACGTTTTCCCAACGCAAGTCGCCCACCACGCAGATGATGCACATGTCGTGGTCTACGTTTACGGTGCCGTATTTCTTCAGGTCGTTCAAGATTTCCTTTAAATGCTTGGTGTTGTCGATGGATACGGATACGCCGACTTCGGAAGTACAAATCATGTCGATGGAAGTCTGGTAGCTTTCAAAGATTTCGAATACCTTGCGTAAGAATCCGTATGCCAGCAACATACGGCTGGACTTGATTTGGATGGCGGTGATGTTGTCTTTGGCTGCTACCGCTTTGATTTTGCTCAGTTCGGTGTCGTTCGAAATCAGTGTACCCGGTGCGCTTGGCTCCATAGTGTTGAGCAGACGTACGGGGGTATTGGCGTATTTGGCGGGCTGTATACAGGTGGGGTGAAGGATTTTCGCACCGAAGTACGCCAGTTCGGCGGCTTCCTCAAAGTGCAACTGACGGACGGGCGATGTTTTGTCCACGATACGCGGATCGTTGTCGTGCATGCCGTCGATATCTGTCCATATTTGGATTTCGGAAGCGTTGGCGGCGGCACCAATCAGTGATGCGCTGTAATCGCTTCCTCCCCGTTGCAGATTGTCCACTTCGCCGTATGCGTTCCGGCAGATGTAACCTTGAGTGATATAGAGGTCGGCGTCCGGATGCATTTCCAGTTGGGCGTTCAGTTTGTTCTTGATATAGGCGGTGTCGGGTTCGGCGTTCTTGTCGGTACGCATAAATTCCAGTGCCGGCAGCAATACCACGTTTACACCTTGTTCCAACAGGTGGTTGGTCATCATGTTGGTGGAAAGCAGTTCGCCTTGCGAAAGGATGACTTTTTCTTCAAACAACGTGAAGATGTCTTTGGTGAATGAGCGTATGCCGTTGAAAATGTCTTTGATAAAAGCCAATGTCTTCTGCTTGTACTCATCGGTGGAGTAAAGTTCTCCGACATGTTGCTCGTATTTTTTTTCCAGCTTGTTGATGACTTCGTTGGCACCTTCCGGATTTTTCTTGTACAAGTAATCCGAGATTTCCACCAACGAGTTGGTGGTACCGGACATGGCCGAGAGCACTACAATCTTCTTTTCTCCGTCATTGATTAATTTGGCAACTTCCTTCATGCGTTGCGGTGAACCGACGGAAGTTCCTCCAAACTTCAATACTTTCATTTTCTTTCTGTATTTTAAATTAATTCCTATTCTTTTGATAATTAGTGCACAAATATAGTAATAAGGCTGCAATTATCCGATATGTTCCGGTGTTTTTTTACCAAATTGTGTGGTGATGTCCTTCAATCGGTGATTTTCGCACTTGTACACTTTGCCAGGATATTCGTTCAGCAGGTTTAAGTTGTGTGTGGTCATCAAGACGGCAGACCCTTGCCGGCTGATTTCTTGCAGCAGTTCCACAATGCGGCATCCCGTCTCCGAGTCCAAATTCCCCGTAGGTTCATCGGCCAGAATCAGTTGGGGATTATTAAGGATAGCGCGCGCGATGACGATACGTTGCTGTTCGCCGCCCGACAGTTCGTTGGGCATTTTGTAGCCTTTGCCTGACATTCCTACTTGTTCTAGCACCTCTTCGATGCGATGGTTGATTTCCACCTTGTCTTTCCACCCCGTGGCGCGGAGCACGAAACTGAGGTTGGCATACACCGAACGGTCGGTCAGCAATTGGAAGTCTTGAAAGACGATGCCCAGCCGGCGGCGAAGTTCGGGGATGTGCTTTTGCTTGATGGTCATCATGTCGTTACCCATCACGCAGGCTTCTTCTGCCGAATGAATATCCAACTCACTATAAATGGTTTTAAGCAAGGAGGTCTTTCCCGAACCTACCTTTCCTATCAGGTAGACAAATTCCCCTTTGTTTAGTTCCAGACAGACATTGTTCAATATTTCAAGTCCTTGTTGGCGGATACATACGTTGGTGTATCGGATTAGTGGTTCGCTCATGATTGATTAATGTTTTTTATTCTTTCGCTGCAAAGATACTGTTTTAATTCGGGAATCTTGATTCTCCGAAGTGAAAAATGCCGCTTGCCGGTGAGGTGTTGGCTTTTCTTTATATTTTTTCGTCTGTTTTTCGTTTTAGCGGTTACATCAGACTGCTTTAAGCCTTTGCCAAAGTAGTCAAGACGTGCGCTGAAAGTGATTAGGTAAGCCGCTGAAAGTAGTCAGAACAAGGGATGAACATAGTCTGGATAGGCTTTCTTTACGGCTTTTCTGAAAAGTATGAAAGATAAAAACGACAAAATTTAATCAGAATCTTAATTTTTTCTTCAAAAAGTTTGTAGGTATAATAAAAAGTCGTACCTTTGCACCCGCAATCAAGAACAATCGTACGATGGTGTGGTAGTTCAGCTGGTTAGAATACCTGCCTGTCACGCAGGGGGTCGCGGGTTCGAGTCCCGTCCATACCGCAAAGTCTGTTCATGCAGTGCTTTAAAAACTTCGAAAGAAGATTATCGGATGATTCGCTAGCTCAGCAGGTAGAGCACAACACTTTTAATGTTGGGGTCTTGGGTTCGAGCCCCAAGCGAATCACAGAAGAAGCGATTATCTAAATTAGGTAACCGCTTCTTTCTTTATATACACTATTATTTTGCTACGTTTGTGTAAACGTTTACGGGTCAGTAGGGGTCAGTAGGGCTTTTGGGGGTCAGTAGCTTTTTAAACGGGGTGTGGATGTTGCCAAACAACAATTTGGGCTCAGACAAGGACTTTATCGGTGAACACATTCAGATGGTAAAACCTCCGTCCTCGGAACACAAAGGCTTTAAGATTGGATGATATGGCAATACAACAGAGACCCCATTCCATAAACAAAGGAATACGCTTATAAAGATAGAATCCAAAGTCTTAGAAGATTTTGGCTCTATCTTATAGCGAGGTAATGGAAATAATTTCAATTGGATAAAGATGTTTTTCATTTGCGATACTTCCCTTATCGAACAAATAATGATTGCCGATAGTCATACACTGTTATATTTGTCATCGTGCAAATCTATGTCCAAAATGAAAGTAAGTAATCAATGGTGGAAACAGGTATCTGATTTTGTAAAAGAATACATCAGAGAAACATCTGTTATTATACTCGGTCTATGTATAACCTATTATGGCGACTCTCTTGTGGATAGTTATGTTGAAAAGAAAGAAGACTATGAAGCCATCAGAATGATCTGTCAAGAATTAGAGGATTGTATCGGACAACTTAAAACAATCAATGAATATTATAAGAAAGAGGGCGAAATGGGTTCTCTAATAAGCGATAATTTTCAGACCGACTTTATCCATTTACAAGAGGATTCGGTAAGCCGATATTATAATCAGCTCCGTCTGTTCCACATGTGGGCATATGAGGGATATGCATTCAATATGCTGCGAGAATCTACTATTATCCAACGTATCGACAAGGAATTACTAGTCAAAATGTTCAGTTGTTATGATTATATAGAAACTCTTGAATCCATCAATGATGATTACAAGAATCGCCGTCTTACTGAATTGTTGGCATATCGTTCCAAGGTAAGAAACATAGAAGAAACGACATTGGGACAATGGCGACAATGCTGCGAAGACAAGCAGTTTTTTGAATATATCACGCAAACTGTTCCCATATTATCAAAAATAGCATACGCAACGAGCAGTCATGCCATTGTATTGGCGGAGGAAACTTTAGCAGAAATAAACAGTCGCTACCCACTCAAGGATTAGGCGATGAAAACAAAAATTCAGAAATCTCAGAATAGTATAGGTTGTCGAATGAGGAAGCATTATATACCGATACATGTGAACCGATGGTTCTGTTATACAACTCCGTATATAACTCATAAAAAGTGCTGTATGGATTATGTGTAAACTCATCCAACAAGGATTCTGTAAAACAATTGGACATCCATGTACCATAAAATGGACTATAGCGGTCTGCCTTTGATGTTTCCAATTCATTTGCAGCCGTAATACACAGCAATCCAGGAATATCTTGACAATGAATGCCTATGTTTCCCGAATAACAGGCTTCGATCAGTAGTAAAGCCTTGCGAAAACGGTTTGATTGAGACAGTTCTTTGAACAAATCCGCAAATACTTTCGCCTCTACATTCGTATCCAACCAATTCAAACCATTTTTTGAGCCATGCCCAGACCAATATAGGATAATATTACTCAAACTGTCTGATGTTAGTGGTGAATTGGTGTTGTTCAGTATCCTATCGCTGAATGTACTCCAACCGGTGGAAGATAAAGTGTAATCTATGGCATCCTTTGAATATAGATTTTCACCGTTGTCTGTCAGTTTTATGGAACCTTTGTCCGGATTCGCTTCATTATATGCGATATCATCTTCCGCAACCATTATAATATGATTATCGTTCATTCCATATCCTTTCAGCAACTGATACATGGCAAAAGCATTAGCTTGATGACGATAATTCTCCCACCCCGAAGAAGTAGCCACAATAATGGCATACAGGTCCTTTAATTGTCCATAATCGAAAATGTCCGTAAGGGAAAAATCCTGCTTGTATTTGATACGCCAGTTCCAGTTGGCAGCCGAGGTATCTGTTCTGTTTCCGGAATCCGATGTGTTATATTCCAAGATAAGGTGTTTACCCTGATATACAATCCAGTGGCAATAAACAGAATGAAGCACGTTTGTATAATGATCCGAAGAAAAGTAGAGACCGCCACTTGCCCCTGCCATGTGAAATTGCTTTCCCGACAATATGGATTTTACGATGATGCAAATGTTCTCTTCTGAACAGTTGTTTATTTCAGTCCCTTGCATAGAAACTAAATCACTAATGGCTTCCGCTATGTCAGAACTGCCATTTATATCAGCAATCAATATACCCAAGCCGGCAAGTATAACCGCATCATAGAAATGAGCATTTCCAAATTGGGGGACAAGCCCATAACGAGCTTCAAAGTTGATATGAAACCCTGTAGTCGGATCGTACGTCAGTACAATACCTTCCATGCCTTCGTAAGTGTTGTCTGGCGTTTTCAAGAAAGCTCCATCTGAAAATAAAAGAAACGGCTTATAATGTTGGCTTGATATGCGGACTGCGTTCATTCTTGCCGTTACGTCATCGTCTTTAGGAATACAGATTATGCAGTCGGCATCGCTGCACAACATATTTTGCAGTTTGCTTTCTACATCATTCTCTGTGTCGGTGTATATTTCTATGGACTTGACCTCAAGACCCAATTCTTTGGATTGAAAAGCAAACCAATCTACAAAGGTCTGCCCATAAGCATCATCGCTGCTTAATAATGACACAGACTTTGCCCCTTTATGCAATGCTCTTGACAATAATACTTCGCATTGTGAAATGTCATTTTCGGCAAGACACCATAAGAAACCATCTCCTGCGTATGCACGCATCAGGCGTGCTGATGTGGATAGAGCCGGCATTAAAACTTTATGGCTGCGAGCGCAATGTTTGGCTGCAATATCCGCATCCTTTGAATATAAAGGTCCGATGATGGCACATATATCCTTTCTGCCACTGAGAATGGAAAACAAACTGTCCATATCCTCTACATCTTCATCATACCATTCTGTTTTGATGCGTATCCCTCTTTCAGGGATTAAAGTTTTGTTCAGATTTTCCAACGCCCAATCAATGGAACGATGCCACATTTGTTCTTTCTCGTCCGACATAGGAAGTACTATGGCTATCAAGTATTCTTTCCTTATCTGTTCTTCAAGACTCACAAATTCCATTCTTGTACAGGAGGACAGCAGAACAAGGATTATAACCGACAAAATGTTAATATTTACGCTTTTCATATTCTTTCTCCTCAGATACAGCGATGCTGAAATTTTTATTGACGATATCTGATAACGATTCTTTATAATTGTCTGCTATATCAAAATATATAGCTCCCGATGTCAAGTCAAACAGTTGGAAATGTTCCGGTTTTACATCTTCTGTCCATTGTCTTATGCAATTTGCAGCAGATTGTCCAATCTCGGTAATAATGGAACCGATAATACGGTCAGTATATTCCTGTTGATCGACAATTACCCCTAATGTGTACATCTCAACTTCGGGATTCTCACGAAGGAACTGATAGATTCCCATATTTGAACCTCCGGTCATGCCATATATGAACGGATAAATATGCGACAGGCTGTCTGTCATCATATACGCCCTGACAGGCATGGAATATCCCTCTACGGAATTTGACATAAAAACTCTTTCAACGAAATCTCCGCCTGCATAATGAAATCCATCGGTAAAACCGTCAAAACATTCATTTACATAGGGTTCATAGGGATATGAGCCCATACATACTACGGAATCCGCAAGGGTAATATGATAAGCCGCAATACCTGCAAGATAAGAGGCGCCATATCCGCAGAAATGAAATGAAGGCATCGGCAGGTCTTGTGACGGAGTATCGAAGATAAGGCTGTTGGAGTAATAGACACCCGAACCAAGCCTGCGGACAGCATCTTCAAATTCATTGCCTGCATATATATTATAGGTATAGCTATTGTCACCCGTACTATTCTGCCATGTGAATACAACGGAGTCAGCTTCGCTCATATCGTTCAATATATGACAGCAAACTCGATATTCATTTCTTTGCTGCTCTTCCATAATGCCTTGCAAAATATCGTCATTGAAAGACATGTCTCCAAGTTTTTCAGGTGCAAATAAAACCCGAACAAGCCTATGCGGGTTTTCGGGTTTCTCAAATATATGCTCTACCGTGCATGAACTCAATATAAACGACAAGCACATTATTTTCAATCCTTTCATCATTTAGATTATTACAGGAATCACAGTATCAGCATTGTCTTGTCTGAAATATTCCGGAGTTACTATCTTTATCTGAACTATATCTTCATATCCGGGAATTGTTACATAAAGGGTAGCATAGACAGCATTTTCATCGGCTGTTAAATTTCCCGTAATCCTAAGTTTAACACTCCCGTCTTCTGATTGATAGCAATGGGTGTATGATTCTTTTGCGGTTACACATAACCCCGTAATATCACTGAATATTTCGCAGGCTCTTTTTCCCGATGTAGTGCCAACAGCCCATATATGGGAATATTCGTCCAAAGGATGAATAGCCATATTACCATTGGAATCGCAAAAGTAATGTTGGAATTTTGCGATTGCCACTTCAGAACTGTTCATCGGACATTCATCTTCATATATGCAAGATGTAACCGTGAACATCATACAGAATAGGAACAAACAAATCTTACGCATATAGAATCCTCCATTTATTGGTTCATAAATTTTTCGTATGCGGCAGCAAGCTTCTCATCATATTGGTTTTGTGCGTAGGCGGGGCCATTATACCTTCTTGCAAATTCTTTCCAGTCCTTAGCCTGCAAAGCGGGAAGCATTCCGGCTTGCCGGATAAATCGTCCTGACAGAATGAGTTGTTTGCTCTCGCTCTCGCACATGGACTCAACGAAACTTCCTACACTATCCTCGCCACAGGATTTATGGTTGAATCCCATAATCTGGAACATTCCCCAACTTGCCGAAGCATCTGCTGCCTCGCGGTGTATGGCTCTTGCCTTTTCCAGACGTTCATACTCTCTGATACCACCGAAATACTTTGTGCGGTCCCACTTGGGATAAAGGATATTTTCATTCCCCGTTACATGTGATTGAGGATCAATGCCTCTTTTTTTCAATTGGTTCCAGAATATGTGTCCTTCAAAAAGGATAGCGGGTTTGCCTTCGGCAAAGAATCCTCCACGACCACCCGTTTCAACTTTCTGCACCGCTTTCAGGGCGGCAACTTCACAATCGAGCAACATAGCCACCACTCTGAAATCATCATCGGACAGTTCTCCTTCTACCGGACGATTCTTGAGAAACAGCATCTCCCAAGTGCGATAACCCACGATTCCATCTGCATCGAGTTTGTTCGCATTTTGGAAATCAACCACATCCCTTTTAACTTTCTCACTAAATACTTCGGATTCTTCCAATCCGTAACCGTTGCGTGCAAGTTCCTTGCACAATTGTAAAACTTCCGGTCCATTATAACCTGCTCTAATTGTTTTCATGACAAAATGTTTAAATAGTTTTTGAAACAAATAAAATCTCGCGTATCTGCGGGTTGAGAGTGGGTATATCAATGGTCATTCGAGCTACGACGGAAGTGTTTGACTTGCGTACACGGTCCGTCAGGAATATGTTCCCTAAACCATTGGGCAACTGAACCCTATATCTTATATTACCTCCTGATATACAATGAGATATGCACTTGCTATCACATAGACGCAACAAGAACCGTTGAGCATCCGAAAATGCGGAAACCTTTAATTCCCTCACATCCACGTTCCGACGTTTATACACTTTCAGTTGTGAAACCATGAGTGCAATTCGTCTTACTTCCGGGTTTATAGGTTTCTGATTCTCTTCTTTTTTTGCTTTCTTTTTACGGAAGACTCGGAACAGGGAGGATATGCCCCTTATTATACCTTTGAACATTGTGCATTACTTTACATTAACCGTTGAATTTGCTTTTTTCTTCCAAATTATTCTGTGCCATCTGCACCTTACGCAAGGCTTCAAATGCTGGTTTGGATTTCATTCTGTCAATGTTTAAGCGTAAGTGACATGCAGGACATATCAGTGCCGAAGAGGTCAGAAGTTGAAGAATCGTTGTCTCGATGAATGTATTACATTGCGGACAATTCAATCCGGTGCGTTGCTGTTGTGCATTACCTGCTATATTATTGCCGTTCATCTTTCACCTCCATCTTCTTCAGGTGTATCCTCTATCTGCATATTGCTGGCTGTGAGATGCAGTATGTTTGACAACCCTGCCGGCATATCGGCCTGCCGCATTTTAACCTTTACTTTCATGTTCGCAGTCAGGCTCTGTTGCAATGTACCCGTATGTTCTCCATCAGACTTTTGCGGTGCTAATGATGCCCTCATTCGGAAGCCGTTTCCGTTGTTTCCGTTTGATACGGCATGACATTCCTCTGTGCTGAATTTCTCATCACTCTTTTCATATAGTGCATCCAATATCTTGATATCGAAATCAAAATCCGCCTCATGAATCTGTAATAAAGGCAATGGTATAAGGGTAAGTAAAGGAATACTAACACTCTTTTTACGTACAGTTACACCATCCTGCTCATAGTATGAAAAGGTCAGCAAACGCAGTTTGCCGGTTTCTCCAGTTGTAGGATTGTACGATTCGAATGCAACAGCAAGCACATAACTCAAATATTTTTGAGCGGATAAGGCATCAGCCTCAATTGTGGCAATAAGCGGACCGGCAATAAGCTGCTTCAGTTCCATTACTTGACAGCTTTTTCTTGAAACATTGTTGTTTTCCATAATCTTGTTGTTATTTCATTACAAAATCCTCGATATCTTCATCATCTTCCAAAGAAGTGATGTTGCAGGTTGTAGGACTAAACTTCAGTTTGAATGAGTGGATAGCATCCTCCGGCATATTAGCCAATTCGTCAGCGGTTACGGCAACATTCAATAATGGGAAGGTTTTGGAACGTCTGAATGAAATATCCTTTGACCCATTTCGTACTAATTCATCCAAAACCTGTCTAACATTCTGGTCGGCTTCTGCCTTCAGAGCCTTTCCGTCAGTGCCCCCGAACAGTATGTTCAGGTCTGTGTCGTCAAGGAATTTCTTGCGAACCACCTCCATTAAACGATCTACTACTTTTTCAGGGAGCACATATCCCGTGTTTGTGTCGATAGTCTCATGAATTGAATTGTTGAAGACCTGTCGCATATTGCGTACAAGAAAACTCCGGAACTCTCGGTTCAGAACATCCTCCTGCTTGAGCCTTGTGAAGAATTGCTTATCCTCCTCATTTCTTTGAATGTCTGTTGTGAGTATCGTAGATATTACACTTGTAATGGTGGTTCTGGCCGCCTCGCTACATAACTCTCGAATGAAATTTCGCAATTTGGAGTATTTGAAGTTGTGTTCCTCACTGCTGTTTTCCGTTCCCACTACACTATATTTCAATTCCAATTCCATGTCACTGACAAAGACATTCGGCAATTGAAAATCTTTTGCTTTGCCGTCTTTCCCGTAATTTTCACTCAATGAAAGGGAATAGAGATTGGCTTCATGCTGGGCTGATATGATATCTCGCAAGATGGAACCTATTATAGACCTTAATTGTGCCATTTGTATGATTTTTAATTGGTTTTTAGGAATGGGTGCGGCAGTCTGCCGCACCCGATTGGTTGTTTCATTAAGCCTTAGGAGCTTCTGTTGCTTCCACCTTGACAGTGATTGTACGCTCACCTGCGGCAATCTGGTATTCACCGCTGGGAACATTGTCAAGAAGAACAGTTGCACTGTCACCTTCTACCTTGAAGTTAAGTTTGCCATCGGCACTCTTGATTTCATTAGGAGCGAAGAGACCATCCTTGTTCTTGTAGGTAGCAATCAGTTTTTCACCGGCTTTGAGTCTGAGGGCATTCACCTCAAGTGTACCCTTAGGATCACAAACGTCCATAGAACTTCCGAGCAACTCAAGAACCTTTGCCAAACCGGCAGGCATACTGTCCTGTCCGGCCTTTACAGCCACGTCCATCGTGTACTCCACGCTGTACTGAGAACTCTGCGTAGCCTTAGAGTCTTTCTTGGAAGAGTAATTGGCTCTCATGTTAGCTTGTACGCTAAATGGTCCCCAACCGATTTTGGCTGAGACGTCTGCACCGGCATCAACAGACTCTGAAGACGTCTGTTCCGAAACAGAAGAGGACGAAGCCGAAATGTTCGCCTTGAAATTGATGTCGATGTTATGGATTGCGATATACGGAATCGGAACAATCGTCAACAATGGAACATTCAACTGTGCCATACGTCCGTTCTGCATAAATTGGAACGAAACGTTTACCGCCTCTTTCTCACCAGTCTCCGGATTGGTGTTCAGACCTACTTCCTGAATGAATTGCCAGGATGTCTGCGCAGCCATAGCCTGTGCTTCGATACATGCTTTCAACGGACCACCGATAATAGAACCGAAAGGAATCGCTTGTAACGCATTGGTCGCCACTTGCGAAGGAGCTGTGTCAATTGCCATACGCTTAAAATTTTAATAGTTAATACTGAGTTTATGTAAGCTTACGGTGCAAAAGTGCAGAAACCTTCTTACGTGCTACAATTATTTTCCTGAAGGGGAAAATGTTCCAAACGAAGTATGTTCTGATGCAAAACTGCCGTTTTCATTTCCTGCGTACAAGCATGTTGAAACATGAAAAGACGTATTCTCTGTAATTAGAGGCTACGGCAAATGACTTACCACCGATATAGATGAGATTACCGCAGAACTTGTTCACATAGTGAAGATTCACAATTTCGGATTTGTTGATGCGAGTAAAATAGCGTTTCGGTAACATCTCTGCAACTCTGCCGATATTGTGTACAACTGTGATGTGTGTCCTGTCTCTGAAATGAATATGACTGTAATTTCCACCTGCTTCTACCCATACAATCTCACTAAAGGAAATCTTGACCATCATTTCAGTTTGCTTGACAAAGAAGCCGTCGGTTACATAACCGGCAGGAAGTCCTGCTTCCATCAACATCTCCGTTTCTCTGCTTGCGAGATTGATTGAGGCATCCACAAACATTGTCAGATTTGTCAGCCCATTGTGTTTCTTGAATGTTTCCATTATTATAGTATGATTAAAAATAAATCAACCCAACTGGAAACTTCTATCTATAAACGGAACTATCAATCCCTACTGCGAATATACTTTCCACCCGGAGAAAGGAACAGCTGATCCTTTTCATTAGAGTAAGAAACGATAATGCGACCTTCTCCTTGTATATACATCCCTGTAGATGTAAGGACTAATGGGTACTCAATCGGACAGATAGAACCTGTATGTGTCTGATGGAAATATCCTCTTTCCTGTTCGACTATTTCTACCGCAGGTCTGCCATTTATACTATACCACAGACCTACAGGAATTTCATTAGGCGGTCTGCATCCTGATAGTAGCAGCATGATGTTAAGCGGCAGTATGTACCCCTTGTTATAGGTTAGCCCTACCATTTTTACCGTTATTTTCATTTCCGATGCAAAATTACGGCTCATGAATGAACTACAAATTGATTTGTCTAAAATAGATGTTTGTCCAAACGAAAAGCATCTAATTCCAAAGATGACATCTTGACACAATCATATTTGTATCAGAACGGTGTTCTTTTGCAAATCATTTGTGTTGATACAAAATATTTGCAGGGCAGTTTACTTATGAAATAGATTTGCGCATTAGAAATGCTCTTTGAAATATTGTTCTCATAGTTCTACCAATAAACGATAACAATCCGCAGGCAGATAAAAGAAAAATCACCTTGGATTATTAAAGAAGTTCTCTAAAAAATTGTAGAATGCGAAAATTTGATTACTTTTGTGCGGAAAATATGCTTTAACAGACAAGAATGGACAAAAATTCATTGACATACAGCTGTTTTGAAGGCTGCGGGAACTGCAAAGTTTCAGCAAATTATGTCGTGAATAATTTGGTTATGTGCGAAAATCGTGTAAACACACACACACACACACACACATTCTCATCGCGCGTATTTTACAAGATATATCTTGAATACCAAAGAGTTAGCAA
>CAYXZF010000050.1:0-17976 GCA_964469845.1 uncultured Phocaeicola sp.
GAAAAACGTCCTGTTTTTCAAACTGCCGGGTACATTGGAAAAGACAACCCGCTGCAAAGGACGATGCAATCCGTTGGAGAAGCTTACGTAACCCGTTGCATGTGGCAACACTGCCCGTTGCATTTTCGCAGCGACTTATTCGGGCCTAAATCTCTCTATCATCCACTATTGATAAAGTTATCAATAGTGGATGATAGTCTTGAAATGAAGTACGGAAAGCATTAATTCAAAGTTTGCAGCATCCGCTTCAATACCACCGTGGCCGAGATTTCGCGATTGGCGGCTTCGGGGATGACCAGCGAAGTGGGAGCTTCGATTACCTCATCGGTCACAATCATGTTGCGGCGCACGGGGAGGCAGTGCATGAAATGGGCGTTGTTGGTTACAGCCATGTGGGCGGCATCTACGGTCCAGCTCATGTCCTTGCTCAGTATCTTGCCGTAGTCTTCGGGCCGGGTGACACCCGGACAAGCCCAGTTCTTGGCATAAATGAAGTCGGCGCCTTCGAAAGCCTTCAACTGATTGTATTCTACCTTGGCTCCGCGTGCGAAGGCCGGGTCGAGTTCATACCCCTCGGGGTGTGTGATGACGAAATCCACATCGGCCTCGTTCATGAAGTCGGCGAAAGAGTTGGGGACGGCCTGCGGGAGTGCACGGGGATGCGGTGCCCACGTCAGCACCACTTTCGGACGCTCCTTCTTCTTGTATTCCTCGATGGTGATGAGGTCGGCGAAAGCCTGAAGGGGATGGCCGGCAGCCGCTTCCATCGAAAATACCGGCTTGCCGGAGTACTTGATGAACTGGTTGAGAATCTTTTCGGTGTAATCGTCCTCGCGGTTTTCAAAGCGGGCGAACGAACGCACGCCGATGATGTCGCAGTAAGAAGACATGACAGGGATGGCTTCGAGCAGGTGCTCGCTCTTGTCGCCGTCCATCACAACACCCCGTTCGGTCTCCAACTTCCAGGCTCCCTGATTCACATCGAGCACAATCACATCCATGCCCAGATTGCGGGCAGCCTTCTGTGTGCTCAAACGGGTGCGGAGGCTGTTGTTGAAGAATATCAGCAGACACGTCTTGTGCTTGCCGAGGGATTCATACTTGTAGCGTTCCTGCTTGATTTCGAACGCTTCTTGAAGGGCGGTGCTCAGGTCGCCCAAGTCGAATACATTTCTATAATATCTCATTGATGGATGATTTTTTGTTTTAATCGCACAAATATAGGGAAATAAACAATCGGTAAGAAATAAAGTGCGAAAAAACAAATGAGTAAACAGCATGGATATTTCACGAAAAACATGTATCTTTACGCAATTATTAACAAACCATTTTAAATCTATGAAAATAAATCTCGTGAAAAGTATCTGTGTGGTAGCTTTATGCGTCCTCGCTACCGCGGCATCGGCGCAAGTTTCGCCCCGAAAATTCAAGAAAGCCCAAGGCATTGAAGTGACTTACCGGTCAAGTTACAAGGGCAAAGTATATCCCGGAGGCATGGTGATGAAAGTCAGCGGCGACCAAGTGGCGTTGGAAAACGTATTCCCCAATCGTGAGAAGAAAGCCGAGGATACGGAACGTCCCGCATACAAACTGCCCGTGACGAAAAGCTACATGGATTACTCTGCCGGCGAGTTTTATCGTTGGGCCGAACTCCCTGACGGTGAAGTCATATCTTCGGCCACTGCCTATCAACTGAACAAGGACTTGAAAGTGATAGGCCAGGAAAAGTTCCTCGGGCTGAATTGTACCGTCGTGCGTACTTCCATCAACTCGAACACCATTGAGATTTGGTACACCAACGACCTGGCTTTCCGGGGTACGCCGCAACCCAACGTGGGTGTTCCCGATGGATTGGTGCTTCGGGTGGTGCGCAACGGCGACGCCGCGCAGGAAGCGACAACCATCACTCCGGTGAAAGAAGCGAAGACACTGCTGCCCGAGTCGTGGGGACAGAAGATGAATGCCCAAATCTATCAGTATCGGATAAACCACAGCAACGTGATTACCGTGCCCGTATTCGAAGAACAAAACGTATGTTTCAACGGCGCCAAACTGCCGGAAACACTGGAAAGCGATGTGCAGTACAGCGTGGGAGGCGGAACCATCCTCATGAAAAAGGTGAAATTGCCCGACTATGTGAAAGACCGCAGCATCTTCGTGGAACTGGTTCAGTACTCCGACGGTGATGCTTACGACCGCACCGGCTCTGTTTTCGTGATTCCTACCGACAAGAAGCAGAGCTTTCTGGATGCGATGAAGGACCTCAAGAGTGTGCCTTACTTCACCGCCTCCGGAGAAAACTATCACGGATTGGTTTCTACCGAGGACTACAGTACACCGCTGGAACTGATGCGTTTCTTTACCGGATTCGGCGTGCGTCGCTACAATCACAACATCGTGCCCGGACAGGAATGGGCGGACTCCGTGCTCTACAAGGCGGAAGTGACCGCACTGGCCGAACGCTTGCAGGGAGAAGTCTGGGTGGCCGCTTACATCGGTAACTGGGATGCCAAGGGACACAAAGTATCGCTCCAACTGAAATACTATCCCGATGAAAACCGACGGATGTATCGGGTGATGCCGCTCTTCAATACCGTGAACTATCTGGAACAGGCCGGACAGCCCTATCCCATATTCATGCTGAACGACAAACTGAACGCCAAGTTCACCCTGAAAGAGCCGGTCAAGAACGCCGTGCTCTACTACACCACCACCGGTCACGGCGGTTGGGGAAACGGCGATGAATTCAATCAAAAGCCCAACACCGTTTATTTGGACGGCGACAAAGTGATTTCGTTCGTTCCTTGGAGAGACGACTGTGGAACTTATCGTAATTGGAATCCTTGCTCCGGAAACTTCTCCAACGGCCTCAGCTCTTCGGATTTGAGCCGCTCCAACTGGTGTCCCGGCACCGTGACCAATCCGGAATACATTTATCTGGGCGACTTGGAAGCCGGCGAACACACCATCACCGTAGAGATTCCGCAGGGAGCACCCGAAGGAGGCAGTAACAGCTATTGGTGTCTGTCGGGCACATTGCTTTATTAAAATCATGTAATCAGAATTATCAATGAAAAGAATGAAGAAAACCCTATTACTTTGCTCGTTTGCGTTGGTCGGTATGTTGGTCGGTTGCGGTAACAAGACACAGAACAGTACCCCTTCCGCAGATTACACCCGCTATGTGAATCCGTTCATCGGAGCGGCAGACAACGGACACACTTTTCCCGGTGCGACCACACCGTTCGGTATGATACAAACCAGTCCGGTGACGGGAGCGGTGGGATGGAGATATTGCTCGGAATATGTAAACAGTGACTCCATCATCTGGGGCTTTACACAGACGCACCTTAACGGTACCGGCTGCATGGATTTGGGCGACTTGCTCGTGATGCCCGTTACCGGCGAACGCAATCGTGCTTGGGATGCCTACCGGAGCCGATTCAGCAAAGACTGGGAGGCGGCCGAACCCGGATACTACAGCGTGCTGCTGGAAGAACCGAACGTCAAGGCCGAGCTGACCGCATCGACCCGTGCGGCTTTCCATCGCTATACTTATCATGACGCGGAAAATGCGGCGGTACTCATCGACTTGCAGCACGGTCCGGCGTGGAACGAAAACCAATATCACTCTCACGTCCGCTCGTGCGAAGTGAAATGGGAGGACGAGCAGACGCTGGTGGGACATGTGGACAACAGCGTGTGGGTGCAGCAAGACTATTTCTTCGTGGTGAAATTCAACCGACCGGTGACGGAAAAAATTAACCTTGCGATGGGCGAAACCGAAAAGGGACAGCGCATCGTGGTCGGGTTTGACATGCAACCGGGTGAGGAGCTTCTGATGAAAATCGCCTTGTCTACCACCGGCGTGTCGGGAGCCAAGAAGAACCTCGAAGCGGAAATTCCGGGTTGGGATTTTGATGCTGTCCGCAGCGAGGCCAAAAACAACTGGAACAGCTATCTGAGCCGCGTGGATGTGACAGGAACAGAGGAACAGCTCATCAACTACTACACGTGTCTGTATCATGCGCTGATTCAGCCCAATCGGATTTCGGATGTGGACGGCATGTATCGCAATGCCAAGAACGAAGTGGTGAAGACCGCCGGCGATGCTTTCTACTCTACATTCTCCTTGTGGGATACTTATCGGGCCGCACATCCGTTCTACACCATCGTGGTGCCGGAACGAGTGGACGGATTTGTCAATTCGCTCATCGAAAACGGCGAAGCGCAAGGGTTTATTCCCATCTGGGCTTTGTGGGGAAAGGACAACTACTGCATGGTGGGCAACCACGGCGTAGCGGTACTGGCCGAGGCTTACCGCAAAGGCTTCCGCGGATTCGACGCCGAACGTGCCTTCCAAGTGATGAAGCGCACACAGACCGAATCGCACAAACTGAAGTCCGATTGGGAAACTTACATGAAGTACGGATACTTCCCCACCGACCTGATTCGTGCCGAATCCGTCTCCTCCACTTTGGAGTCGGTTTACGATGACTATGCCGTATGGGACATGGCTACCCGCATGGGTAAGCAGGAGGATGCCGAATACTTTGGAAAGCGCAAGGACTTCTATAAAAACCTGTTCGACACGAAGACGCAATTCATGCGTCCCCGAAACTCCGATGGTACTTGGAAGTCGCCTTTCGATCCGAGCAATGTGGGACATTCTGAAAGCGTGGGCGGTGACTACACCGAAGGAAACGCTTGGCAATACACTTGGCACGTGCAGCACGATGTGAAGGGACTCATCGAACTCTTCGGTGGCGAAGAGCAGTTCCTTACCAAGCTCGACTCCATGTTTACCCTCGAACTGAAGACCGAGCAGGCTGATGTCACCGGTCTTATCGGACAGTATGCCCACGGCAACGAGCCGAGTCACCATGTGGCTTATCTCTACACCTTGGCCGGGAAACCCGAACGCACACAAGAGTTGATTCGTCAAATCTTCGACACTCAGTATCGTCCCGAGCCCGATGGACTTTGCGGCAACGACGATTGCGGTCAGATGTCTGCGTGGTACATGTTCTCTGTCATGGGCTTCTATCCCGTCGACCCGGTGAGCGGAAACTATGTGTTCGGCGCACCGCAGATGCCGGAAATCGTCCTGCATTTGGGCGACGGAAAGACATTCACCGTCATTGCCGAAGGCATTTCCGATGAAAACAAGTACGTGGAAAGCATTACACTTAACGGTGCTCCTTATGACAAGAATTACATCACTCACGAAGACATCGTAAAGGGTGGTACTTTGGTCTTCAAGATGAGGCATTGAAACGAACCTGATGATAACTAAAAAAGGCGACCGGAAAGGTCGCCTTTTTTAGTTGGTCGCTGTTTGATTTACAACTTGAACATTCCCTCCAGACGGATGTCGTTCGAGGCTGCGCCAATCATGACTTTAAAGTCACCCGGCTCTACTACTTCGTTCAGCCGGCGGTCGTAGATGGACAACTCGCGCTTGCCGAGGTGGAAAGTGACGGTTTTGCTCTCGCCGGCTTTCAACGGAACACGCTCGAAAGATTTGAGCAGAATCGGAGCCTGCGCCACGCTGGCCACCATGTCGCGTAAGTAGAGCTGAACGATTTCCTGACCGTCACGGTCACCGGTATTCTTCACGTTGCAGGATACGGTCTGAAGAATGTCTTTGCCGTTGCCCGGCTTGATTTGCAGATTGCTGTATTCAAACCGGGTGTAGCTCAGCCCGAACCCGAAGGGGTAGAGAGCGTTGGCTTCGCCGTCCATATAGGCACGTTGGTTTCCCTTGGAGTAATAGACGGGAAGTTGTCCCTCGTCGCGGGGAATGGAGACGGGCAGTCGTCCGGCCGGATTGTAGTCGCCAAAGAGTACGTCGGCAATGCCGTGTCCTCCTTCGCCTCCGGGATACCATGCGGTGAGCAGCGCATTGGCTTTCTCGGCAGCGAGATTCATATTCAGAGTACGTCCCTGAATATACACTACAACGATCGGCTTGCCCGTTTCGATGAGTGCCTGCATCAGTTTCTCTTGGTCGCCGAGGAGATTGAGCGTGCTGCGGTCATAGCCTTCTCCGCAGTCCATGTCGAGCAATACTTGGTCTTTTTCGGTCGATACGGTGGCTGCGCCGGTGGCGATGTACTTGGTCTTGAAATCGCGGGCACTGGAACCGCCAACGACGAGTACGACGACATCCGATTCATTGGCTGCACGCACGGCAGCCGGAATGTCGGACAAAGTAACATCGCGGATGGCGCATCCTTTCACATATTTCACTTCCGTGTCCTTGGATACAGCTGCCCGGATGCCTTCCAAGGGAGTAATGATGTAGTTTTCATCCTGTGGAGCGGTGTAATCGCCCAGTTGGTTGTACTGCGTGTCGGCATTGGGTCCGATGACAGCGATACGCTTCACGTTCTTGCTTAAGGGCAGGATACCGTCATTCTTCAAAAGTACCACGCCTTCGCGAGCCACCCGGCGGGCCACTTGGCGGTGTTCCTCCGAACGGACATACTTTTTCGCGTCTTTAGGCGACACGTAGGGATTCTCGAAGAGTCCCATTTTGAATTTCAGACGTAGGATGTTGGCTACCGCTTGATCTACATACTTCATCTCCAACCGTCCTTCGTTGAGGAGTTCGAGCGTCCGTTTGCCATAGGCGTTGGCTCCGAGGTCCATGTCTACACCGGCTTCGAGGGAGAGCTTGCCGGCTTCCTTGACATCGGCTGCCACATGGTGGGTTCCGGCTATTCCATCGATGCTGTACAGGTCTGAATAGACAAATCCTTGGAATCCCCATTTATTGCGCAGGATGTCGGTGAGAAGGAACTTGTGAGAGGTGCAGGGCACACCGTCAATGGAGTTGTACGAGGTCATGATGGTGGCAAGTCCGGCTTCCACGGCCATTTTCATGGGAGGGAGGAAGTCGGAAAAAAGTTGGTTCATGCCCACCATGGCACGGTCGCCGTTGTGACCGCCTTCCGGTATGCCGTAGGCTGCGAAGTGCTTCACGGTGGAGTAGAGGTGTTTGCCGTCGTTCTGTGCATCTCCTTGCATACCTTGCATATAAGCTACTCCGAGGATTCCGGCGAGCATGGGGTCTTCGCCGAAACTTTCTTCCATGCGCGACCAGCGCGGCTCGCGCGAAATGTCGAGTACCGGACCGTATCCGATGTTCGCCCCCTGCAAGCGTGCTTCGAGTGCTACGACTTCACCGGTATGTCGAAGCAATTCCGGATTCCAGGTACTTGCCATGGATAGTCCTGTTGGGAAGACCGTAGTCCCGATGGCCATGTGTCCGTGCGGAGTTTCTTCGGCAAAGAGTACAGGAATTCCGAGGCGGGTCTTTTCCACGGCATATTTTTGTAACTTGTTCAGGGCCTCGGCCGCCAGTTCCGGATTCAGTCCTGTTTCAAGTGTCTTTTGTGTCCACGGGTCGGCTCTCAGTACAGCCCAATAGGATCCTATCGGCATTCCGCTTCCCATTTGTTTTTTATAAAGTTCGGACACTTCCACTTTGTTTCCGGTTTTGGTGTACATTTCCCAGCCCAACGGACAACAGAGCTGTCCCACTTTTTCTTCCACCGTCATCCGCTCCATCAAGTCCTTGATGCGTTCTTCTATCGGAGCGTTTGCTTGTTTATACAGTGGCTGTTGCGCTACGGCCTGTCCGGCGCACAGCAAGAGGGCGGCTGTAAATAACTGTCTGATTCTCATAGCTTATTTCTTTACTTTAAATTGCAGGGCTATCGGTTCGTTTTTCAGTCCTTGTGGTAAAGTTACTACGACTTTGCCGTTTTTTACCTTATACTTAGCGCTTTTCCCGTTGTTCAGCACTTTCACCTTACCTTTCGGGAGGTTCACTGTCCATTCAATGGTTTCGGGAACGTTCTCTCCGTCGGCCACGGTGTAGATGGCATAGAGTGTTTCTCCGTCCTTGTCGGCTGTGAACCATACATTGCCCTCGTTATAATGTGGAGTGATGCGCGTGTTGTAGATGGCTTGCCCGTTTTGACGCAGCCAGTTACCCACTTCGTGCAGCCTGTCTACGATGGGTTGTTCAATCACTCCATCGGCTGTCGGGCCTACGCCGAGCAGCAGACAACCGCCTTTCGCCGTGATTTCGGTCAAGAGGTTGATGACTGTCTGTGGCGATTTGTAAGGTGCATTGGGTACCCAACCCCAGTCGTGGCTCAGCGTGATGCAGCTTTCCCACGGATAGTCCAACTGTGTGGCTGGGATTCCTCGTTCCGGTGTCTGGTAGTTTTCGTTCTTCCCGCGGATGCTTCGGTCTACCGAAATCAAACCGGGGTGTTTCTTGCGTGCTTTTTCAAGCACACGGTCGAGGTTTACTTGGTCGCCTGTCACCCAACCGCCGTCCAGCCAAAGGATGTCAAAATGTCCGTAGTTGGACATCAACTCGTTCAATTGGTTCTCGGTGAACTGTTGGTAATTCTTCCACCATTGAGGGTGTTGTTTCACATTGTAGTTATGGTGGCGGTTCGGAGTGGCATAGTAGGGATTCCAGTACCACTCGGTGTGCCAGTCGGGCTTTGAAAAATAGCATCCCATCATGAATCCTTTCTTGCGGAAGGCATCCCATACGTGGCGAGCCAAGTCTTTGCGCGGGTCGTTCTTGAAGGGACCGTTGGCGATGCTGAAGTCTGTGTACTTCGAGTCGAAGGTGCAGAAACCATCGTGGTGCTTACTGGTGAATATCATGTATTTCATTCCGGCATCTTCCATAACTTCCGCCCACTGTTCAGGGTTGAAGTTGACGGGGTTCAGCTGATCTTTCAGACCGAAGTACCACTTTTTGTATTCCACATACGGCAGGTTTCCTTTTCGGGTAATCCAGTCCACATCTTCCGAGCAGATGGACCATGACTCCACAATGCCGGGGAGTGAGTAAAGTCCCCAATGGAACAATACGCCGAATTTCAGGTCTTGCCATTGTTCGAGTTTTTCCAACACTTGCGGGTCGGTGGGCCACACATAATCCGTAGCTTTCGACTGTTCGTGGACGAATCCTTGCACTTGCTGTGCGTTCATGTTGAGTGCCAAAGCCGCACCGGCCAGGCATCCCATTATTTTTTTCCAGTTCTTCATGGTTTTTACTTCTTTACGTTAAACTTCAATGCTACCGGTTCGTTTTTCAGTCCGTGCGGCAATTTTACAATCACTTTGCCGTCTTTACAAGTATAGCCGACGGGGCGATTGCCTTTCAGCAGCGTCATTCGGCCTATCGGTTCGTTTCCTGTCCATTCGATGGTGGAGGGGAGGGTTTCTTCATCCGCCAACGCATAGATAGCATAAAGGGTTTTACCGTTCTTGTCGGCGGTAAACCATGTCTTCCCGGTGTTATAATTGGGAGTGATGCGGGTGTTGTAGATAGCCAGTCCGTTAACCTTTAGCCAAGCACCGATTTCTTTCAATACGGTTTCTACTTCAGGTTGGATTAATCCTTGCGGAGTCGGTCCTACACCCAATGCCAGCGAACCGCCTTTGGCGCAGATTTCGGCCAACATTCCTACCACAGTGCGTGCGCTCTTGAATTTGGCATCGGGGATGTATCCCCACGCATGACTCAGTGTGATGCAACTTTCCCACGGGTGGTTCAGTTGTGTTTCGGGGATGCCGCGCTCCGGAGTCTGGTAGTTTTCGTTGCGTCCCTTGATGGTGCGGTCCACGCTGATAAGTCCCGGTTGGGTGGTGCTGCGCACTTCGGCCAGTAATTTGTCTAATTGTATTTCATCTCCTCGTACCCATCCGCCGTCCAGCCAAAGGATGTCGAAGTTTCCGTATTCGGTCATCAGTTCTTTCAGTTGGTTGTAAGTAAAGTCTTGATAATTTTTCCACCAGTCCGGATGACGCTCTTTCTTGTAATTGATGTTGCGATTGGGTGTGTCGAACTCCGGATTCCAAAACCATTCGCAGTGCCAATCGGGCTTCGAGAAGTAGCATCCCATCATAAAGTTCTTCTTGCGGAAAGCGTCCCATACGTGGCGGGCTACATCTTTGTGCGGATTGTTTCGGAATGGCCCGTTGGCGATGGAAAAGTCAGTGTATCGGGTGTCGTACATGCAGAATCCATCGTGGTGCTTCGTCGTGAAAATCATATACTTCATTCCGGCTTCGTTCATGATGCGTGCCCATTGGTCAGGGTCAAAGTCGGTCGGGTTGAATTCGTCTTTCAAGCCCCAATACCATTCTTTGAATTTGTAATAATCCGGAATCCAACGCACTAACCAATCTTCGGAACAGAGTTCCCATGATTCCACGACACCTGCTTGTGAGTAGAGTCCCCAGTGGAACAATACACCGAACTTTTGGTCTTGCCATTGGTCTAGTTTTTCCAATACGGCCTTGTCCGTGGGCCACTCATAAGTATCCGACCGTTCATGTACGAAACTGTTTCCGGCATTTTGCGCATTCACTCCGAAGGTCATAGTCAGTCCTACGAGCGATGCCATCCATGTTTTCATTCTTGCTTTCATGAGTTGATTTATAATTTTTGATTGATGATTGTTTTTCATTTAATGTCCGGTGAGCCATGACAGATTGAACTGATAATGTATCCGGCTGCTCACTATGTGAATCATGCCGTCCGGACTTTGGATACCTGCCAAGTACCCTCTTGGTTCTGCGTGTGTGGCATCCATGTCGAAAAATCCCGTCCATGCGCCTCCGTTCAGATGACGTTCCTTGCCGTCGGTCAATAGTCGTCGTACCGGCCAAGTCTTTCCCTCGTCGTAGGAAAGGGCGGCATACATGCCGTATCCCTTATACACGTTTCCTTGTGCGTCGGTAAACTCCATCCCTCTGTCTTCCTTGCGAGTCCGTTGCGGGTGGTCGGTGAACGAGACCAATAGCAATGGCCCCTCTTTCAATCTCATCAACACCAGTCGCTGTCCGCCGTCGATGGCCGGAAAGTCTGTTCGCCGGTATGTCCAAGTTTTTCCCATATCCTTGCTGATGCTCATCGGCATACATTTTCGTCCGGTCGCATCCTCCAGACTGTTGCCTCTTCCCAATGCCATCAAATCGCCGTTTTTGAGTGTGACCAGTCCTGCATGAATACCCGCGATGGTTGTGCCTTGACCTCCCTCTTTAAAGTGCGGTATAGGTGTCCCATCCCAAGGATCCTTCCATGTTTTGCCTCCGTCTTTACTGATGTGTATTGCCGCTCCATCGTGGCTTCCCGGTCCGGCATCACATACTTGAATCATCCATCCTTCGGGAGTCATTGAAGTACCCGACACGACTTGATGTCGTTTGGTATGTTCCGGAGCGATAATTTTTGACTTGCTCCATGTTTCCCCGTTATTCGTACTCGTCCGCATCACCATCGCTAAGTTTTGCCAGTCGCCGGCAGCTTCTACTCCATTGAAATGAAATAGTGTTCCTTTTCCATTGTTGAAAATAGAAGAACCGGTCATGTTTCGATCGGGCACTTTGTAGAATAATTCAGCCGGTGTCCATTCGGTTGAACCTTTGCGCAGACGACTCTGGAGTACCACCATGCCGCGCCCGTTTTCTTGATTGGCCGAGAACCATATCGCCAGCATATCGCCGTTGTCGCACCAAGCTATCGAAGGTTGGTGGTTATGCCGATAGAAAGGAACGCCGGAACTGCTTTTCGGGGGACGTACAAAGACCAAGGGCTCCATGAAAATAGGCTTTGTTGATTCTTCGTTTTTATTTGTTGATTCTTTATGTGCATTTAAATCTTCTACCACTCGAAAACCTGTCAGCGAATGTCTGTCTTCCGGAATCATCGCCATGCGGTTGGCCGAGCGCAGATACTCGTCCGGGGTGTGATGGCTTCCTCCGCGTGTCACTCGGAATTCTCCGTCTGTCGGTCCTGTCGGGTCAGTCTGTTCTTCTGCTGTATAAGGGGCATACCAATCCATGCACCATTCCTCCACGTTGCCGTGCATGTCGTACAGCCCAAACGCATTGGGGTGTGTCTGTCCCACTTTCAGCGATACGGCTTGATAGTCGCGGGCAATGATTTGGTTGCGACGCATGTCGGACGAAAGTCCGTCACCTGTATAAAATAAGGTATAAGTTCCGGCTCTGCAAGCGTATTCCCATTCGGCTTCGGTGGGCAAACGATAAACCTTTCCTTCCTTTTCAGAAAGCCAACGGCAAAAATCTACGGCATCTTGCCAATTCACGTTCACTACAGCGTCATCGTCTTCGGTAGATACGTTATTCTTCCCGCGCAACTTTTTATGTTCGGGGCGGAATTGTTCATATTGCGCATTGGTCACTTCAGTCACTCCCATGCGGAATGGTCGTTTGAAATTCACTTTGTGTACGGGAGCCTCGTCTGTATTTTCCCCAGTCCCTTCACTGCCCATATAAAAACTTCCGGCAGGAATCTCCACCATCGGTATAAGTGACTCTGCCTGTGCCCAAAGGGAGGCCGGAATGAAAGAGACCGATAGGACGGTAAGAATCAAGAAGTGTATTTTTTTCATGTAATGTGGATTTAAGAGAATTAAGTCACTCTTCCTTTATCACCCAATCCTTAATGGTACGTGCTTGAGTAGAGAAGTGAATGTCGCATTTCACCAATTTGCGCCCATCGGCGATATAGGGAAGCAAGTAACCTCTTTTGTCAATTTGTTTTTTCTGTTGTCCCATATTGGCATGTTTTGGATTTGAACTTTACAAAAGTACAATAAAAAATGTGGAAATCAATTCTTACCGGTGTTTTTTATTAATTATAGTCCCATGCAATAATTAAGTAGTTCCATGACAGACAAGGGCTCGTTCATTTTTATATTGTTGTCATCAACGAAAGTCTTGATGGTTTCCTTGTGTTGTGGAAAGAGTTTTTGTATCTGTTTTAAAGTATTTACTTTATGTGGCTTTCCATTGATAGATAAATAATATTCGTTGGCATTTTTCTGTTGGTATACATCAGCGTTATGACTGCTGGGATCTGTTGAGGAGAATACTCCCATTGTTCGGATGTTTATATTTTCAACTTTTCCTTGGGTAATACTACCTAAAGCACCCCTTGAACCAACATTTACATTTTTTATTCGCCAATGAATGTAAATTGTACCATTCTTCATGTTAACTTTTTCCAAGTAACCATTTCCAAATGGTATAAAACAGCGTTTTTTAGCCCAAACTATACTGTCGATTGAAGCGGTATTGATAAGTTCCATCAATTCGTTGTTCTGCTTAAAATACATTTTGTCATTTACGGCATCATAATTCATGGCTGCCATGCTTATCGAATGGTTCTTAAAGTGAATTTTTGCATTATAATATTGATTGAATATAAACAATGGCTCATTTTGCGCACTTGAAATAAGTATATTTAAAAAGAATGGGAGTAAAATAAAGAGTCTTTTCATATGTTTGTATTTTAAGGTAAGAATAAAGGGAGAGGGAATAACTCCCTCCCCCCCTTTTTAGTATTTATAAACAATTTGTTTATTGACCGGCACCCCAAGCTGGAGCATTTTTGTCAGCCCATAAACGTTCTGTTGCTAAAACAACATCATACAAACCGTTTGAAGTAGGTGTTAATCCTTGTGCTGCAAATGCTTCTGCCTTTACGTCTTTCATCTTGTCTGTATCAGTCAATGCTCCTGTCGGGAAACGGCGAGGAATGCTGTTTGCTGGAACTTCAGCATACTGAGGACGAGGCAAGATTGTTGAATTGAAACTTGGGTAACCGGAACGACGCGCTGTTACGTACACTTCATTCGGATAAAGAGTAAAATGAATCATTTGCTGCAAGTAGATTTTTTCCAACTTTTCAGCGGCTGTACCGGTGAATGAATAGGCATCGTCACCATCCATCATGGCTTCTATTTCGCCATCTTTCAAGTCAATAGCACCTTCATTCGGGTCATAATTAAAGTTGCCGGTTACACTGCTATGGTAAGCAACCTGATTCAATGCGGCCAACTTGTCATATTCTTGAACTGATAACTTTAGAGCCTTGTTGTAGTGAGTTTCGGCTTTATTTTCATTGCCATTTAGCATAGCGAATTCTGCCAAATATAAGTTGACTTCTGCACCACTCAGATACATACCGTACCAAGGACGATTGTTTGTAGTGAAAGTAGCTTTAGAACCTTCGCCAGGCAATGCTGCTGCTTCCGATTGTGAAGCGGCTGTGTAAGTATTACCGATAATCATCATACGGTTCAGCATAGAGTAAGTGGTATACTGAGTCGGATTTTTCTTTTCAGCGTCATACAAAGTTAATTCTTCTGCTGCTTTCGAATAGTTGGACTGGAAGTACCAACGATACTTTCCGGTAGCATCAAGGTTGGCATTCCAATCTTCTGTCATACCGTAGTAGCGTACCCAAGGTTCACCAAGTCCCCCCCATTTAACGAATTTTTTCTTGCCGTCAGCACCTACTTCAGAAACAACATTTCTTTCGATGAATTCGGGAATTGTTAAACCTGCGTCATAGAAACCTTGTACAATCTTTGAATTCCATGAGTTTTTTGTATAGAAGAATCGTACGCGTGGATCAAGATTTTCTACCATGAAATTTACGATAGATTCTTTGGCAATCATGCCGGTAAATCCATTGAACCAGTGGTAAATATAATCTTGACTTTCATTGTTTACGGTGGACTTGTTGAATAATACAGCATCATCCAATGAATCAATGTAACCGCAAGTCGCAGATTCTACTTCGGATGCGATTTGCTTAGCCAAAGTCGGATTCTGATCTAATAAACGTACAGCAATACGAAGTTTCAACGAGTTTGCAAATTTAGCCCATTTTTCTACTTTGCCACCAAATACAGCATCTTGACCGGCTGTTATAATAGCACCCGGAGTGGTGAAAGTTTGGATGGCATTATTCAATTCTGTTAGCCAAGTGTCGAACAACTTTTCTTGGCTGTCGTATGCAGGAGTAACCGAACCTCCAAATTTTAAACGGCAAGCTTCTTCATACGGAAGTGAGCCATTCAAATCTGTGTCGAAAATACCTAAATATACAGTCAATACTTGAGTTGCAGCCAAATAAGGAGCATTTGCTTCTTGATCATTTTCAGACATATTTGTCAGTTCGTTCTCCATTTCGCGAACGATACGGAGTGTCTTGATGTATTGGCTACCTTGATCACCGGTTGAAGTCATGGTAAGGATACTTTCGTTTGCACCGCTGCTGCTAAGTCCCCAACCAGCCCATTGATATTTCAACGGAGCGTTATAGTAATACTCCAAATAGGGTTGTGGCTCAAAATAATCCACAGCTTTGGCAAAGAAATAACTTAAGTTGCCTTTAGTAACAGCAGACGGGTCCTGATTCATGTCAGCCCAATCATCTTTGCAACTGCTCATTGTTACGGAGCCCAAGGCAAGTGCCGCTAATAATATTTTTGTTGATTTCATTTTTATATTCTTTTTAAGTATTAGAATGAAGCGTTGATAGTAAACGTATAGTTAGCAACGTATGGATTAACTGCGCGTGACAAGAACTGTGCGGTTTGAGTACCACGAAGTGCTTCCGGATGGAAGTTGTTAGGCAATGAGTTATACAAGTAACCCAAATTACGTCCGGCAACAGTCAAATTGATGTTGGAAGCACCTATTTTTCCGGCCCAAGCTTGCGGCAATCTCCAGCTCAAAGAGATTTCACGAAGAGCTACGTAATTTACTTCATGGAACCAATCGTTGTTTTTCCATACGGCAGCGCGCCCCCAAGAGTTGTTCCAATAGTTCCAAGAAGAAGCATGTTGCGGGTCAACGATTCCTCTTTCTACCAAATCGCCATAAAGTTCACCGCCTTCAGCGATAGTATAAGAACCGGTAGGAGTAGAGATGGTTTCACCACCTGGCATAATAGCTTCAGGAATTATACCGTCTGTATAAGTCTTTCCATCCCAAATTGATGTAAAGGTAATACCACCGTGTTCAGGTGAGGTACCATTCAAAGAACTTTTCAACATACCGTAAGCTGTACCATAGTGAGAACCATAGATAGCTTGATAGCCACCGAAACGCATATCTGTAGAAACACGAAGAGTAAAGTCCTTATACCGCAAACTAGTATTTATAGAACCCAAGAAATCCGGTTGGATAGATCCGACTTCGGTAATTTCACCTGAACGGCTATAGTATACAGCCTTACGGCCTTCATAAGAAGCCAATTCAAGAATAGGAAGACCTGTCTTTTTATCGTACTTAGGAGCAGCATCGGTCAGTAACAGACCATATTCACCACCGACTTTAGCCACAGCACCGATACGATAGTTACCATAAGCGGGCTCACCTTCCAAACGAATATATTCAGCGGCATCCGGATGAAGTTCTACAATCTTAGAGTTATTCTTGGTATAAGTGAAGTTTAAATCCCAAGTCCAATCCTTTGTCTCAATCGGAGTCGTGTTCAAAGCAATTTCGACACCTTGGTTCTGAATGTTACCTGCATTAATATACTGCTTGCTCAAACCAGATACGTTAGGAACTTCAATTTCCATAATCTGGTCTGTAGTATTTTCCTTGTAATAAGTGAAGTCCAAACCAATGCGGTTTTCCAAGAAACGCCAGTCAAGACCTATTTCCCAAGAATTTTTACGTTCAGGCTTCAAATCCTGTGCGTAAGAGGTATCAGGAAGTTTCAAGCCATAAGCATTGCCATAAGCATTGGTTGCAGTGTACAATGAATAGGCAGAGTTAATTAAATAAGCTTGTGTGTCGTTACCTACCTGTGCCCAAGAACCACGAATCTTCATGAATGAAATCCATTCCGGCATTTTGCCGCGGAAAGTTTCATGAATCAACCAAGAAGCCGAAACAGACGGATAGAAGAACGAATAGTTACCCAAGCCGTTGACATAAACCATAGCTGAAGACCAGTCGTTACGTCCGGTAACATCGAAGAAAATCTGATCTTTCCAACTCAGTGACAACTGACCGGCAAGAGACAAAATGGTCTTTTCACCGGAAATGCTACCTTTATATGTCGGAGTTTCTTTTGAGTTATTAATGAAGTATTGCCCCGGAACAATCAAGCCGCCATTGGTGTTCATTGACATGCTTTGTTCGAAGTTATGATAGTATTCACCACGAAGGAAACCTGTCAAGTTAAAGTCATTAAGTTGTTTATTCCAAGAGAAAGCGGCATTCAAATTGGTCTGTTCTTTTTGATACTGTCCCATTGCATAATAACCACCTTCGTTTTGGTAGCCGGAACCTAATTCCTTGCTTTCGTTGCGCTTGTAGTAATAGTTATAGTTACCTTCTGCGGTAAACTTCAACCAATCAAGGATGTCGGCTGTCACTTTCAAACTTGGTCGTACTGAAGTTTCCTTCTGACTATATTCGTTTTCATATAAACTCCACCAAACGCTCTTACCCGGGTCAAGACCATATTCGTCACCGTATGAGGGTGATGCCAAACCACCGTGAGCACCTTTGTAACGGCTTCTTTGGAGACGAGTATCGTACATGCGGTCAAAGGTACCGTCAATAAAGTATTCACCGAAGTTGGTTGCACCACCTTGTTTCGGGTTGGAGTTGGCAAAACTGATGCCGGCTTCCAATTCTACTTTGTCTGTAATCTTATGAGAGGCCTTAGCCAAGAATGACAGACGGTCGAAACTATTGTTCGGGGTGTTGCCGGTTGCATACTTGTATGACATTGAAGTATAGAAAGAAGTCTTGTCATTGCTGCCTTGAATAGAAATGTTGGTGTTAGTATTGAAACCATCATCGTAGGCATCAGTGAAGTTGTCCGGATTAGCAGAATAAGGTACTGTGGAATAGTCCCAATATTCAATGGATTGACCATCAAATTTTGGCCCCCAACCCAGACCTGAATAAGCGGTCAAGGAACGCTGACCATCTGCATTCAAATAGAATGAGTCTGTATCCTGCATATTACCGGATGACTTATTGTATGCGTATCCGGCCATGTAACCGTCACCACGTTCGTTTTGGAAGTCAGGACCTCCATAAACATGATCGATGCCGAGCGTCTGTGAAAAGTTGATTCCAAGACCC
>CAYXZF010000051.1:0-2485 GCA_964469845.1 uncultured Phocaeicola sp.
TCATCGTCCAATTGGGCAGATAAAATATTCACTAATCTAATTCAACCAACAGGTTCATGATAGTTGATTTTAATGTTTAGCGTTCATAGGTTTGAGTGCTGCAAAAATAGTTCAAATGTTTCGCTGTTTATGATATTATTTTGTTCATTCGTGATACAATCAACGCTTGAACAAATCGTTACGAAGGATTGTTGTTTGGGGTGCTTGAGGAAAAAATGCGATAAAATCTTTTGCTTTCTTAAAGAAGTTCTTATATTTGCAAAAAAAACATAAATTATCAGGTCATGAAGTTAAAGACGGTTGCAAAATTAAGCACGGTGGTGTCGGTCTTGTTGTTCGGACTGGCGGTAGCCTTTTATGCCTTGACGGAGTTGGACATGACCCGTCGCAATCGGAATGTCAATCTCTTCGCGTGGATGCCGGCGGATTGTGTCGGGGTGTTGGAAAGCGACAATATCAATGCCTTTCTGAATGATATTTCCATGTCGAGTTACGGGCGGGAACTGGACGCTTTCCGTTTTTCCGGACTTTTTCATTTTCTGGTGGACGGACTGAACGAATACGCCGTCGATAACGCTCATGGGTTGAGCAGTCAGATGAATCACGTGGCGGTGAGCTTTCACCGCTCTTTCACACCGCACAATCAGTTGGTCTGCTTCCGCATGAACGCCGCGGACGAACGGCTGCTGTCCGATATGCTTCGCGAGTATATGCCCGCCAACTTCCTGCCGAAAGTGGAAGAGTATCGGGGCAAGACGCTTCGCATCTATCCGTTGGGCGACAGTGAGTTTCTGGCCTCTTATGCGGAAAGCGGTCTCATGGTGGTGAGTTACGAGAAGCGTTTGGTGGAGAAGGCAATCGATGCTCGGTTGGACGGCACTTCGTTGAACGACGATGAGGTGTTTGCCCAAGCGCTGGCCCGGAAGAAATCGCATAATCACCTCACGTTGTATGCCCGTTCCGCTTCGTTTCCTTTCTTGCGGTTGGGGCAGGACTGCTGGAGTGAATACGACTTTCATGCCAACAGCGAAGTGCTTTATCTGACCGGCGAAACCTTTCTGCCCGAAGATTCGGATTGTCTGACCCGGGCGTTGGGATACCTCGGCGAGTGCCCGCAGATAAACGAGGCGGACCGGTTGGTATCGGTGAATCGCGATTCGACGAAGTGCTACATGGAGCAGGCTTCCGCGACGGACGAGGCGGATGGCCGGACGTTGTTCGATGAATGTGTATCGAATTTGTCGTGGGAGTCATCGTTTGCGCTGGTGGCGGACATGCGGCGGGTGACGGAAGCGCCTCAGGAGTTCAGCGCCTATCTGCCGTCGTTCATGCTCGCCCATGCTCGACAGTTCCGTTCGTTCATCCTTTCGGCGCAGTTGTCCTTGTCGCCCGGACGGGCTTCACACATTTGGGTCTTTACTTATAAAGAGTGATTCTTTCCGGAGAGATTTCTTGATAAATAAAAATGGCGGCCCTCCCCAACCGAGAACCGCCCTTTTTATTTTTATTCGCCCGCTTGTTTGGCAGTGGCCGATTTACCGCTCTGTGCCGTACGTTGGTTGTAGGCGGTGACAGTATCGTCAATCAGTTTGTTTACGAAAACGATGAAGTTTGTCAGAGTTTCCGATGGCGCGGCTATGCTGAAAGCCCATGCGGTGGTAATCATCTCGTCGTATTGGGCATCCATTTCCGTGCGGATGGGCTTGGAGGCTTCCACCGCGTTGGCCACCTGACTGTCGGCGCGTTTGGTGAGCAAATTCAAATAGCGCGCGTTGAGGGAATCCAGTCTTTCCACTTCTTCTATCAGACCGAGCGTTTCGATGTGGGCGGCGATTTCTTCCTTTGCCAAGTCCGCCAAGAGGCCGCTTACTTTCTGGACTTGTTGGCGTTGGGGCAGACGCTGGATGCCGATGTACGGTTTCGTCGCGTTGTAGAGAGCCGTTCCGGCCGCTTTCTTGTCGGAAATGGGGGATGACTTCGCGTTTCGGATGGTAGCGTTGATGTAAACGATGATGGCGTCTTCTTCCGTATCCACTTCGGCTATTTCTGCGGTTTCTTCCGAGATTCGGCTTTGTGCCACAAGTTCCACCATTCTTTCGTGATTGGCCTTGTAGGCTGCCAGTGTTGCTGCCGAAACGTGGAGCGCTTCGGCGGTATCCGTAAGGATGCGGTTCATTACTTGACCTGCAAAGTAGGTGTACTCTGCGTTGTTCAGTCTCGAAAAGCTGATGCTTTGGGGTTTGAGTATCGTTGTCATGGTACAAAGTATTTTGGTTCAAGCGCAAATATACGTTTTTGTATGTGAAAATCACTCTCGCGTTGTGTAAAAATATGTTTTACGGACGCATTTTCTGCCTTGCCCTGTTGCGGAATGGTTTTCAAGGCTGCGAAAACGGTTTGTCAGTGTGGAAAAATGTTTTTTGCGGTCGCGAATTGCATTTTTACAGAATGTGAAGGCGGTTTTGCGGACGTAAATCGTGTTTTT
>CAYXZF010000051.1:2585-16070 GCA_964469845.1 uncultured Phocaeicola sp.
TTTGTCGGTAGTATTGTTCTGTGTAGTAACAATGCCCGCTTGTTTTATTTGCGGTTCAAAGGCTGAAATGCCTAATGGCTATGAAATACAAGCTAACGTAGCTTCCAATACAATGGTAAAAGTTAAATAATGGCTTAATACCTAAATAAAAGTATGGCGACCCTCAACCGAGAGTCGCCATACCTTTATTATATATCGTCAGAAAATCAATCCTCCAACAGAATCTCCATAATCTGCACCGCCGCCTTGGCAACCGAGGTACCGGGGCCGAAGATGGCGACTACACCCGCCTTGTACAGGTAGTCGTAATCCTGCATCGGGATGACGCCGCCGGCAAAGACGAGGATGTCTTCGCGGCCGAGCTTCTTGAGCTCTTCCATGAGCTGCGGAATCAAGGTCTTGTGACCGGCAGCCAATGAAGATACACCTACGGCGTGAACGTCGTTTTCCACGGCGTCGCGGGCGGCTTCGGCCGGAGTCTGGAACAACGGTCCCATGTCCACGTCGAAACCACAGTCGGCATAGCCGGTGGCTACCACTTTTGCACCGCGGTCGTGTCCGTCCTGACCCATCTTGGCAATCATGATACGCGGACGACGGCCTTCCTTCTTCGCAAATTCTTCGGTGAGTTCGCAAGCCCGTGCGAAATCTGCATCCTTTTTACTTTCTGATGAATACACGCCTGAAATAGTTCTGATTACTGCTTTATAACGTCCTACAATCTTTTCGCACGCGTCGGAAATTTCGCCGAGGGTGGCACGTACATGGGCGGCTTCTACGGCCAGTTCCAGCAGGTTGCCTTCGCCGGTTTCCACGCAGCGGGTGATGGCTTCGAGTGCCTTCTTCACTTCTTCCTCGTTGCGTCCTTCCTTCAAACGCTTCAGGTTTTCAATCTGTTCCAGACGGACGGCGGTGTTGTCCACTTCGAGGATGTCAATCGGGTCTTCCTTTTCCAAGCGATACTTGTTCGTGCCCACGATGGTCTGAGCGCCCGAGTCGATGCGGGCCTGTGTACGGGCGGCCGCTTCTTCGATGCGCATCTTGGGCACACCGGTTTCGATGGCCTTTGCCATGCCGCCGAGGCTTTCGATTTCCTGAATGTGTTCCCACGCCTTGTGAGCCAGTTCGTTAGTCAGCGATTCCACGTAGTAAGAACCGCCCCACGGGTCTACGTTCTTGCAGACGTTGGTTTCTTCCTGAATGTAAATCTGCGTGTTACGGGCGATACGTGCCGAGAAGTCGGTAGGCAGGGCAATCGCTTCGTCCAACGCGTTGGTGTGGAGCGACTGGGTATGGCCGAGGGCGGCTGCCATCGCTTCGATACAAGTACGGCCTACGTTGTTGAAGGGGTCTTGCTCGGTGAGCGACCAACCGGATGTCTGCGAGTGGGTGCGCAGTGCCAATGACTTCGGATTCTTCGGGTTGAACTGCTTCACGATTTTTGCCCACAGCATACGGGCGGCACGCATCTTGGCGATTTCCATGAAGTGGTTCATGCCGATGGCCCAGAAGAACGACAGGCGAGGCGCGAAGGCGTCGATGTCGATACCTGCCGCCACGCCGGCGCGGAGGTATTCCAAACCGTCGGCAAGGGTGTAAGCCAGTTCGATGTCGGCGGTTGCGCCGGCTTCCTGCATGTGATAACCCGAAATGGAGATGGAGTTGAACTTCGGCATCTTCTGCGAGGTGTACTCGAAGATGTCGGAGATAATCTTCATGGAGAATGCGGGCGGGTAGATGTAAGTGTTACGCACCATGAATTCCTTCAGAATGTCGTTCTGGATGGTACCCGCCATTTCTTCCAGCTTCGCGCCTTGTTCCAGACCGGCGTTGATGTAGAACGCCATAATCGGGAGTACGGCGCCGTTCATGGTCATGGATACGGACATCTTGTTCAAGGGGATGCCGTCGAACAGCACTTTCATGTTTTCGAGCGAGCAGATGGATACGCCTGCCTTGCCCACATCGCCCACTACGCGCGGGTGGTCGGGGTCGTAACCGCGGTGTGTCGGGAGGTCGAACGCTACGGACAGACCTTTCTGACCGCTTGCCAAGTTGCGGCGGTAGAAGGCGTTACTTTCTTCGGCGGTGGAGAATCCGGCATACTGACGGATGGTCCAAGGACGGAAAGTGTACATCATGGAGTAAGGGCCGCGGAGGTAAGGAGGGATACCGGCTGCGTAGTCGAGGTGTTCCATTCCTTCAAGGTCTTCTTTGGTATATACGGGCTTCACATGGATGTGTTCCGGGGTATTCCAGTCGGCGGTGATGCCGTTGGCTTTTTGCCATTCCATGCCGTTCTGCGGTTGGAATCCGGCATAAATATCGATGTTTTTAAAATCTTTTCTCATGATTCTTCTTAGTTAATGCCCAACTTGGCGTTGTATTCTTTCAGTGTTTCCAATACGTTGCAGCGAACGTGGATGAAGTTTTCGATGCCGGCGGCCTTCAGGTCGTCCATGCAGGCGGGTGCGCCTGCCACGATGAACATCGTGCGGCCGTTCAAGGCTTGATATGCCGGGATGGCGTATTCGGCGTATTCATCGTCGCTGGAGCAGATGACCACGATGTCGGCGCCGGCCTTCACGGCTGCTTCCACGCCTTCTTCCACGGTGGCGAAGCCGAGGTTGTCTTTCACTTCATATCCGGCGCAGGCCAGGAAGTTGCACGAGAACTGGGCGCGTGCCTGACGCATGGCCAGGTTGCCGATGGTGAGCATGAATGCCTTCGGTCGTTTGCCGGAGTGTTCGGTTTGCAGGCGGAGGGCTTCAAATTCGCTGGCGGCACGGGCGGTGTCGAGGGTGTCGAACGGCTTTTCGCAGGTGTGTTCGCCACCGCAGCAGCAGGTGGCTGTAAGCGGAGCCTTGCCGTTGGACAGTTCGTTGAAGTTGGGATATTGGTTGGTTCCGAGGAGGATTTCCTTGCGTTTCGATACGGCTTCGTGGCGGGCCTTGTTGCTAGCGTTTACGGCGGCCTGCACCTTTCCGGCCTTGATGGCTTCCATCATGCCGCCTTCTTCTTCCACTTGGAGGAAGAGGTTCCAAGCCTGTTGGGCGATGGATACGGTGAGGTTTTCGATGAAGTAGGAGCCGGCGGCAGGGTCTACCACCTTGTCGAAGTGGCATTCTTCCTTCAAAAGCAGCTGTTGGTTGCGTGCGATGCGTTCGGAGAAGTCGTCGGGTGTCTGATAAGCCTTGTCGAATGGGGTCACGGTGATGGAGTTCACGCCGGCGAGGGCGGCGCTCATCGCTTCGGTTTGCGTGCGGAGCAGGTTCACGTGGGCGTCGAACAGTGTCAGGTTGAAGGTTGATGTCTCGGCGTGGGCCAGCATCTTGCAGGCGCATTCGCAGGACGGGCGGTATTCCTTCACGATGTTTGCCCACAGCATACGGGCTGCGCGGAATTTGGCGATTTCGAGGAAGTAGTTGGAGCTGATGCCGAAGTTGAACTTGATGCTCTTGGCGGCTTGGTCGGCCGGGATGCCGGCTTCTGTCAAGGTGTTCAGGTATTCGTTACCCCAAGCGAGGGCGTAGCCCAGTTCCTGCGCGATGTACGAGCCGGCGTTGTTCAGTTCAACGGCGTTTACGTTGATGCAGCGGAAGCCCGGCAGTACGGCCAGTGTTTCCACCAGTTCCTTGGCGGTGGCGGCGTAGTTGCTCAGGTCCTTGCCTCGAACCATCATTTTGCCCATCGGATCGTAGTTTACGGAGCCTTGCAGTTTGCTGAGGTCGTATCCCTTTTTGGTGAAGTATTCCACGAGCAGTTTGGCCAGCAGAACGGTGGCGCCTTGACAGGTGGAGAAGTTGAGTTCGATGCATTCGGCGCAAATTCCTTCCAATAATGTTTCGATATATTCGGCGCTCAGGTCTTTCTTCTTGATGCTGAAGCCGAGGGAGTCTACGCCGCGGTTGAGAATGTCGAGTGCCTTTTCGTTGGCAGCCTTCGGACATTCCACCTTGATGTCTTGGCGCACATACCACGTGTTGTCGTCTTTCTTGGTGCCTCTCACGTAGGGGAACTGTCCGGGGAGTCCTTCCGTGGTCTTCAGTCCTTCCAGGTCTTCCTGACGGTAGAAAGGTTTCACTTTAAATCCTTCGTTGGTTCTCCAAACCAGTTTCTTTTCAAAGTCAGCGCCTTTCAGGTCTGCTGTAATCTTTTCCATCCACGCTTCGGTCGAAACGCCCGGAAAGTCTGAAAAGAGTTTTTCTTTACTATCTGCCATAGTTTTCGGTATTAATTAATATTGTGTGTTACTTTCAAAGTGTAAGGGCAAAGATAATGATTCCTTTTTAATGTGCGATGCTTTTCTTTACTTAATTTTAGCTTGTTTTCGGAAAATGCCATCGGTGTTTTTTGAAAACGCTTCGGCGAAAAAGAAAAACTTCGGCGCGTATGAAAAAAACGCCTGCATGTTTTTCCGACTCCCCGTTGGGCGGGTTTTTTACGTTTCCGATGAATAATGACGGGAAAATTAGTGTTTTTCAACAAGAATTTAGTAATTTTGCCGCTGTTTTCGGAAAAGAAAATTTTTAAGTATTTTTTTTAGATATTAAACTGTTAAGTTATGAATTGGTTACAGACGTTATTTACAGATGTAAACTCCATTGCGCACATTGTCCTGCTCTACTCCTTTGTGATAGCGGTAGGTGTGCTGTTGGGTAAAATCAAGTTCTTCGGCGTTTCGCTCGGAGTGACTTTCGTCCTGTTTACCGGCATTGTCTGCGGACACTTCGGGTTTACGGGAAACACGCAGATCCTGACTTTCCTTCAGGACTTCGGACTCATTCTTTTCGTGTTTTGCATCGGTCTTCAGGTAGGCCCTTCGTTCTTCTCCTCGTTCAAGAAAGGCGGAGTTTCGATGAATCTGGTGGCCGTGGGTGTGGTCTTGCTCAACATTGCTGTGGCGCTCGCCCTTTATTACGGCTTGAACGGACGGGTGGAACTGCCGATGATGGTGGGTATCCTTTGCGGTGCCGTGACGAACACACCGGGACTCGGTGCGGCCAACGAGGCGTTGAGCCAGTTGTCGTATAACGGTCCGCAAATCGCCATGGGATACGCCTGCGCTTATCCGTTGGGAGTGTTGGGCATCATCGGTTCCATCATCGCCATCCGCTTCTTGTGCCGCGTCAATTTGAAAAAGGAAGAGGAAGAGATTCTTCGTCAGGAGTCGGCCGACCCGCACCTTACTCCCAAAATGATGCACTTGGAAGTCCACAATGAAGCCTTGGACGGCAAGACATTGCTTCAAGTGAAGTCTTTCATGGGACGCGATTTCATCATCTCGCGCGTCCTTCGGAACGGTCATGTGAGCATCCCCAAAAAAGATACGATTTTTCATCTCGGCGACCAATTGTTCGTGGTGTGTGCCGAAGACGACGCCGAAGCCATCATCGCTTTCGTAGGTCCCGTCATTGAAGTGGACTGGGAAAAGCAGGACTTGCCCCTCGTGTCGCGCCGTATCCTCGTCACTCAGTCGAAGATGAACGGCAAGCGTTTGGGCGAACTTCACTTCAGCAGCATCCACGGTGTGAACGTGACTCGCGTAAACCGTTCGGGTATGGACATCTTCGCTTCTCCCGACCTCACCCTTCAGGTGGGCGACCGTGTGATGGTAGTAGGCCCGCAGGACGCGGTGGAACGTGTGGCAAGCCTCATGGGTAACTCCTTGAAGCGACTCGACCACCCCAACATCGTGACCATCTTTGTGGGTATTTTCCTCGGTATCCTCTTCGGCAGTCTTCCGATTGCTTTCCCCGGCATCCCTACACCGGTCAAGTTGGGTCTGGCAGGCGGTCCGCTGATTGTAGCTATCCTTATCGGCCGTTTCGGCTATAAGCTGAAGCTCGTCACCTACACCACGATGAGCGCCAACCTCATGCTGCGCGAAATCGGCATCGCCCTCTTCCTGGCCAGCGTGGGCATAAAGGCGGGTGCCAACTTCGTACAGACGGTAGTGGAAGGCGACGGCTTGCTCTATGTGGGCTGCGGTTTCCTCATTACCATCATCCCCTTGCTCATCATGGGCATGGTAGCCCGCTTCTATTACAAGATGAACTATTTCATGCTGATGGGCTTGATGGCCGGTAGTACCACCGACCCCCCCGCATTGGCTTACTCCAACCAAGTGTCGGGCAACAATGCGCCTGCGGTAGGTTATTCCACCGTCTATCCGGTGACCATGTTCCTCCGCATCCTCACGGCTCAGTTGCTGATTTTGTTATTGGCATCGTAGGATAGCCCGGCTCATCGGAACACAGAAACACAGAGGCACAGAGATGTTTATCTTTTCCGCGAAGATAATTTCTCTGTGTCTCTGTGTTTTTTGCACGTTTTCGGAAAAAACTCATTACCTTTGCACCCAAAACCAAAATTCAAGTAAATTATGATTTCAGTAGATGGCTTGACCGTCGAGTTTGGCGGCACCACCTTGTTCAGTGACATATCTTTTCAGATAAACGAAAAAGACCGTATCGCCCTGATGGGGAAGAACGGTGCCGGTAAATCCACCTTATTAAAGATATTGGCAGGTGTCCGCCAGCCCACCCGCGGCAGGGTGACGACACCCAAAGATTGCGTGGTGGCTTACTTGCCGCAACATCTGATGACCGAAGACGGTCGTACCGTGTTTGAGGAAGCGTCGCAGGCTTTTGCCCACCTTCATGCGATGGAGGCCGAGATAGAGGCCATCAATAAAGAACTGGCGGAACGGACCGACTATGAGAGCGACGAATACATGGCGCTCATCGAAAAGGTTTCGACCATGAGCGAGAAGTTCTATGCCATTGACCTCACGCATTTTGAGGAAGACGTGGAGAAAGCCTTGCTGGGGCTTGGCTTCTTGCGCGAGGATTTCAACCGTCCGACAAGCGATTTCAGCGGCGGTTGGCGGATGCGTATCGAACTGGCGAAGCTCCTGTTGCAGAATCCCGATGTACTGCTCCTCGATGAGCCGACCAACCACCTCGACATCGAGTCCATTCAGTGGCTCGAAGACTTCCTTATCGGCAGTGCCAAGGCAGTTATCGTGATTAGTCACGACCGTAAGTTCGTGGACAATATCACCACGCGTACCATTGAAGTGACCATGGGGCGCATCTATGATTACAAGGTGAACTACTCGCAGTACCTCGTCCTTCGCAAGGAACGTCGCGAACAGCAGATGAAACAATACGAGGAACAGCAGAAGATGATTCAGGAAACCAAGGATTTCATCGAACGGTTCAAGGGCACGTACAGCAAGACGCTTCAGGTACAGAGCCGGGTAAAGATGCTGGAGAAACTCGAAATCATCGAGGTGGACGAAGAAGACACCTCCGCCCTCCGCTTGAAGTTCCCGCCCTCGCCCCGAAGCGGAAATTATCCCGTCATCATGGAGGGGGTGGGTAAGGCTTACGACGACCATGTCGTGTTCGGAAACGCTTCCCTCACCATTGAGCGCGGCGACAAGGTGGCTTTCGTGGGAAAGAACGGGGAAGGTAAATCCACCCTCGTGAAGTGCATCATGAACGAAATAGACCACGACGGCACGCTGACGTTGGGACATAACGTGCAGATTGGTTATTTCGCTCAAAACCAAGCCTCACTGCTCGACGAAAACCTGACGGTATTTCAAACCATAGATGACGTGGCGAAAGGCGACATTCGCAACAAGATACGCGACCTGCTCGGAGCCTTTATGTTCGGCAGCCCCGAAGCCTCGATGAAGAAAGTGAAAGTATTGTCGGGCGGAGAACGTACCCGTCTGGCGATGATTAAGCTGCTGCTTGAGCCGGTCAATCTCTTGATATTGGACGAACCGACCAACCATCTCGACATGAAGACGAAGGACATCCTCAAGCAGGCATTGGTGGATTTCGACGGAACGCTCATCGTCGTGAGCCACGACCGTGACTTCCTCGACGGGCTGGTGACTAAAGTCTATGAGTTTGGCAACAAACGGGTGAAAGAACACCTTTGCGGCATCTATGAGTTTCTTGAAACGAAGAAGTTGGAAAGTTTGCAGGAACTGGAACGGAAGTAGCGAGAAGAAAGCATCAGGATTGTCATATCGGCGGTGGTTGTCGCTGATATGACAATCTTTTTTTTAACCTTGATGTACGGTGAGTTGCGGGAACGGGAACGAAATACCCTTTTCATTGAAGGTGGCATACACGTTCTTGTTCATGGCGAAGTGTACGCTCCAGTAGTCCGAGGTCTTTACCCACACACGCACGGTGATGTTCACGCTGCTGTCGGCCAATGCGCCGAGTTCGATGAGCGGATCCGGTTCGCGAAGGATGCGGTTGTCGGCTTCGATGATGCTCATCAGCGTGTCGCGCACCAGTTGGAAGTCGCTACCGTATTCCACGCCGAACGTAAAGTCCAGCCGGCGCATTTCCTTGCGACTGTAGTTGGTCACTACGGCACTGCTCATGGCACCGTTGGGCGCAAAGACGGTGCGATTGTCGGAAGTGGTGAGTACGGTGTGGAAAATCTGGATGTCGGTCACCGTACCCGAAGCTCCCGTTGAGGCTTCAATATAATCGCCCACTTTGTAGGGGCGGAATACCAAGACGATGATGCCGCCGGCAAAGTTGGACAGATTGCCCGACAGCGCCATACCGACAGCTACGCCGACAGAAGCCAGCAGGGCGGCGAAGCTGGTCAGTTCGATACCCAGTTTCCCGATGACGGCAAGAAAGAGCAAAACGAGGAGGGTGATATTGACGATGCTCTTCAGAAAGCTCTGAATGCTGGCGTCCACCTTGCGTTTCATCAGCAATTTGGCAAAGAGTTTGTTCACCCAGTTCGCCAGAAGTTTACCGATGATGAAGATAATGAGGGCGCCGAGGATTCTTCCTCCTAAATCTACGCTTGCGTTAAGTAACTTGGTGATGACTTCATTGACGGTCTCACTTGAAATAGCCATAAAATTCATGTTCATTTTATTTCTCTTTTTTGTAAAGTTTATAATTAAAAGATTGTTTTCGTTTGAAAGAGGGGGGCGGTTGCCGTTCGGCAGTTTACTCCATCAGTTCTCCCTTTCCTTGGCGAACGATTTCCGTTTCGTCTTCGGTGCAGTTCACGATGGTGGACGGTTCGGTGCCTCCGATGCCTCCGTCAATCACCAAGTCGGCTTCCCGTCCGAACTTTTCTTCAATCAGTTCGGGTGTGGTGATGTATTCCATGTCCTCGTCTTCATCTATCGGCAGGGTGGTGGTGAGCAGGGGAGCATCGAGTAAACGGCAAATTTCGCGTATCAGTGCATGGTCGGGTATGCGGATGCCGACCTCTTTGCGGTTCTTGAACACCTTCGGCAGACGGCTTCCGCTGTTCAGAATGAATGTGAAAGGGCCGGGCAGGTTTCGTTTCATCAGTTTGAAGGTGTTGTTGTCAACCTTGGCATATTCGCTGATGTTGCTCAGGTCGTGACAGATGATGGACAAGTGATTCTTGCGCGGGTCAATGCCTTTGAAGCGGCAAATCCGCTCCACGGCACGTTCTTTGAGCGCATGACATCCCATGGCATACATCGTGTCGGTGGGGTAGATGATGATGCCTCCGTCTTCCAGCGTCCGGACGATGCGGTCCAAATCGCGGGGATTGTTGTTCTTTTCGTACAGTTTGACTAACATAATTCGATGAGTATTTTCATTCTTTTTTCCTTTTCTGCTCTTTCAACCGTTCCGCCAGTGCCCAATGGATGGCGGCTTCTTCTTCCTTGCCCGCTTTCATCAGTGCGTCGCCGAAGAGTTCGTGTGCTTTGGAATGTTCGGGCTTCAGGGAAATGGCGCGGTCCAAATCGCCCAGTGCTCCATCGATGTTGTTCATCGCCAACCGGATTTTGCCCCGATTGTACAGGGCTTTGAACGAATTCGGGCTGAGTCGCACCGCTTCGTTCAGGCAGACGTCCGCTTCGTAGTGCTTCTGCATGTTGTAGAGCGTGATTCCTTTGCGTACCCATGCGTCGGTGTGCTTCGGATTCAGCTCAATGGCTTTGTCGTAGTTAGCGATGGCGGCTTGCTCGTCGCGGGCTTGGGTGATGCACTCGTTGCCCATTAGGTAATACTCGTGGGCATATTTCTCCAGACTTTTCCGTTGTTCGTTCATCCGTTCTTTCAAGGTGCGGTTTTCTTCTTTCAGACGGTTGATGATACCCAGTTTCCGGCGGATGAAGCGTCGGACTAAAGGCTTTTCGATGTCGTAACGCGAGTGGATGGCCTTGAAGAACCGGGTGAGGAAGGCCTCGAAGTCGCCTTCATCGAAATGGCGGATGGCTTCGCCGTACAGGATGTCGGCTTGCGCCTGTTTCAGGGCACGTTCGATGGCTTGCCGGCTGTTGAACTGCCGGGCGAACGCCACGATTTCGGGGCGCACGAAGATGTCTCCTCGCGATATCGGTTTTTTCAGTTGGATGCCGTCGAGCGAAGTGCATCGGCTCAGTGCCACGTATGCCTGTCCGCCCGCGAATACGCCTCCGGTGAAGTCGATGACTACCCGGCTGAATGTCAGTCCTTGGCTTTTGTGGATGGTGATGGCCCACGCCAAACGGATGGGGTACTGGATGAATATGCCCAATTCTTCCTCTTCTATTTTCTTTTCCTGTTCGTTGTATCGGTATCGGATGTTGCTCCAGCGTTCTTTTTGGACTGCCACATCCTGTCCGTCTTCGGTGATTACATGCAGTGTGTCGTTGCCGTCAATGTCCGCCACGGTTCCCAGCGTTCCGTTTACCCAACGCTTTTCGAAGTCGTTGCGGATGAAGATAATCTGCGCTCCGGGTTTCAGGGTCAGTTCCATTTGGGTGGGGAGACTGCTTTCGGGAAACTCGCCCTTGATTTCGCCGCGTAAAACGGTCGCTTCGCCGGGCAGTTCGGACAGCTTCTGTTCGTTGATGAAGTTTACCGTGTCGCGTCGGGTGGCGAGGGTGATGTACATGTCGCTTTCGTTTTGTTCGATGTGTGTGTCGTAGCGTGTGTTCAACAGCTGCAAGTCGGCGGCTCCGGCGGTGTTCGTCCGGATGTGGTCCAGCACGCTCACGAAAGTTTTGTCCGACTGGCGGTACACTTTGGTCAGCTCTACGGACACCAGTTCGATGCTGTCGAATACGCGAGCCGAGAAAAAATAGGGGGTGGGGTAGAACCGGCTGATGATTTCCCCCTCGTTGCTTTTCACCACCGGTTCCAGCTGGTAGACATCGCCCACCAGCAGCAACTGTTTTCCGCCGAAAGGTTCGCGCATGTTGTGTGAGTAAACTCTCAATACCTTGTCGATAAAGTCGATAATGTCTGCCCGCACCATCGAGATTTCATCGATAATGACCAGTTCCACTTCTTTGATGAGCTTTCGGTGCTCGGAGGTGTATTTGAGTGAACTTTGCAGTTTTCCGCCTTTCAGGCTGAAGTTCGGGTCGTCGGGCAGGAGCGGATGGAAAGGCAGTTTAAAGAAACTGTGCAGGGTGCTTCCACCTGCATTGATGGCGGCGATGCCCGTAGGTGCCAGCACGATGTGTTTCTTTTTCGTGTTCTCGCATACATATTTCAAGAAAGTGGATTTACCTGTGCCGGCTTTACCGGTGAGGAACACCGATTGCCGGGTGTATTGAATCAGGTTCAGTGCGTCTTGAAATTCTTTGTTGCGGGTATCTATCTGCATGGTTGGGAAGTTTGTTCGGACAAAGGTAATCATTTCTGTTGGAAAACATGGGAAGATTACTTGCTTTTGTCAAAAAAACACTCACTGCTACTTGGCTGCGGCGGTCGGGGAATACCGGTATTTTCTCAATTTGCGGAGCTGTTTCTTGCCCAACTTAATGCTTTATCTTATAATTTGCGCCGTTCTTAGGGACAGACATATTTAGTAAAAAGGGCGTTTAGCGATATTATCCTTCATTGGAATCTGGACAATTCTGACCGCATGGATAATGGGCAAGAAACGCTCACGTCTATGGTATCTATATATCCTTAGTGGGGTATGTTATATCATCAGGCGTGGGCTTTGCTTATTATATGCGGTTGGCAGTCCAGAGCCACAATGAGATAATAAGCAAAAGTTCCCACGCCTTGTTTTTTATCTGCTTTCATCCGGGAATTGGTTAGCGCTAAACTTTTTTTATTATGAAGACAATCAATGATTTGTTGGGTTATGAAGCTCCACAGGTGGAAATCGTAGAAGTATGTGTAGAACAGGGATTCGCAACTTCCGGCGGTGGTAATTTTGAGAATCCGGAAAATGGTTCAATAAGTGGTTGGTAATTTAAAATCAGTGTGACATGAAAAAGCCTTTATTCCTTATGTTCTTACTTTCCGTATTGGTGAGCGGATGCAGCCAAGAGGAAGATTTGAAAAACGAATCAACCGATTCGGACAACAATGTTTTTACGGCTTTTTTCGACTCCTATGAAAGCCGTACCTATGTGGAGCAAAAAGACGGTCGTTCTCTTTTACGATGGACGGCGGGCGACCAAATTTCACTGTTCGAGGGAAATACATTGAACCGTCCCTATAAGTTTGACGGAGAAACAGGAGACAATTCCGGAACGTTTTCTTTGGTAAGCAGTTCTTTCGGCTCCGGGAATGATTTATCTTGTCATTATGCGGTTTATCCTTATGCTTCTGGCACGAAGATTTCCGATGGCGGAGTGATAACCGCCACTTTACCGGACAAGCAAAGTTATGCCTCCCAATCATTTGGCTTGGGTGCCAATACGATGGTGGCGGTAACTCAAGACAAAAGGGATACATTCTTGAAATTCAAAAACGCGGGCGGTTATCTCAAATTGCAGCTGTATGGCGATGATGTAACCGTTAAGTCCATCACATTGACAGGCAACAACAATGAGAAACTGGCCGGAAAGGCGACAATCACCTCCGGTTACTCCCAAGAACCGACCGTCGTCATGGCTGCCGATGCAACCCAAAGCATTACCCTCGATTGTGGAGAAGCCGGTGTAAAGATTGAAACAACGCCCCAAACGGCCACCGCTTTTTGGATTGTCGTTCCTCCTACAACGTTTGAACGAGGATTCACTATCACCGCGACGGGTGTAAACGGGGAAACGTTTACCTGAACGACCTCTAACAAAATAGAGATTGCCAGAAATGTTGTCAAACTGATGGAAGCTCTCAAAGCAAACATAGAGATTTTTCCTAACAATCAGATTTGGTACACATCGAAGAACGGGAAAATAGTGGAACCTTACAATACAAGTGGATTTCAATTTAAAATTGTTTCCAATGTTTATGAAAACGATAAAGGGGTTATTACATTCGAAAAGGATTTGACGAGTATCCCGGAATATGCGTTTTATAAAACGGATTTGGTGAGCGTTACTATCCCTAACAGTGTGACTTCCATTGGAAATAGTGCGTTTGGCGGTTGTACTTCTTTGTCGAATGTTTCCATCTCTAACAGTTTGACTACCATTGGACAACGTGCGTTTTCTAACTGTACTTCCTTATCGAATGTCACCATCCCTAACAGTGTAACTTACATTGGTTATAA
>CAYXZF010000051.1:16170-17794 GCA_964469845.1 uncultured Phocaeicola sp.
GTACTTCCTTATCGAATGTCACCATCCCTAACAGTGTAACTTACATTGGTTATAATGCGTTTAATAATACTCCATTGCTTGAAGAAGTACATGTTCAATCAGCTACACCCCCTTCCTTGGGAGGTAATAATTTCAGAGGTGCGCTGTATAATGGAACTATTTACGTCCCTCAAGGAAGTTTGAGTGCTTATAAAGCTGCTGATGGATGGAAGAGTTTTAAAAATATAGTGGAAGAATAAATAACTTCACCTTCTCATGCTCTTGCCAATGGATAAATAAAGAAGAATGTTGGCGGTGTTCGTCTGTTTAATTTATCTTTTCGGGATGAAACTGAAACATCATGAACATCGCCACATTACTTTCCGGAGGGAGGGGACGGTGCAGTCGTCACCTCTCTTCTTCTTTACTTCACATTTCCCAATGCGGTGTTGATATCTTTGATGATTTCAATCGTGCTGTTGTCCGAAGCGAATACGGAGTTCAGTCCTTGTTGCTCTTGCGCCGGGTCGCCGGTGTAATCATCGCCCTTCATCCAGTAAATATGTTCATCCGAAAGTTCGGCGAATCCGCCCCATGCCCAGAAGTTACATCAGGCAAAGTGTCCTTTTTGTTGGGCGGCGGTATTGATAAGTTCGAAGATGTATCGGTAGAACTCGTCGCGTGCGGTGGTCGGCGTGTCTTTCGAGAATTTGAATCCGTCGCGCGGGAAGCCGAATTCTTCCATCACGGCCGGTTTGCCGTACTTGGCGGACAATGTAAGGTGCTCGTCAAGGTAGGCTTTCGCTTTTTCTTTGGCTTCGTCCATGTTTTCGCTGAGTGTATGTTCGTTCACCCAACCCCAGTTGTAGGGCCACATGTGCAGTGTCAGGTAGTCGATGTTTGGGTCGGCGTGGATTTGTTCAAAAAGCCGGATGTCTTGTTCGCATCCGTGCTTACCTTCGCTGCCCACGGAGATGAGGTGGTGTGGAGCCAACTTTCGGATTTGTGCCGCCACATCGGCAATCCATCGGGCGAAAGCTTCTTTGTTTTCGTTGGCGAATGCGCGCGGTTCGTTGCCTATTTGCCAAGACATGATGGTCGGGTCGTCCGCATACTTCCGCTGTGTAAACCGGTTGGTACGGGTCAGCATGTCGTTTACGTAGTTTGCAAAGAGTGTTTTCGCGCTGTCGCACTGTACGAATTGTTTTACGTATTCCATGTACTTCGGCCAACCGTCTACGGCGGGTACTGCGGCTTTACCTTTACCGGCCCATTGCAGGTACATGGAGTATCCGCCGCTCCATTCCCACGAGTTGTTCAAGTAGAGGATGGCGTGCATGTCTCGCTTTTCGAGTTCCGCCATCAGGTAATCCAGTCCCGCCAGAATCGTGTCGTTGTACACTCCCGGTTCTTTTTGCAGAGTCGGTTCCACTTTGGTGGGGATGCCGTTGTCGCCGTCTGCTCCTACAAGGATGCGCAGATTGTCCACACCGATGCTTTTCAAGAAGTCCAGTTCCTTGTGCAGGCGTTCGCGGTTGCCTCCTTCACCTTCCGAAGCCAGAATGGCTCCATACCAAAAGTTGGCTCCCACGTAATAATACGGTTTGCCTTTTCGGATAAACTGTCCGTTCTCCACACGGATAAA
>CAYXZF010000052.1:0-17780 GCA_964469845.1 uncultured Phocaeicola sp.
AAAATAAAAAACCTTTTTGAATGCCCACAGCCATTTTAAATGAAAGAGCCGTGATATACCTATACAACAGTTGATACAGACTTCTTCAGCGGCATGAGTGTGGATATGCCGATGTGGGCAAAGGTAGTAGGCAATACACTTTCTTTTAAACATTTGGGCGGTTGCTTCGCTTTCAAAGTTCCTAATTTGAAGGCGGGTGAAAATCAAACGTTCACATTTACCGCAGACAAAAAAATCGCCGGAGAATTTACGACTGACTTGAATACGGAAGAACCTCTGTTTGAAACATCATCGACAGCGTCTGATGAGGAAAAGAAAGTAACCATCAACTTCTCATTGGCGCAAGATGCGGATGCGGTATTCTATGTTCCGGCGCCGGTCGGTACTTATGAAATAAAGGTTGAAATAAAGAATGGTGACAATTCATATTCGAATGAATATAAAAATCTGCCGATTGCCAGACGTACGATTGCTTATACTACTATGGCTTCACATACTTTACAAGGAGGTGAAGCGAAAGTGGTTGCATCGGCTTCGGAGGTAGATAATGCGATGGCAACATCTACCAATGTGATTGTAAGTGCTATTACTTCAAGCACAGCCAATGGTACAGTTTCTATCACATTGCCTAAAAAGTCAAGCAATGCCGATGATACGCACTCTCTTTCTTTCGGAACTATCGATGCTAATACCCAAACAATAAAGATAGAGGAAAGCACAACCGAAGCAGGAAGCTCAATTTCTAAGTTGGAAATCCATGTACCAACCACGGAAGATGCCAAGAAACTGGAAGTGAATATGCCTAATACCACCGTAACTATTGTTGTTAACGGTATGACGACCTTGACGCTTGACGAAGTGACAGCTTCCACAGCCGAAAACACATTGGTTGTAGGTAAAGGAGTCGTGATTAATAAATTGAATGTGGTTAAGGGTAATGTGAAAGTTTACGGTAAAGTAATCAGCATTCAGCGTCCGACAACCAACTCAGATTCCTTTACTTTTATCATTAAGGGTGATGACGGTGCGGACATTCCTGCCAGCTTAGGAGATAAATTCAAAGTGGTTTCTGCCGCAGAATACGAATTGATTTCTAAATTCAAACAAGGCGGCACTCAAACCATTACTTTGGCCCAAGATGTCGAATTGACTCAACCTTTGACATTGACTGAAGGTACGGTTACTCTGAACATGAACGGCCATAAACTGACTGCATCCAAAAGCGATGCAATCGTAGTGACAGGTGAAAATGCACAATTGACCATAACCGGTAATGGTACGATTCAAGTATTGAAAGGTGCTAACGGTTGTGCGGTATGGGCGCACCACAGCGGTAAAGTAATCATTGAAAACGGAACATTCTCTACCAATGACGATGCTGACGGTAACAGATGCGATTGTATTTATGCAGGTTCTTCTACAGACAGTTCAGCCGGTACTATCATTATCAACGGTGGTACATTTAAGTATGACGGTAACAATGCAGAGGGTCATAAATTCCTTTTGAATCTGAAAGACAATACAGCTTCTAACATCACCGTGAAGGGCGGTAAATTCTATAAGTTCAACCCGTCAAACAATGCGGCTGAAAATCCTTCTAAAAACTTTGTGGCTTCCGGATATGTTTCCGAAGTTGATGGCGAATACTATGTCGTATCTCGTTCGGAAGCATGGGATGGTCAGAAAAAAGTTACTCCGGCTAAGGTCAATGACGTTTATCAAATCGCTCAACCCGCGGAATGGGCTTGGTACGTTGAAAACGGTGGAGGAGCAAAATTCACTATTACAAAAGACCTTGACTTCGGTGGTTACTCTGTCTATAACCTTACCAATGGTAAAGGTGTGCTTGATTTCGGTGAACATGCTTTCATTAACATGTGTCTTGTACCCCATCCTATTCAGTCTGATTACTCTCTTGGCTTGATTTCGGGTGACTGTGCAACAGAAGTGACCGGTGTTAAAAACCTCAAGCTCGAAAACATTCGGCTTGTAAGCACCGATGCGACCAATTCCAACAACAACCTTGAAGGTTATGCCGGTGTGGTGTTCGGTGACGTTCAACGTGACATGACTATCGAAAATGTGACGGTTTCTGATTGTAGTATAAAAGGTATTCAAAGTGTGGGCGGACTTGTTGGTTTTCTTAAAGATGACGCGACTCTGACCATTAAGAATTGTACGGTAACCGGTTGTACGCTTACTAACTTTGATGAAAATGATGAATCCGGTTATGTTGCTGCTCTCGTAGGTCGTCCTCGTGGTAAAGTTGTGGCAGAAGGTACGGTAAACGTAACCAACAATGTTATCGATGCAATCTATGCTACAAGAGAAGGCCGTGGTGAAGCTTCTGTTCAAGAGGTTCTTGGCGGTGTTTCTGATTTGTCATCTTATACAAGTATTAAATCAGTCAATAATAAAGTAACCCGCACTGAACAGATTATTGCCGACTTGAAGATTAGTACTGTGGCTCAACTTCAGGCATTTGCAAAAAACTATGCAAACTATAACGGCAAAGTTGTAGCTCTTATGAATGATCTTGATCTTAAGGATGTTGCTTGGGAGCCCATCGGTGCTTGCGGTACATGCGCAAATGCTCCTTTCAAGGGAACATTCGATGGTTGCGGTCATACAATCAAAAATCTCGCCATTAATGAAAAAACAGGTATTGACGGTGATGATGGAGTGGCTTTCTTTGGCTGGCTCAATGGCACACTTAAAAATCTTAACTTTCGGAATGCGACAATTAAGGGACATCACAATGTGGCTGTTGCGGTCGGTTATCTTGAAGCTGGTGCAATAGAAAATTGTAACATTGAAACGGCCGAAGTTGAAGCGACGAAACTCAATAATGATCGTGAAGGCGATAAAGCCGGTGTGCTTGTTGGTTATGTAAATGAAGGTGTCGTAAAAAATTGCGCAATCAAGGGTTCAACAGTTAAAGCCGGACGTGATGCCGGGCAGGTTATAGGCTGCTGTATAACCGAAAGTGTGCGCAAAGGTTTCACCGGAATCACTGTCGAAAATGTAACTGTAAGTAGTAATAATACGAGTACAGGTGCTAACATCAATAACACAATTATTGGTCGTACTGCCAAGTAATCTTATAAAAAACAAGAGGCAGTGTCAGTATTGATGCTGCTGGAAAAGTACCTTCACTCTCTTTACCGGAATTGGGATTTTTATATATTCTTTTTTTAGTGTAAATTTACTACAAATAAAAAGGATATGCTGAACATTTAATCACAATTGCAATTTAGTGAACATCGTTCACTTTATGACCCTGGATTTTTCACACGTTGCATTCACTCCTTTCACCACTCGCTAACACACTGATTTTCAGAATCTCCATGTGAATGGAATTGCAAAAAGCTCCTTTCACCGTTTCACACCGACGGTATAAAACGAACGGATTGGAAGAGCTTGTCGCAACTCTGCCACTTAGGTGGCAGTGCCTTGTCACTTAGGTAAAAACGCTCCATTCAAAGACGTTTTACTCGCGGCGTATTTTCATTTTGCGCCGGGGTTTTGTAAGACATTCGCGATTGCTGACTTCTGGCGGTGAATCCGGGCGGGTGTGAAAGGGTGAAAGGAGATTTCTTATTCTCCCTTCACGTTATAATACTGGTAGTCAGTAAGTTAAGAGTGTGTGACGGGAGTGAACCCTTGCAGAAGATTCAATAACGATGCAGGCAACGAACGGGCGTTTTTTAGTGTTTTCTGCAAATCCGCCATCAATCACAACTTCACCGCTCATCGATAAAGCAGCACGATGGGGTTAGCGCCTATGTCTTCTTTCGCAAGGTGCTTTTTGAGTATGGAATGTTCGGGCAAGCGTTCCCAATCTACGTTCTCCGTGGAGATGAAACTTACAAAGCGGTCGCGAAAAACGGTTTTAGGTTTCTTCACTATTCTCTTATGTTTTTAGAAAAAAACTACATCGCACGTCCTTCATACTCACAAACCGTCGCTTTGTACTCCGTCGGAATCGGCATCGGCTCTTTCGTATCCAAATTGAACATCACCATCACGGTGCGACATTCGCATTTCACTTCGCCGGTTTTCTCCGACACGGCACGCTGCAACAGCGTAAAGCTCTTGTTGCCCAAATGAGTCACCGCCGTTTCTATCATCACACTGTCCGAAAAAAAGATGGGCGAAAAGAAGTTGGCGTTGATATTGGCCACCACAATCGCCACATTTCCCCAACGATACTTGCCCAAGACATCTTTCATATAGGTGGTCTTCGCCAAATCGTACAGCGAAAAATAGACGGAATTGTTCACATGCCCGAAACGGTCTACGTCGCTGAAACGCAACTGAGCAGGCATCCGATGCCTGAACTTGATTTCTTCTTCCATTTTACATATCATTAATTTGCGTGCAAAAGTAATACTTTTCCGAACAATGACAGGTAAGAATGACGAAGTTTTCTTATTTTTGCAAGGTAATTGATAACTTGAAACCTATCATAGAAAGAAATAAAACCATGAATCAGAAGAAACCAAGCCCGTCCACCCTCTGCGTACAGGCAGGATGGACTCCCAAAAAGGGCGAACCGCGCGTACTGCCCATCTATCAAAGCACCACCTTTAAGTACGACACCAGCGAACAGATGGCACGTCTGTTCGACCTGGAAGACAGCGGATATTTCTATACCCGTCTGCAAAACCCTACCAACGATGCCGTGGCCGCCAAAATAGCCGCACTTGAAGGCGGTGTGGGTGCCATGCTGACCTCCTCCGGACAGGCAGCCAACTTCTACGCCATCTTCAACATCTGTCAGGCCGGCGACCACTTCGTTTGCTCGTCCACCATCTACGGCGGCACGTTCAACCTCTTCGGCGTGACGCTGAAGAAGCTGGGCATCGACTGCACGTTCATCGATGCCAACGCGCCCGAAGAAGAAATAGAAAAGGCTTTCCGCCCCAACACCAAGGCCTTGTTCGGCGAAACCATCTCGAACCCCGGCATCGATGTGCTGGACATCGAGAAGTTTGCCCGCATCGCCCATAAGCACGGTGTGCCCCTCATCGTGGACAACACGTTCGCCACCCCCATCAACTGCCGCCCCTTTGAATGGGGAGCGGACATCGTGACACACTCCACCACCAAGTACATGGACGGCCACGCCACCTCCGTGGGCGGTGTCATCGTGGACAGCGGAAACTTCGACTGGGAAGCGCACGCCGACAAGTTCCCCGGACTGACCCGACCCGACGAATCCTATCACGGACTGACCTACACCAAGGCTTTCGGCAAAATGGCTTACATGACGAAGGCTACCGCCCAACTCATGCGCGACCTCGGTTCCATCCAGTCGCCGCAGAACGCCTTCCTGCTGAACCTCGGTTTGGAAACCTTGCACCTGCGCGTGCCTCGCCACTGCGAAAACGCGCAGAAAGTGGCCGAATGGCTGGAAGCCCACCCGCAAGTGGCATGGGTGAACTATTGCGGACTGAAAAGCAACAAGTATTACGAACTGGCACGGAAATACATGCCGAACGGCTCGTGCGGCGTCATCGCCTTCGGACTGAAAGGCAGCCGCGCGGAAGCCAACCGCTTCATGGACAGCCTGAAAATGATTTGCATCGTCACTCACGTGGCGGACGCACGCACCTGTGTGCTTCACCCCGCCAGTCACACCCACCGTCAGCTCAGCGACGAACAGTTGCGCGAAGCCGGCGTGGCTCCCGACCTGATTCGTCTGTCGGTGGGCATCGAGGATGCGGACGACATCATCGCCGACTTGCAACAAGCGATGGATGCCGTAAAATAATCGGCAAGCGTCGAACGTAAATCCATTTAAACGCAGAGGCACGCGGACGAGTCGTGTCTCTGCGTTTATGCGAAAAAGAGGCTGCATCGCAATCTTCGTTACGATACAGCCTCAACACAGCTGTTTCAAAGCCTTTTATTGAATGGCAGGCACACCGGAGGTGGTAGGCCAATACGGATTCTGATAAAGCGTACTTTGATCGACAGACGCATAATCCGGTGAAGTCAATAAGAATTGCTTCAAGGGCAACGGATCCAAGTAATGAGCCATGCGCCATGTCAAGCCATCAGCGAAATCGTTGTTAATCATGATGATTTCGTGAGGACGATAGTATTCGCTCAGTTCCGGAGAAGACATGTTGGCATTTACGCCGCCGTCTGTTATCGCATCCGGATACCATTCGGCCATCGGAGTATTCCATACATGGAAACCTTCGATGTGAACCGGATGCTCCATCAACTGGTCGAACGAACGCCAGCGCTTCAAGTCGAAATCACGAAGTCTTTCCGAAAGCAGTTCGCAACGGCGTTCGCGACGGATGTTGTAAAGGGTCTTGTCCACCAACAGTTTGCCGGCTGTATAAGCCCCCCAGTCACCGGTTTCCTGATTCATGTCGGTAGCGTCAATCGCCAATTGCGGATTTTGCGCTTCACCGACAAAACCGGCCGCTTCGCGCACTTTTCTCCAATACTCCATAATCTTGCCGGAGTTCACATCGTTGGTCAGCATATATTTTGCTTCCATGTAGTTCAGCAAGGCTTCGGTGGCACGGAAAATGACACTGGCGTTGGTTCCGTTGCCCACCCACTTACAGTGTGAACGGTCGAACGTCATACCCTTGCGGATGGTATAACCGGACACGTAGGTACCGTTGATTACATAAGTAATCATCGCCGGGATGGGTTCTATTTCCGTCCAGTGAGAACCGGAGGCGTCATTCACGTTCTTAAAGCAGTTGATGTCGCCCGGTTTTTTCAAGAATATGTAAAGACGAGGGTTGCGGTTGGTGGCTACTTTCTCGATGGTCGTATCATCGTAAGTGTACTGCGAAGCATAGCGCGGCAAACCGTCTGCCATCAAATAGCCTTCCACCATCGAGCGGGTATAACCGCCATAGTTGTTGTACTGAGCCAACACTTCAATGTTGTTGGTCACACCCAGCGCATAGCTGTATTCGCGCCACAACAAGACTTCCGGTTTGGAAGAGCAGTCTGTCGTACCCCAAATTTCAAAATAAGGATTGCTCTGTCCTTCGGCTTGAGGAATGAGTCCGTTGTTGATGCTGAGTGTTCCCTTGTACTTCTCGGCAATAATTTCTGCGGTTTCCACACTTTGTTCGAAGAACCATTTGGCTTCGGCTTCAATCGAGCCTGTCGGATAAGTGTATCCGGCATTCTTTTCCGCTCCCGGCCATCCTTCGCCGTTCGGAACGAATGCGGTTCCGGCAAAGTTGGTCAGCCAAGACCCCATGTAAAGAGCGACTCTCGATTTGAACAATTGAGCGACATCCGGACTGATACGGGTGTGCCGGCTTTCAAAGTTTTCTTTCATCAACGAGATTGCCTTATCCAAATCCTCGATGACAAAACGGGCTACTTCGTTGCAAGGTTCGCGATGATTCGCCGCCACCAAAATGGCTTCATCGTCCGGCAAGGTTTCCTTGACGATGGGAAGGTCGCCAAACTTCAGCAACATGTCGAAGTATCTGTAAGCACGGAAGAAATACAGTTCGCCGATGTAGTGTCTGAGGTTCACTTCGGAACCGGACAGCGTACCGTTTTCCAGATTCGTTTCCAAACGTTCAATCATGAAGTTGAGGTTACGTATGGTTCCCCACGACCAATTACCGTTTCCCTGATTGGTCAGCCAACGGTTGGTGTCGAAGCGGTTGCTCGGGTCACGACCGGTCTGAACATCAGTATCATTGTCATAAGAGTAAATGCCTTCGCCACCGGGAAGTACATCTTGATAGAAGCGGTTGGCTACAGCCTGCGCCTGATCTTCCGAAGTGTAGAAACTCTCAGGAGTCAGCGCGGAAGGAGGTTCCTGTTCCAGAAAATCGCTACAGGACACCATGGCAGCCGACAAGGCCAGCATGATAAAGGATGATTTATATCGTTTCATAATTTCTTCATTTATTAGAATTGTACATTAACACCGAAAGAATAGGTTTTTGAAAGCGGATAACCGTTGTTTCGGTCGGCATTGTTACCCACCGTTTCCGGGTCAAACTGTTCCGGCAGGTCGGTCATGGTAAAGAGATTTTCGCCTGAGAAGAATACACGGAGATTCTTCACACCGAACTTGGTTGTAATGGATTGAGGAATGGTATAACCAATCTGCAAGTTCTTCAGACGCATATAGGCCGCGTTCAAAATGTAACGCGATTGGGTCTGGGTATTCTTTCCGCCCAAATAAACGCGCGGAAGCCATGCATCCTTGTTCGCTTCGCGATAGCCGTTTTGAACAGACCAAGTGTTTTCGTCGCGGTAATAGTCTTGAACCGTAGTCAAACCGCACGCTTCCCACATATTGCCGGAAGTAGAACCAAACAGCCACTGCGAAGCTCCACTGGTTGAGATGTCATGTTTCAACAATCCTTGGAAGAACATGCGGACATCAAAACCTTTCCAGCTGGCATTCAAGTCGAGACCGACGTGGAAACACGGCGTGCTGTAGCCTAACAATTTCTTGTCGCCGTGGTCATCCAAGGTGTTGGCACCCTGACCGATGCGGCCGTCTTTGTTCAAGTCGGCATACATGATGTCGCCTGCCGACCAATTGCTTCCCAGATAAGACTGGTCTACCTTGGCCAAATGAGCGTCCATTTCCTCCTGACTTTGGGCGATGCCAATGGTTTCGTATCCCCATATATCGTTCATGTAACGCCCCACGAGGTAACGTCCCAAGTCACCTGTCGGATTGTTCGGGTAACGGGTAATCTTGGTGCGTGCATCCGAAAGATTGAAAGTGGCACCGTAAGAGATACCGTTCGACAAGCGGTCACGCCAGCCCACCAGAACTTCCCAACCGGTAGTGCGGAGGTCGGTATTATTGGTTACAGGAACACCGGTTCCCAAAATAGAAGGCAGTTCGGGAGCATTACCCACCATGTTCTTAGTGTCGCGGATAAAGTAGTCAAAGCTACCCCAAAGTTTATTGTTCAAGAAAGCAAAGTCAAGACCGATGTTGTAACTTTCAATCTTTTCCCATGTGAGTGAGGTCGAAACCAATCCCGGCGCTGTGGTCGTGTTCGGACGGGCACCGTTCTGCAACCAGCTTCCGCTGTTGGAGTTGTAAGACACCGTTTGGTAAGTCTGATACCAGTTACCGGTATTCTGGTTACCCAGCGAACCGTACGACAGACGGAACTTCAAGTTGCTAATCCAATCTTCGCCTTTCAGGAACTTTTCTTCATTGATGCGCCAGCCAAACGAGAAAGAGGGGAAAAGTTTCCACATGTTGTCGCGGCGGAAACGGGAAGTACCGTCGTAACGCAGGTTGGCTTCAAAAAGGTAACGTTCCATGAAGTTGTAGTTCAAACGACCGAAGAAACCGGCGGTCTGCCACTGGTTGCGTCTGCCATATACACTGGGAGTAATCGGCGAACCGGTATAACTCAAACCGTTGGTCAAATCGACTTCCGGCTTACTCGGATCGATGATACCATCGCGCGTAACGCCAAACTCGGTGCGTTTCAATTGTTCGGCCTGAAAACCCGCCATTATGTGGAAGTTGTGCTTTTCAGCCAAACCGAAAGAATACTCCGTATAGGCTTGGAAATTCAAGTAGTTGTCTTTGGTCAATCCCTCATGCGCTTCCGAGTCTTGATTCTTGATGACCGGATTGCCGTTGATGTCGTGATTGTAACCATAAAGCATCTCCCAGTGGTTCATGCGGTTGTTCACTTTATAGTTCAAATCGATATGTGTAATCCAATTCTTTATCGGTTCGAGCACCAAGCCTACCTGATGATTCATCATGTCCGTTTCCGTACGGTCATCACCGCGAGTAAACGGCACTGCCCACGACGGTGAGTCCACGTAATAACCGTTGCGGTCGTAAAGCGGCAATATAGGCCAGCCTTGACGGGTCAGATTGGAATACAAGTCGCCTTTCAGCATGGAGGGGCGCTTGTAATTACTGCGGACGTAACGCATGCTGTAGTTCAAACGTGCCCATTCGGACAGTTTCATGCCAAGTTTGGCAGATGCGTTATAACGGCTGTAAGTATCCTCGGCCAACTTCATAAAACCGCGGTTGCCGATATAGTTGAACGAAGCATAGTAATTCAGCTTTTCATTGCCGCCCGAAACGCTGGCGTTGTGTTCTTGAGCGAAAGTATTCGATTTGTAAATGGCATCGTACCAGTCTACATCGTCAATACCGAACGCATAACCGTCCAACCAGTTTCCGTTGGCGTCCGCGTCGATGGCATAAAGAACGCCCATCGATGTTTCGCGAGTACCCGGGCCTATCTCCTTACCGTTGTGATAAGCCACAATCTTTTCCATACGCGCTTGGTCAAAGAACACGGTATTTCCGGAATTGGTATGAGCATCGTTCATCCAGCTGGAGAAGTCCACCGAATTCATCATGTGCTTTTCATTAATCATCTTGCCGAAACGGAAACTGTTGTTGTAGTTGATGGACAGTCAGTCTTCCGTCCTTGGTTCCGTTTTTGGTCGTAATCAAGATAACGCCGAACGGCGCGCGCGAACCATAAATACGGATGCGGCCGCGTCTTTCAAAACGGAGATACTTTCTATGTCTTGTGAAGTCAGGGTGTTTATGTCGCCTTCCACTCCGTCAATCAAAATCAAAGGAGCACCGCTGGAACCTTCACCAATCGTACCGGTTCCACGCACATTGATGGACGGTGTACTATCCAAGGTTCCGCTTGAAGAAGCGATTTGCAAACCCGGCACAAGTCCCTGAAGGGCTTGCGCGGCACTGGTTACCGGACGTTGCGACAATTCTTCGCCTCCGACAACAGCTACGGCACCGGTCACGTTGGTCTTCTTCTGAGTACCGAAACCTACCACTACCACTTCGTTCAATACTTCGGAATCTTCTTTCAATATCACATTCAGTGTCGATGAAGCTCTCACTTTTACTTCCTGAGTCTTATAACCGATATAAGATATAACCAACACATCTCCCTTGGAGGCTGTCAGTTCTACATTTCCGTCAAAATCTGTAATGCCTCCATTCGTTGTACCTTTCACTACCACATTGGCACCGATAATCGCACCTCCGGCATCCGAGACTTTTACGGTTATTTTTTTCCCTGCTTGGGCTATGATGGCAGCCGGACTCTCGCCGACTACGGCTGTTTCTGCAGCCGAAAGATTCATTGCGCCTCCCCAAACCGCTAATGCCGAGGAGAAAAGAACCATAGACTGCTTACTAAAAAAACTGTTTTTCATACTATTTCAATTTAACTATTTCGCTCTGATTTCAATTAACACTTTTCATTTCTGTCATCAAAGGATAACGAGCCTATACCCTCAGACAATTTAAATTTGCTTTTCCTCCTTTTAATAAATATTCCTCCTTTCTTTTGTTTTAATGAATTGTTTTTACGTGAAAGCATAGTGCTCCACTTGTATCTCTCTTCACCAAAGTTGCGCTTTTTTTGTTTTATTTAAGTCTCAAAACTTGCCACTTTTGTATATTTGTATGAGGGTAAAACAGGACTCTTTTGGCAAAGAAACATACACTTTTTGGCACGAATCAGAGAGTGATAACAGTTTTACAGGAAACAGTTGTCTGCCTCTTTTATGCCGGATTTCCAACCGTCGGAAGAAAAAAGGACTAAAAAAATGCGGATGTCCCCGCTGAGGAACCCCCGCATTTATATATAAGGTATAATGAGATTACTGCTTTCTCTCTCTTCTTTCCAGACGTTCGGACTTTTCCGCTCTTTCCGGTTTCGGAAGCAACACCTTGCGCGACAGTTTGAACTTGCCGGTCTTCGGGTCGATGTCGAGCAACTTCACTTCGATTTCATCACCTTCCTTCAAGCCGGACTCTTCGATGGTTTCGAGACGCTTCCAGTCGATTTCGGAAATGTGAAGCAAACCGTCCTTACCCGGCAGGAATTCCACGAATACGCCATAAGGCATGACGGAACGAACCTTACCCTTGTACACTTCGCCCACTTCGGGAACAGCTACGATGGCCTTAATCAGACGGGTGGCGTCATCGATGCTCTGCTTGCAAGTACCGGAGATTTCCACGCGACCCATGTTGTCGATTTCTTCGATGGTGATGGTTGCGCCGGTTTCTTCCTGCATACCCTGAATAATCTTTCCGCCCGGGCCAATCACCGCGCCGATAAATTCTTTCGGGATGGTGATGACTTCGATGCGCGGTGCGTGCGGTTTCAAATCCGGACGCGGTTCGGCGATACATTCCGTCAGTTTGTTCAAAATGTGTTCGCGACCGGCCTTGGCTTGGAGCAACGCCTTTTCGAGGATGTCGTACGAAAGACCGTCTACCTTGATGTCCATCTGAGTGGCGGTGATACCATCCTTGGTACCTGTCACCTTGAAGTCCATATCGCCCAAGTGGTCCTCATCGCCGAGGATGTCGGACAACACGGCGTACTTGTCTTCGCCGGCATTCTTAATCAAGCCCATGGCGATACCGGATACGGGCTTCTTGATGGGCACACCGGCATCCATCAACGCCAACGTACCTGCACAAACGGTAGCCATAGACGAAGAACCGTTGGATTCGAGGATGTCGGACATCACGCGGATGGTGTAAGGATAGTCTGTGGGAACCATGCCCTTCAACGCACGCCACGCCAAGTGACCGTGACCGATTTCACGACGGCCTACACCGCGCTGCGCCTTGGCTTCACCGGTTGAGAACGGCGGGAAGTTGTAGTGCAACAAGAAGCGTTCCTTGTGCTGGTCGAGCACATCATCGATGGTCTTTTCATCGAGTTTGGTGCCCAATGTGACGGTGCTCAACGACTGAGTTTCACCGCGGGTAAAGATTGACGAACCGTGAGGACCCGGCAGCGGACTTACTTCGCACCAGATGGAACGGATTTCGGTGGTCTGACGACCATCGAGACGCTTGCCTTCGTCGAGGATGCAACGACGCATCGCTTCCTTTTCCACATCGTGGTAGTAACGGTCGATGAGAGCCGCCTTTTCTTCCAGTTCTTCTTCGGTAAACTGCGCCTTAAACTCTTCGCGGATGGCTTCAAAAGCTTCGCCGCGTTCGTGCTTGTTTCTGTTGCCCGATGCAGCGATGGCATAAGCCTTGTCGTAGCAGGCGTCGTGAACAGCCTTGCGGAGTTCTTCATCGTTCACTTCGTGACAATATTCGCGTTTTACGGTAGAGCCGACTTCTTCCATCAGTTCCATCTGCGCCTTGCAGTGAACCTTGATGGCTTCGTGAGCCACCTTCAGTGCTTCGAGCAAATCCTGTTCGCTCACTTCGTCCATTTCGCCTTCCACCATCATGATGTTCTCGTAAGTGGCGGCTACCATCAAATCCATATCGGCATTTTCAAGCTGGTCGAAAGTGGGGTTGATGACGAATCGACCGTCGATGCGAGCCACGCGAACTTCAGAAATCGGACCGCCGAACGGAATGTCGGATACGGCAAGAGCGGCAGAAGCAGCCAAACCGGCCAAAGCATCCGGCATGTCTACGCCATCGGCAGAAAAGAGGATGATGTTTACATAAACTTCGGCATGGAAGTTATCGGGGAAAAGCGGACGGAGGGCACGGTCTACCAATCGGCAAGTCAGGATTTCGTAATCCGAAGCCTTGCCTTCTCTCTTGGTAAAGCCGCCCGGAAAACGTCCGAACGCTGAATATTTTTCTTTGTACTCTACCTGAAGCGGCATGAAATCTGTACCGGGAACTGCATCTTTTGCTGCACAAACAGTAGCAAGCAACATGGTGTTACCCATGCGAAGCATCACAGAACCGTCTGCCTGTTTTGCCAGCTTTCCCGTTTCGAGCGTGATGGTTCTGCCATCGGGAAGCTCGATCGTCTTAACAATAGGATTAATCATAAAAATGTTTTATTATATAATTTCGTCTAAAAATCGTGCAAAGATAGGCATTTATTCTTTTAATAAGGTGAGAATGAGATGAAAAGTTCATTTTATTACCGTTTTTTTTCATTTTAACAGTGAAGAACCTCCCGAAATGCTTTGTGAAACCATGAAAAGCCGTATCTTTGCACCCGAATTTAAACAGAGAACACACTTTTATATAAAATTTGGTGATGAAGAAAATGGTCTATTTTTTGCTCGCACTTCTGACAATCGGATTGGGAGCATGTGATAACGAACCGAAATTCAAAGTGCAAGGCGAAGTGAGCGGAGCGGCCGACAAGGTGCTTTATCTGGAAGCGTCCGGCTTGAACGGCCTTGTCTTGCTCGACTCGGTCAAGCTGAACGGCAACGGCAGTTTCAGTTTTTCCGAAACACGGCCGGAATCTCCGGAGTTCTACCGGCTGCGGATGGAAGGCAAAGTTATCAACTTTTCGGTAGACTCTACCGAAACAGTAACCGTAAAAGCCGAAGCCGGCAAGTTTGACACGGATTACACCATCGAAGGTTCGGAAAACAACCGAAAGATAAAGGAGCTGACACTTCTGCAAGCCGAGTTGCAGCAGGAAGCAGCCAAGCTGGTGCAAAGCCGGATGCCCGCCGGAATCGCGCAAGACCGATTGGCGACATTGGTGAACGACTATAAAGAAAAGGTGAAACGCAACTATATCTTCGCGGCTCCCAATACATCGTATGCCTACTTCGCCCTGTTCCAGACGCTGAACGGATATATGATTTTCGACCCGCTGAGCAACAAGGACGATATCAAGTGTTTCGCGGCCGTAGCCACCAGCTTAAACAACGCTTACCCGCACGCCGACCGTTCGCGCAACCTTTACAACATGGTCATCAAGGGTATGAAGAATACCCGTAAGCCTCAACAAGAGGAAGTGGAGATTGACCCCTCCATCATCAAGGAAGCGGACATCATCGACGTCGAACTGAAGGATTTGCGAGGAAACGTGCGTCGTCTGACCGACCTGAAAGGAAAGGTCGTGCTGCTCGACTTCACGGTTTACAACAACGCCATGTCGGCGGCACACAACTTGGCTTTGCGCGAACTCTACAACAAGTACCACGCGCAGGGATTGGAAATCTATCAAGTGGCTTTGGATGCCGATGAGCACTTCTGGAAAACCTCGGCCGACAATCTCCCTTGGGTTTGCGTGCGCGACGCCAACGGCATTTATTCCACCTACGTAAACCTTTACGGAGTGACCGCCCTGCCCACGGTATTCGTGGTGGGTCGCGACAATGTGCTGAACGCACGAATCAACGAGTTGGCCGACTTGGAAACATCCATCAAGAAACTCTTGTAAAAAAGCTAATTATGAGCCTAAATCGTTTAAAATTGTTAGAATTTACCCCGACAGATTTGGCTCGTATCAAATAAAGACCTATCTTTGCAAAGGTTATGGTAAAAAGAGGGTTCCGACATCTGGCTTTGTCGGAATTCTTTTTATTTTTATACAGAACGAAGAAAAACAAACAAATAAAATCATTAAAGGAGGAAACATTATGGCTTATATGTCAGAAGAAGGTTACAAGAAGCTGGTGGAAGAACTGAAGCACTTGGAAGCCGTAGAACGTCCGAAAATCGTTGCCGCCATCGCTGAAGCGCGCGATAAGGGCGACTTGTCGGAAAACGCGGAGTACGATGCCGCCAAAGAAGCGCAAGGCTTGCTGGAAATGAAAATCAGCCAGCTGAAAGCGACAATCGGCGACGCGAAGATTATCGATACTTCAAAGTTGAAGTGCGACAGCGTACAGATTTTGACCAAAGTGGAACTGAAGAACGTGAAGACAGGCATGAAGATGGCCTATACACTCGTTGCGGAAAGTGAAGCCGACCTGAAACAGGGCAAAATCTCCGTAAACACCCCGATTGCTCAAGGTTTGCTGGGCAAGAAAGTAGGCGATGTAGCCGAAATCACCATTCCGCAGGGCAAAATCAGTCTGGAAATTTTAAACATTTCATTTTAACGGATAGGCAGGTTCGCGTCACGGCGAGTCTGCCTTCTTTTTTATACAACATAGATATGGCAACGATATTCAGCAAAATCATCGCAGGTGAGATTCCCGGCTACAAGGTGGCCGAGAACGAACAGTTTTATGCGTTTCTCGACATCAACCCGTTGGTGCAAGGTCATACATTGGTGGTGCCCAAACGCGAAGTGAGTTACATTTTTGACTTGGAGGACGACGAAGTGGCCGCCATGCAGGTATTCGCCAAGGGAGTGGCGAAAGCCATCCAACAAACTTTCCCTTGCAAGAAAGTGGGACAGGCGGTCATCGGTCTGGAAGTGCCTCACGCGCACATCCACCTCATCCCCCTTCAGAAGGAATCGGACATTTGGTTCTCTAACCAAAAGCTGAACCCTGCTCCCGAAGAATTGGCAGCTGCGGCCAAAGCCATCAGCGAGGCTTGGGAAAGCAACCGCAAGTAACCTTCTTCCTTTATACATTATATATATAAGAAATGCTCCCCCGCAGGGGAGCATTTCTTGTTTGGTTACACAAAGCGGTCGCCCAGTTTCACTTGCACATCGTTCACATAGCGGCGGATGGTGCTCTCATCGTCCTTGCGGCACACCAGCAGCACGTTGTCCGTATCCGCCACCAAGTAATCCTCCAGCCCTTGCAAAACGGCCAGTTTCCCTTCGGGCAAAGCGACGACGCTGTTTTTGCAGTCGTAAAGCAAGGTATGCCCGTTGATAATGACATTCCGATGATTGTCCTTCGGAGCGGCTTCGTGCAAGGCTCCCCAAGTGCCCAAGTCGGCCCAACCGAAGTCGCAGAGTTGCACATATACGTTTTCCGCTTTCTCCATGATGCCATAGTCGATGGAAATGTTCGGACAAGAAGCAAAGCCTTCCTCTCCATCCGAAAGTTTGGAATATACTTCGGGCATGATGCGGTCGAAAGCATCCAAAATGGTATTTACATTCCACAGAAAGATGCCTGAGTTCCAATAAAATTCTTCGCTTTCGACAAACAGTTTCGCCAACTCCGGCTGAGGTTTCTCGACAAACGTCTTCACCTTGTAAAAGTCTCCCTGCCGTTCATCGTCAATCTGAATGTATCCGTAACCGGTTTCCGGACGGCCGGGCTTGACACCGAGCGTCAGCAGTTGCGGCGAATGAGCCACAAATTCCAGTCCCTTCCGGATGGCTTCGCCAAACTCCGCTTCCTTTAAGATGAGGTGGTCGGCAGGAGCCACCACCATGTTGGCATTCGGGTTCAGGCGGCGGATGGCATCCGAGGCCCAAGCGATGCAAGGTGCCGTGTTACGCCGCGTGGGTTCCGACAGAATTTGATTATCGGCCAGTTCCGGCAACTGTTCCTTGACCAACTCCTCGTATTGCACGTTGGTCACTACAAGGATTTGTTCCGGGGGTACTATCTTTTTATATCTGTCGAAAGTCAGTTGCAGAAGGGTACGCCCCATTCCGAAGAAATCCAGAAACTGTTTGGGCTTGTTCTTACGGCTGTACGGCCAAAATCGGCTTCCGATTCCTCCCGCCATAATCACACAATAATTGTTACTGCTCGTCATGATATCAATCGGTTTTAAAGTTTTCGCTAAGATACTCTTAATTTCGTATATCTCCCTTTTATTTGGTTTAAATGTTGTTATAAACACTTTTTTTGAAGATTTTCTTGATAAAAATTTGGGAATAAACAAAAAAGTCGTAACTTTGCACCCGCAATCAAGAAGTTACTCTTGAATTTCATTCATGCCCAGATGGCGGAATCGGTAGACGCGCTGGTCTCAAACACCAGTGGATTCACTTCCATCCCGGTTCGACCCCGGGTCTGGGTACGGAAAAGAAAAAGAGTTCTAACTTATTGAAGCGGTAAAATGCCCAGATGGCGGAATCGGTAGACGCGCTGGTCTCAAACACCAGTGGATTCAC